>JBJMOT010000125.1:0-19976 GCA_045803585.1 Gemmatimonadaceae bacterium
CACCGGGCGAGTAGCTCAGTTGGTTAGAGCGCCTGCCTTACACGCAGGATGTCGGGGGTTCGAGTCCCTCCTCGCCCACTTAAGGAATCAAGGGACCCACGGTTTGGGGGGTGGGGTAAGAATGTTTACCGATTGGGAGGTTATACCATTGAAGGCACGTCTACGTCATTCTGGTCTCGCTGCCGTCGCGTTTGCTTCGCTCGTTTCCGCGCCCCTCGTGGCGCAGAACGGCAAGACGGGGGACCGGGTTATGATTCCCGTCCTACAAAGCGCTGACAAGGACCTCGGTGTCCAGGCAGCCGAGGCGATTAGAAACCAGCTGCAGAAGCAGACCAATGTCCGCGACCTGGTCGTCGTTCCGAAGGCGGACATCGTCAACAGTCTTGTTTCGTCCGGCTACTCGCCGACCGAAGCGCTTCCACCGGGCGACGCCAAAGCTTTGGCGACGCTCGTCCGGGCGCCCCAGTATATCGACGGGTCGATCACGAAGACCCCGAACGGTTTCAAGATCGATTCGAGACTGATCATTTCGCGCGATATGAACAAGGCGCAGATCCTGCCAAGCGCGACAGGCGCCAAGCTCGATGATGCAGCCGGTCAGGTTGCGAAATCGATCAAGGATGCCCGCCGCCAGCTGGGCGCTGAAGAGACCTGCCACAATGATGTTGCGCAAGGGAAATATCAGGATGCGGTAACCGCAGCCCGTCAGGGCCTCGTTGGTTATCCGACCGCGAACATTCTCGGCGCCTGTCTGGCGGAAGCGTACAATTCGCTCAAGCTGACCGACTCGGTGATCGCGGTTTCCGAGCGCATTCGGGCTAACGATCCACGCAACATTCCGTCGCTGAAAATGCTCGCGGAGGCCTACGCTACAAAGAACGACACCGACAAGCGGATCGAAGTCCTGATCGCTCTGGCGGCAGCGGATCCGACGAATATCCGACTGGTGCAGGACGTCGTCGCTGAGCTGGCTAAAGCCGGGCATCCTGAGCGTGCGGTACCCATGATGCGCGATTTGTTGCAGAACAATCCGGGTGATCCGCAGCTTCTGAATCTGGCGTGGCTTGTCTACCTCAATGCCAAGGACTACGAAGGCGCAATCAACGTCGGAACGGAGATGGTTCGCGTCGACACGGCCCAGGCGACAGCGGACTTCTACTCGCGGTACGCTAACGCGTATCTGGCGATCAACCAGCCTCAGAAAGCAACTGAGGCCGCGGCGTTGGGATTGAAGAAGTTTCCGAACGACGCGGGACTGGCTCTGTTCAGCGCCAACGCCTTGCTCAAGGCTGGTCAGCTCCAACAGGCTGAGGACGCCGCGAAGAAGGCGCTTACCGCGAATGCCAAGAATCCCCAGGCTTACTATATCCTGGCGACGGCACAGGCCGGCTTGAACAAGAGCGATGACCTTGGTGCGACGCTGATGGCCGCCAAGAATGCCGGCGTAGACCCGGGCCCGCTGTCGCAGATTGCGTTAAAGGCAGGAAGCGACGCCTACAAGGCGGCGGTTGCTTCGAAAGAGATCGCGGATTACCAGAAGGCCATCAAGCTCCTTCAGCTGTCCGATCAATTCCAGTCTTCGGTCGACGCGAAGTTCCTCGTCGGAGCCAGCGCATTCTCCGTCGGGCAGACGGCGACGAACCTGGCGAACGACAAGAAGAGCTGCGACCTGGCGCGGACGGCGCGCGACGCTTTCAACCTCGCGTCGATCAACCTGCCCGCCGGCGGACAGAAGTATCCGAACGAGGCCGCGCAGCTCATGACGGCGATCCCGCAGTTCACGCCGGCCGTCGATAATGAGGTGAAGCGCTTCTGTAAGTGATTGACTCGGACGCCGTGGCCGGCCGGTGGGATAGCTCCTACCATGCGCCGGTCATGGTCGAAGAGGTCGTACGACAGTTCGAAGGAGGCACCGACCTGCTCGATTGCACTCTGGGTGGAGGCGGACACGCCGAAGCTTTGCTGGCAACGGGCGCCAGGCTGGTCGGGATAGATCGGGATGAAGCGGCAATCAATGAAGCTCGAAAGCGGCTGGCGTCGTACGAGACGCTGGGCCGCTTTCGTGCTTTGCAAGGCAATTTCGGCGAGCTGGACCGCATTGCGGAGCTCGAAGGCCGCCTCTTCGACGGGATCATCGCCGACCTCGGAATTTCCTCTCATCAGGTGGATTCACCAGAGCGCGGCTTCTCGTTTCGACCGGATGCGTTACTCGATATGAGGATGGACCGTCGAGGTACTGCCACCGCTGCCGATTTGCTCAACACCTTCGATGAAGCCGATCTATCCCAAATTTTCCGTGATTACGGAGACGAGCCGCGCGCGGCTCGGCTCGCTCGAGAGATCATCCGCCGGCGCGACCGGCGACCGATGCGTATCAGCGATGATCTCGTCGACGCCATCCGCGGCGCGTACGGCGCGCGGACCGGCCCCGGAGACTTCGCTCGCCTCTTCCAGGCGGTTCGAATCGCTGTCAACGACGAGCTCGGTGCACTCGGCAGTGCGCTCCCCTCACTGCGCGACCGGCTTTCACCTGGCGGAGTTCTGGCCATCATCTCCTATCATTCCGGTGAGGATCGCCTGGTGAAGCACACCATGCGCGAGTGGAGCCTGGACTGCATCTGCCCGCCAAAGCAGCTGACCTGCACCTGCCGCGGCAAACGCCTTGGCGATCTGATTACCAAGCGAGCGGTGAAGGCGACGGACGCCGAAACCGCTGTCAATCCGCGCTCACGGAGCGCCAGACTGCGCGCGTGGCGAAAAGCAGCGTAGGTTTTCGTGGCCGCACACTCGTCGCGCTTCTGCTCGGTGCCTTCGTTCTGATCGCGCTCTCGATCGTGTGGCGCCGGACGATTGGGATCGCCGAGGCCGAGCGTCTCGCTGCGCTTGATAGCAAACGGGCGACGCTCGAGAGCGACCGGGCGCGTCTCGACGCCGAGATTCGTGACGCGTCGAGCCGCCAAAGCCTTGGCACGGCGGCCGAGCGCCGCCTCGGAATGCACGTGCCAACGGACAAGCAGGTTGTGATACTTCCAAGACCGCGCCAGAATGAAACGCCCTAGTCGTACCGCGATCCTTCACGGCTTTTTCATCGCCTTCGCCCTCGCCCTCGTGGCGCGGGCGGCCAAAGTCCAGGTGATGGAAGGAAAGCAGTGGTCGGCGCGCGCGAAGCGGCAACACTTTTTCGCGTCGTCGCTCTCAGCCCCGCGGGGCGAGATCCTCGATGCCAGTGGCAACACTCTCGTCGAAAGCAGAGAAATGACGCGCGTCGCCGTCGCGTTGCCGGAAGTCAGGGACACCGCGTTAGTGATCAAGGCGCTCGCTCGGGCGAGCGTCGACGCGGACGCTGTTCACGCGGCGATAGCACGTCGGCGCCGCTGGATCGATCTGCCCGGACTGTACTCAACTTCAGATCTGGCTCCAATATCCAAGCTGAATGGCATCCATCTGACTCCAGTTCTGCAAAGAGTCTATGCCAATTCGAGCAGCATCCAGCGAATCATCGGCCAACTGGATGGACAGGGGAACGCGATGAGCGGTCTCGAGCTGTCGCTCGATACGTTGCTGCGCGGTGATTCGGGCAAAGTGAGACTGGCGCGTGATCGCGATGGCCGCGCCCTCGATTCCCCGGATGGCTGGACCGACGAGCCCAAGCCTGGCGCCACGGTCGTCTTGACGATCAACAACACTCTTCAGGAGATCTGCGAGCGTCAGCTGTCGATTGCCGTCGACAGTCTGCACGCGGCGGGCGGTGACATCGTGGTAATGAACCCCCACACGGGCGACATCCTCGCGATGGCCAGCAACCGCGTCGGGAAAACAAGCTTCGCCAATACGGCTGTGACGGAGCCATTCGAGCCTGGCTCGACGCTAAAGCCGTTCGTCGCTGCTTCGCTGCTGGAAAAACATCGCGCGACTCCGACGGATGTTGTGAACACCCACAACGGACAGCTCGAGCTGGACGGCCGCGTTATCAACGACATGCACAAAGCCGCGTCGCTGTCGCTGGCCGACGTCATTCGGTTTTCCAGCAACATTGGAATCGTTGAGTTCGGCCAGCGTCTTACGCCAAGCCAGAAGTACGAGACGTTCCGCGACCTTGGTTTCGGAATGCCGATCGGCGTCCCACTCCCGGCTGAAGCAGCAGGTACTCTGCGCGAACCGCGTCAGTGGTCGAAGCAGACGAGCGCGTCAGTTCTCATGGGATACGAGATCGCTGTCACGCCGCTACAGCTCGTTACGGCATATGCCGCGATCGCGAACGGTGGAGAGCTGCTCGAGCCCCACCTGGTGAAGGAGATACGCTCTCCGGAAGGGAAGGTTGTCTACAGCGCTGAGCCGAAGGTTGTGCGGAGGGTAATGTCCTTCGACGTCTCACGCACTGTGCAGAAGATGTTGCTGGCGGTGGTGCAGGAGGGAACGGCGACCAAAGCGGATCTGGCGACCTTCGACGTCGCCGGCAAAAGTGGAACCGCCCGGCGCACTTCGCGTGACGAAGGGTACACGACCGGAAATTACACAGCGTCCTTTGTCGGACTCTTCCCGGGAAATGATCCGCAGTACGTCGTGCTCGTAAAGCTCGATAGTCCGCAAGGCGCGCACTATGCCGGCGGTGACATCGCGGCTCCGGTGACGCAAATCGTGCTGCGCGCTGCCCTCTCCGCCCGCGACGCCGCGTTGAATCGCGAGGATCTGGCCGCGTCCGAGAAAGACGCTTCATCGAAGGCGGAGAAAGCGAGTGGTGGCAGCCCAGTCAGGATCGTGCGAACCGATGAAGTGCGTGACAGGCCCAACCCTGCGTCGTACGATCCCAATCGCAACATTGCGTCGCGCGAATCCGAACCGCCGACACGGTCTTATGTCGTGGATCTTCCGGCGGGTTCTCGCCCGGCTCCCGTCCCCGTTACCGCGCGCGCGATTCCCGACGTGAGTCGTCTCTCGCTGCGTGAAGCGGTGAGGACGCTCCATGGCGCGGGTTTCCGGGTGCGTCTACTTTCTGCCGCCACTAGCGGCACGGCTCCGGCTGCCGGGACCGTCGCCGCTCCCGGAACGATTGTTGAGTTAGCTCGACCCCTGGAATGAAAGTGAACGTAGGCGCGATCAAGACCGCTCTCGCTGAGCGGGGCCTGTTGGTTGGTATGCACGGCGTTCTGCCGGCCGAAGTCAGCGGAATCTCGGACGACAGCCGTCGCGTCGAGCCCGGAGACTTGTTCATTGCCGTTCGCGGCTGGAACACCGACGGACACGACTATCTCGACGCGGCGGCGAAGCGGGGCGCCGTCGTCGCGATCGTCGAGGATGCTTCACGCACCAGTCTGCCGGCGCTAGAGGTCCGGGAAGGAAGGCGATCCGCAGCGCTCGCTTCGGCTGTCGCCTACGGAGAGCCGGCGCGTGGGCTTCGACTGCTCGGAGTCACAGGCACCAACGGTAAAACGACAACGACGTCGATCATGCGCCACCTCTTCGACGACGGAAGCGGATCGAGCGCGTCGATTGGAACGCTGGGTGTACTGCTCGGGAGCAGCGGAGAAGTTCTGCCCGGGGGAAGCGGACTCACTACGCCCGGGCCCGTCGAGCTGCAGCGTGTGCTGCGGGTTCTGGCCGATCGTGGCGTCCGTACAGTGGCGATGGAAGTGTCATCCCACAGTCTGGATCAGCGGCGAGTCGATGGTCTGGAGTTCGATGCGGTGGTCTTCACGAACCTTACGCGAGATCATCTCGATTATCACGGCACCATGGAGCGTTACTTCGAGGCCAAGGCCCTGCTCCTCGATTACCTGAAGCCGGGCGGAACGGCTGTCATCAACGCGGACGCTCCCGAATGGAAATCACTTCGCGCACAGGAGAATCGCCTCACTTTCGGGGTTCGCGCCGAGGCCGATGTGCGGGCGGAATCGGTTGAGTTCACGTCCGAGGGCAGCGTCTGGCGCCTTCGCACCCACCACGGCGCGGCCGACATTTCTCTGCCGTTGATCGGGGATGTGAACGTCGAGAACGCGCTCGCTGCTGCCGCTGCCGGTATTGCGCTGGGCCAATCGCTCCGGGATGTCGCGAGCGCGTTAACTACAGTGCCGCAGGTCTCGGGCAGGTTGGAGATAATCTCTACGCGGCCGACCGTGCTGAGAGACTACGCCCACACCCCCGATGCGCTCGAGCGCAGTCTCAAGACGGCGCGTGCGTTCACACGCGGCAAACTCATCGTTGTCTTCGGCTGCGGCGGAGACCGAGACAAGGGCAAGCGCCCCCTGATGGGTGCGATCGCCGAGCGAGCCGCTGATTGCGCTATAGTTACAAGTGACAATCCGCGCACTGAGGACCCGGATGTCATCATCGATGACATCGAGGCCGGCATGCGGGACAAACGTCACGAGCGTTTGACCGACCGGCTGAGTGCGATCAGGCGTGCAATAGACATCGCGACGGATGGCGACATCGTCTTGCTGTCCGGCAAGGGACATGAGACGTATCAGATTCGCGGCACCACTTCATATCCATTCGACGAGAAGGAAATCGTGAAGGAAATAACGGGGAGCAAGTCTTGAGCGGCGTGGGAGAATCGGAATTCTGGACGCTCGATCGACTTGCGGCGGCTCTCGTCGCCGATGCAGTCGGAAAACTCCCTCGCGGATCGGGTTCGTTCACTGGAATCACCACCGACACACGCAAGATTGGCAAGGGGAATGTTTTCGTAGCGCTCAAAGGAGAGCGCTTCGACGGTCACGATTACCTGGGCGACGCGGTTCGCGATGGTGCGGCGGCGGTCGTGGTCTCGAAGGCGCCGAAGCTGAATACGCTCGATGTGCCGGTCTTCGAGGTGCGCGATACACTCATCGCGCTCGGTGCCCTCGCCAACTACTGGCGCCGTGCGTGGGGGAAGACCGTCATCGGGGTTGCCGGAAGCAATGGGAAGACCAGCACCAAGGATCTCATCAAGGCCGCTCTGAGTCGGTCGTTCGCAATCCACGCCACCACGGGAAACCTGAACAACCGGATTGGAGTTCCGTTGTCTCTTCTTTCACTGCCAGCGGATGCGGAATTGGCGGTGATCGAGCTGGGAACGAGCCTTCCGGGAGAAGTAGCCATCCTTCGGGAAATCGCCGAGCCCAACATATCGCTCGTTACATCTATCGCTGAGGAACATCTCGAGGGCCTTGGCGATCTCGCCGGTGTGCTGCGCGAGGAAGCAGCGGCGTTCGAAGGTGTCGAGGTCGGAATTGCGGCTTCGGCCCAACCGGAAATTGCAGAAGCAGCACGAGGTAGAGCCAAACGCGTAGTTGTGGCCGGCCTCGACAAAAGCGCGGATATCAAACCAGACCGGTGGGAAATCGGCGCCGACGGGCTCGGCGTGATCGAAATCGAAGGAGTCTCGGTTCGTCCGCCCGTGCGCGGCCTTCACAATCTCCGCAACGCGATGCTCGCCCTGGCCGTAGCCCGCGAGTGCGGCGTGACTTACGCCGATGCCGGGCAGGGCATCGCAGGTATGCCGCAGCCCAAAATGCGTTCGGCGTGGGAACAAGTGGGCGGCGTCACCCTCATCAACGACGCCTATAATGCAAACCCGGGTTCCACCCGAGCGGCGATCGAGCTGTTGAACGGGACTGGTAGCGGACGGCAGAGGGTAATCGTCCTTGGAACGATGCGGGAACTCGGTGCGGCGTCTGAGCAGTGTCACGCCGATATCGCTGGTCTCGCGTTGGCGTCCGGTGCCGACATCGTGGCCGGTATCGGTGAGTTCGCATCCGCGCTGGAGAAACAGAATCAGCGCGAGCGGGTCATCACCGCTACGGATGTCGAGGATCTCTGGCCAATGCTCGAAGCCAGATTGCAGCGCAACGCGATCATCCTGCTCAAAGCATCACGTGGCGTGCAGCTGGAGCGTCTTGTTCCACACTTAACGACCTGGGCAAACGCATAGTGCTGAACTACCTGCTCGTACCTTTCGTAGGGCTGCCGCACTTCGGGTTTCTGCGACTGTTTCAGTGGATAACCTTCCGCGCCGCGGGCGCCGCGGTGAGCGCCATTCTTCTGACCTGGATCGTCGGTCCCGGAATTATGCGGCGCCTCCGCCGCATGCGGCTGCACCAGGTGATCCGCGAAGGAACGCCTGACGCGCACCAGCAGAAGGGAAGAACTCCGACCATGGGAGGTCTGATCATTCTGGGGGCGACGCTCACCAGCACTTTCCTCTGGGCGCGTCTCGACAACCGCTACGTGCTCATCGCCATGATCTGCATGGCATGGATGGGCGCCATCGGATTCTGGGACGACTATCTGAAACTGAAGCAGAAGCTCGCGGGGAAGAAAAACACCGGGTTGGTCGAGAGCTACAAGCTCGCTGGGCAGGTGACGCTCGGTTTCGCCGTCGGCTACTACATCTGGAAGCATCCACTCTCCAATCTGCCAGGCGCGTCGACGACGCTGCCATTCTATAAATACATCCTGATCGTCCCCGTGACGGCGGGGCTCGGCTGGTTGTACGTGCTGTTCGTGACGTTCGTGATGACCGGTGCCACCAACGCCGTGAATATCACCGACGGGCTCGACGGTCTTGCCTCGGGTCTCACCGCAATTGCCGCCCTGACTTTCGCCTTCTACGCGTACGTAGTCGGGCGCGTCGACGCCAGTCAGTACCTGCACGTTTATTTTCTGCGCGGCTCGGGGGAGCTCACTGTATTCTGCGCCGCGTTGATGGGCGCGTGTATCGGGTTCCTCTGGTACAACACCCATCCCGCGGAGGTTTTCATGGGCGACACGGGGTCGCTGGCTCTCGGCGGAGCGCTGGCGGCAGTCTCCATTCTGCTCAAGTCCGAGTTCCTGCTGCTGCTCGTCGGCGGAGTGTTTGTGGCCGAGATGTTCTCCGTAATTCTGCAGCGCGTCGTGTTCAAGTATCGCAAGCGACGATACGGTCTCGATTACGCGCGAGAGCATCGGGTGTTCAAGCGAGCGCCGTTACACCACCACTTCGAGGTCAAGGGCTGGGATGAGGCGCAGGTGACGGTGCGCTTCTGGATCATCGGAGTGCTGGCTGCTTTCATTGGACTGAGCACGCTCAAGCTGCGATGACCCCGCGCGAGCTGGCGCCGCGCGAGAGTGAGATCGCAGTCATCGGTCTCGCTCGCAGCGGCCGCGCCGTGGCGATGCTGCTCAAAAAACACGGCTACAACGTTTATGCGTCCGATCTCGCGTCTTCGCCGGGCACCGGCAAAACCGCTGAGGAGCTGCGCGCGCAGGGAATCTCCGTCGATATCGGCCGGCACGACCTCGGCCGGCTCGCCAATGCCGGTCTCGTCGTCACGAGTCCCGGGGTGCCGCCATCCGCCAAGCCGTTGGCGTTCGCGCGAAGCAAAGGCGTCAGTATCTCCAGTGAAGTCGAAGTCGCGCTCAACTTTCTCGAGGGCCCGAGAGTAATCGCGATTACCGGTACGAACGGCAAGACGACGACTACGGCGCTCATCGCCCATCTCCTGCGCGGGCTGGATCTCGAAGCAGTGGAAGCAGGCAACATCGGTACGCCGTTGTCCGAGATCGCGATGCGCGATCAGCAGCCGAAATGGATCTCGCTGGAGATGTCGTCTTTCCAGCTGCACGATACGCCGGGGCTCAAGCCTGTCGTCGGTGTGCTGACCAACCTTAGTCCGGACCACCTCGATCGCTACGCGAACGCCGACGAGTACTACGCCGACAAGGCCCGACTGTTTTCCAATGCCAATGGTGAGTCGGCGTGGGTGGTGAATCACGACGATAAGGCCGTAATGCGAATGGTCGAGCACGTCGCCGGACACAAGTTCGAATTCTCGTTGACCGACGAAGTGGAAGGTTACGTCGACGCTTCCGGTCAGCTGATAGTTCTCGGAGCGCCAATGGTCGCGCGCACGGATCTGCCGCTACTCGGTGCGCACAACGTCGCCAACACACTCGCCGCAACGCTGGCGGTGATGGCCGCCGATCGATCGCACCAGACCCCGCAGGCGCGGAAAGGGATCGCCAAAGCGATCGAGTCATTCCGCTCGCTGCCGCACAGGCTCGAGCTCGTCGGAGAATTCGCCGGAGTCCAGTGGATCAATGATTCGAAGGCGACCAACGTCAGCTCAACTGCAGTCGCGATTGACGGGATGGAGCGTCCGACCGTCCTATTGCTCGGGGGCCGGCACAAGGGAGAAGCCTACACGCCCCTCGCGGACTCAGTGAAGCGAAAGGTGAAGCGCGTGATTGCTTACGGCGAAGCAGCATCAATTATTGCTCGGGATCTGAGACCCGTCGTGGACGTTGTGCGACTGGGCTCTGATTTCGACGAAGTAATCAGGGCCGCCCGGGCTGCGGCACAAGCTGGAGAAGCTGTTCTTCTTTCACCCGCGTGTTCCAGCTACGACATGTTTTCGAATTATGAGGAGCGGGGACAAAGATTTCGCGAGCTGGCGGTGAAGGAGTCGTAATGGAGGCAGCAGCAACAGCCGCCGAGCGGTGGCAGATGGGGCCGGAAGCGCGGGCGATGGTCATTCTCACCGGCGTATTTCTGGCCTTCGGTCTGGCGACGGTTTACAGCGCCAGCGCGATAGTCGAGATGCAGGCGGGCTATGGCCACGCGCACCTTCTGGTGCGGCAGCTCACCGGCATGACCGTTGGCATCGCGTTGTTCGCCGTCGCGGCCAAGGTTGACGCTGAGCGTTGGGAAAAATGGGCCTGGCCGGTGATGATCGTGTCGCTCGTCCTGCTGCTCATCGTCATTCTCCCGTTCACGGCGAAGATCGCCCCTCGGGTGCACGGCTCGCGTCGCTACCTGTTCGGCAGCTCGCTTCAGCCCTCAGAGCTGGCGAAGCTGGCTGTGGTCCTGTGGACTTCTATGCTGGTCGTCAAGAAAGGACCGACGTTGCGGCGTCTGACGAAGGGGCTTTTGCCGTTCCTCGTTGTGATCGGCGCGCTCGATATCCTCGTCATGCTCGAGCCCGATCTGTCGACGGCGATGATGTTCACGCTGGTACTCGGCATCATCCTGTTTGCCGGCGGCGTGCGGATCGGGCATTTCGTAGCCCTCGGAGTTCTGCTGATTCCTTTGCTCTACGTGAAGATCGAGCGACTCAATTACGTGCTCTTGCGCATGTCGGCCTTTTTTGATCCAGGGTCGGCGCCGCTCGAGGTCAGCTATCAACTGCGACAATCGTTAATCGCTGTCGGCTCGGGCCAGATCTTCGGTGTCGGCTTCGGCAGGGGAAGGCAGCAGTACGGCTTCCTGCCGTTCGGCTACGACGACTTCATCGCCGGACATATTGGGGAGGAGTGGGGCTTCATCGGTTTGACGCTGCTGGTTCTCGCCTTTGCGGTGTATGCCGCGCTCGGTTTTCGAATCGCGCGCAAGGCGCGATCGCCGTTTCTCCAGCTGGTGGCGGTCGGGCTTACGGTGACCATGGTGCTCACCGCGTATCTTCACATTGGCGTGGCAACCGGCTTGCTTCCAACAACTGGACTGACGCTTCCTTTCATCTCCTACGGCCGCTCGAATCTGATTCTCTCGCTCGTTATGACCGGGATTCTCGTCAACATTGGAAGCTCACGCGAAAGAGTATTTCGCGGGGCGAAGTCCGCTGATCCACTTTCATTCCTCGCGCTTCCTGCGCCGCGATGAGGGTCATCTTTGCCGGGGGCGGAACGGGTGGGCACCTCTACCCGGGCCTCGCGATTGCCCGGGCACTGAAACGCGCTGAGCCACGAATCGAGCCGTTTTTTATCGGGGCTCGCCGGGGAATCGAGCGCGATGTTCTGCCCCAGGTTGGATTCAGCTTCGAGCTGCTGGATCTGCATCCCCTCTATCGGTCGAGACCGTGGGAGAATTGGAGAACCGTTCGCGGAGCTCTGGGCTCCTGGCGAACCATAGGAGCGGAAGTAAGAAGCGATTCTCCGGCGTGCTTCGTCGGCACGGGCGGCTACGCCTCCGGTCTCGCGCTCGGATACGCCGCGGCACATCGAATTCCATTCGTGCTGCAGGAACAGAATACGTTCCCCGGCATCACCGCGCGCTTCTTCAGCCGATACGCGGCGCAGGTTCACCTCGGCTTTCCCGAGGCGAGGCAGCAGTTGTCGCCCGGAAAGCGCACCGAGATCTTTGACTCGGGCAATCCAATCGAGCCCCCACCCGCTGACGCATTCGACAAAGCGGCGGCGCGCACGAAGTGGGGATTTCCGACGAGCGCCGGCCGTGTGCTCCTGGTTTATGGCGGGAGCCAGGGCTCACAGGCGATGAACGACGTCGTAGGCAATTGGATCGCGCGCGGCCTCCCGGCGGATCTGTCGATTATCTGGGCAACAGGTAAGGCCAACTTTGAGAAGCTCGCGCACTTCGAGAGCGACCGGGTGAAGGTTCGCGCGTACATCGCTCCGATCTCGGAGGCTTATCGCGCGGCGGATTTCGCTCTGTCTCGCGCCGGAGCGATGGCGACGGCCGAGCTCTGCGCCTGGGGAATACCGACGATTGTCGTCCCGCTGCCGACCGCGGCGGCTGATCACCAGACCGCCAACGCAAAGGCGCTGGCCGCGGCCGGTGCGGCGGAGATGATCCGTCAATCGGACCTGAATGTCGATACACTTTCTGGCGCGGTAACGGCCATGCTCACGAATCCTGACAAGCTCTCGACGATGCGCGCCAAGTCACTGGAGCGGGCCAGGCCGACGGCGGCAGCGGACATTGCGCGGCACATCCTCGAGTTGATTGCACGTCAGCAGCCGCGTCGCTGACGCGTAGTCAGGCACGCATCCGGCCCAATGTCGATCATCGATAGCGACGACCCGCGTCCGATTCACTTTGTCGGCATCGCCGGCGCTGGAATGCGCGCGCTGGCAGAGCTCCTCGCTCGGCGAGGAATCGCAGTGACCGGCTGCGACGCGAATCCAGGCTGGACCGAAGATCTCAAAGCACTCGGCATCAACGTTTCTACAGGCCATAGTGCGGAGCACGTCGAAGACGCACGCGAGCTGATCGTGACATCTGCCATGCCGAAGACTCATCCAGAGCTGGTGCGCGCTCGCGAGCGTGGAATCCCAATCACGCGGCGGGCTGAGGCGTTGGGGCGCGCTGTTGCCGACGGCAAAGTGGTGGGAATAGCGGGCACCCATGGCAAAACCACGACGACGGTGATGACCACCGCTGCGCTTACTGCCGCTGGTCTCCAACCGACTGGCATTGCCGGTGGGCGGGTCGGCGAATGGAACGGCAATTTGAGCTACGGGTCGGACCAATTATTCGTTGTCGAGGCAGACGAGTACGACCGCTCGTTTCTGACGCTTTCTCCATCAGTCGCCGTCGTTACGAACATCGAGGCCGACCATCTCGACATCTACCGTGATCTCGACGACATCAAGTCGACCTTTTCGGATTTCGCGCGCAATGCCGCCGCAATCGTTCTTTGCGACGACGACGCGGGAGCGAGATCCATTCAGCTGCCCGCGAGCGCGGAGATAATCCGTTACAGCCTCAGGCCATACGACGAGGCTTGGAATTACGTTGCATCGCACGATGCCAGGCTGATCGCGCGCGACGTGCGCTCTGACGGCCACGCTACTTCTTTCGCGGTCAGTTACGACGGTGAGCCGCTCGGCGGAGTAAAGCTGCAGGTACCCGGCTACCACAACGTCCAGAACGCGCTCGCCGCTATCGCAGTCGGTTTGGCTCTCGGCGTGAAGCTCGACGCGATGCGCGAAGGCTTGATGAAATTCGGCGGGGTGGATCGTCGCTTCCAGCGCCTCTACGACATCGGCGGAGTCACCATAGTCGATGACTACGCTCACCATCCGACGGAGATCGCGGCGACGCTCCAAGCCGCGCGCGCGTCGTATCCGGGTCGCCGAATCGTGGCTGCATTTCAGCCGCACCTCTTTTCACGAACGCGCGATTTCTGCGACGCGTTCGGTCAGGCGCTCGCCACTGCTGACAGCGTCTTCCTGGCCGAGATATATCCGGCGCGCGAGCAGCCGATACCCGGAATTACATCGGATCTCGTCGCGGCGGCCATGGAACGCGCGGGACGGGCGCCGACGTGGAAGGGCACGCGGAACGATCTGGCCGCCGCACTCACGGGCTTCCTTCGCGAAGGTGACGTGGTAATCACCATCGGTGCCGGAGACATCACGCGGACGGGTCACGAGCTGAAAGACCAGCTGGAGAAGCGCGGATGATCTCCGGCGAGCGGCTTCGCAAGCCGGGATGGAAGCTGCTCGGCGGCCTTTTTCTCGTCGCCGTGATTATGGCCGCGGCGTGGGGAACTCGAGAAGCTGCGCGGCGAATGGCGTTTTTCCGGATTCGAGCGATCGAAGTTCGGGGCGCAAGGTACCTCCAGCCGAACGAGATCGTGCAGAGGCTCAAAGTGGATACCCTCGCCTCTTTGTGGGACGATCTCGCGCCTTACAAGGCGCGTGTTCGCGACCATCCCCAGGTTTCGGACGTCACGATATCGCGCCGGATGCCAGGGACTCTGGTTGTGACGATCAAAGAAAATCTTCCCGTAGCGCTGATCCAGACTCCGACCGGATTGTTGCCCTTCGACACGCTCGGGAAGCAGCTCCCGATAGATCCTGCGCGCACCAGCCTCGACCTCCCGATTGTTGCGACTCGCGATCCCGTTCTTCTTAAGCTCGTCGGAGCGATTCGCGCCAACGAGCCGCGGGTGTTCGACCGCATCGAAGAAGTACGGCGCGTGGGAAGGGACGAGATCGTGCTGACGCTTTCACGGAGCACTGCTGCAGGGGACAGTGCTTTGCCCGGTGGAACGCTGCGTATTCGCGTTCCGATAGGACTGTCAGTGGAGCGGATGGCCGATATCTTTCCGGTTGAAACCGATCTCGCGCGCCGGCAGCTCCGTGCCGGTGAGCTCGATTTACGTTATCGCGATCAGGTGATCGCAAGGCTTCAATGAATCCTGAGAACATCATTACCGGTCTGGACATAGGATCCGCGAAGACGACTGCGGTGATCGGTCAGGCCGTTCCCGGCGATGCCAGGAGCGGCGCATATCTCAAAATCCTCGGCGTCGGCCAGGCCCGGACCACCGGACTTCGACGTGGCATCGTGTCGGATATCGAGGAGACGACGCGGTCGATCAGAAAAGCGGTCGAGGATGCGGAGCGAATGGCGGGGACGAAAATCGACGCTCTCTATGCGGGTATCGCTGGTGAGCACGTCCGCGCGATGATCAGCAAGGGCATCGTGGCCGTCAACGGAGACGAGATCTCGAAGGCCGATGTCGATCGTGCGAATGAAGTCGCACGCGCTCAGCCCGTCCCCCAGGACAGGGAGCTGCTGCACGCAATCCCGCAGGAATATTCGGTCGACAAGAACCAGGGCATCCGCGATCCCGTCGGGATGATCGGCACGAGACTCGAGACGGAGATGTATCTGGTGACAATCGGCGCATCCCCCGCGATGAATCTTCGGAAATCGGTCGAGCGCGCCGGCTATCATGTTCGCGAGCTGGTGTTGGAGCCGCTGGCGAGCGCGCTGAGCGTGCTCACCGAGGACGAGAAGGAGCTTGGAGTCGCGCTGGTGGAGATGGGTGCCGGCACCACCGACATGGCCGTCTTTCACGAGGGCAAAATCCGCTACCTCGGCACGGTGAATTACGGCGGCAACAACGTCACCAGCGACATCGTCCAGGGGCTCGGCGTCACTCAGGCGGACGCGGAGCGGCTTAAGGAGAAATTCGGCTGCGCCTATGAGCCGCTCGTGAATCCCGGCGATGTGATTCAGCTTCCCAGCACGGTCGCGCAGGGGGAGCGTCAACTTCCGCGCGAAGTTCTCGCGCACATCATCCACCAGCGGATGGACGAGATCTTCAATCTCGTTCTCGCCGAGATCCAGCGAGCGGGTTTTGCGCAGCGCCTCAACGGCGGAGTGGTGATCACGGGTGGTGCAGCCGCGATGCAGGGGGTCGGAGAGCTCGCCGCTGATGTCTTCGGTACCGGCGTCAGGATCGGAGCGCCCGCGGAGAACATCGGCGGCCTGAGCGACTCGGTGGATGCGCCACGATTCTCGACGGTGGTCGGTCTCGCCCTATACGGGGCCCATCGTTCCGCAGCTGGCTTTGCTCCGAGCGGCCGTCACAAAGTGCTCGCGGGCGCCGGGGTCGACCGGTTCACGAAGAAAATCAAAACCTGGCTCGAGGACTTCTTCTAGCCGCGCTTGTTCGCCGCGCTGAGTCTCGCCGGCGGTCTTACATCTCTTAGGGTCAGTCGGGCGAGGGCATCCTCTCCAGCAGCCAACTCGCTTACACGCTGCGAGCCTCGCTCGCAAACTGCAACGGCGCGAGCGAGTCTCTTGCTACGCCCGGCCACGAGCAGGCGAGCGATCCCCGACAACGCCCGCACTATGACAAAATCATAAAATCGCGGGCACCAAAAGCGGTGTGGATAACTCACTTGACGAGCGTTGTACTTTTTTTGGGCTCCGTTCGTCTTTGCCTATGGTACGAATCGACTAACGCGCTTATACTAGCCCCACCTAGCGCCAGAAATTTTTCCACAATGACCGCCGTGCCGGAGTTTCTGACCCGATGATATTCGAATTCGAGGAGAGCCAGTCACAGAACGCCCGCATGAAGGTCGTGGGCGTCGGTGGCGGGGGCGGAAACGCCGTCAATCGAATGATCGAGGAGCACCTCGAAGGCGTCGAGTTCATCTCGGTCAACACGGACGCGCAAGCTCTCCTGAACTCGAAGTCCGACGTCAAAATTCAGATAGGTAAGAAGCTAACCCGCGGCCTCGGCGCAGGCGCCCGGCCCGAGATCGGCAAGCAGGCTATAGACGAAAGCAGGGAAGAAGTCGCCCGCGCAATGCACAACGCCGATCTGGTCTTCGTGACCTGCGGCATGGGCGGCGGGACCGGCACAGGCGCCGCACCCGTCCTTTGCGAACTCGCTCGCGAAGCCGGCGCGCTGACCGTTGGCATCGTCACCAAGCCCTTCCTCTTCGAAGGCCGCAAGCGCATGCGGCAGGCAGAGCTCGGCATCGCCGAGATGCGCAAGAATGTCGACACGATGATCGTCGTCCCCAACGAGCGCTTGCTTGCTGTTGTAGGCAAGGGAATTCCCTTCCAGGACGCGCTCAAGAAGGCCGATGAAGTCTTGCTGCATGCGACCCAGGGTATTTCCTCCCTCATCAGCGTCACTGGTCTGGTGAACGTCGACTTTGCCGACGTCCGCACAGTCATGCAGGAGGGCGGCTCCGCTCTGATGGGCACCGGCATCGGACGCGGTGAGAACCGCGCCATCGAAGCCGCGCAGCAGGCCATTGCCAGCCCGCTCCTCGACAACGTCTCGGTCTCCGGTGCAACCGGCGTCCTGGTCAACATCACCGGCGGCGCTGACCTGACCCTCGGTGAAGTGCACCAGATCAACGAGATCATCCACGACGCCGTCGGCGAAGACGCGGAAATCATCTTCGGCGCCGTCCACGAGCCTGCGATGCAGGGCGAGATTCGGGTGACGGTCATCGCCACCGGATTCGATCGGGACAAACCACAGTCGACGACGACTCAACAGTCGACCGGTCTTATCTCGACGCCTTCGCCGATCGTCCGCGGAGCGCCGGTTATTCCGCTCCGTCCCCCTCGGGGAAATGGCGCGACAAGAGCACCACTTGAGCTCCCAAAAAGAAATACTCCAACGAGCAATCCAGCCGTGACTCCCGAGCGTGATCGGTCGTCTCCAGAGCAGGATCTGAGTGATATGGAGATCCCGACGTTCATTCGGAGACAGATGGATTGAAGCACCATCAAAGCATTCGGCCGGTTAGTTATGCAATCGTGGCGACCATGGCAGCGGTCGCCATTTGGCTTACACCGAGTCTCGAGAAGAAGCAGGTCTTTGCAATGGAGCCCGTCGTCGTCTCCCGACCGGGCCTGGAGCCGGCAGATTTCGTCCTCACGCCGCTCGTCGTCGAAGCCTCAAACACGGAATTGATCGATACGCTCGCCATTGGCGGCGTAATTCGTTCGAGCCTATACAATGCGCTGAACGAGAGCGGCGTCGGCGTGCTGCCGCCATCTGCTCGCCACCAGCTGGCGTGGTCGCTTGCGGACATCTTCGAGTACAAGGTCGATATGAGCCGCGATCTGAGCGAGGGCGACAAGTTCCACGTCCTCGTCGAGCGCCTTCAGAAGCCGAACGGCGCGATCATCGTCAACAAGATTATCGGAGCGCGTCTGGCATTGTCGAACGGGCACAACCCGCTCGAGGCCATTCACTTCGATACGCACGGCTCCTCCAGCGCGCAATACTACGACGCGAGCGGCATGTCGCTGCGTTCCGCGTTCCTCCGCGCGCCGGTGACGTTCCGCCGCATCAGCAGCATTTTCGGAGCGCGTAAGCATCCGATCTTCGGTGAATGGCGCAACCACACCGGCACCGACTACGCGGCCGCAATGGGCACGCCAGTGCGCGCGATCGGCGACGGAGTCGTTGTCTTCGCGGGCCAGAAAGGCGGCTACGGGAACATGATCGACATCCGCCACCGCAACGGAATGGTGAGCCGCTATGGCCACATGCGGAACTTCGCCCCCGGAATGCATACCGGCGCCCGCGTGGCGATGGGCAGTACAATCGGGTTCGTCGGAATGACGGGCTGGGCAACCGGACCGCATCTCCACTTCGAGATTCGCATCAACGGCGTCGCGCGCGATCCCAAGCTTGCGCTCCAGAGCCGCAGCGGAGATCCCATTCCAGCCGACGAGCGCTCACTCTTCCAGAGAATGAGAAACCAGACTCTGGCCAGTCTCAGCGACGCTCGTGCGTCAAACATCGCCGAGTAAGACGCAGCAAGCTCGCAACGTTATCTTGAACCCGGACTCAATGTCCGGGTTTTTTTTCGCCCTCCACCAAATTCATTTCAGATGGCAGGCAGATTACTCCGGCGCGCGGGCGACGTCCCCACCCGCACGCTGTGGACGAAAATAAAAGACGTCGCCCTGACCGATGTCGGCGCGATCGCCAGATCCGGCTCGATTCAGGGCTCTCTGGAGAAGCTCGAGGAAGTGCTTCTCGAAGCCGACTTCGGCGTGCCGACCACGATGCGGCTCGTTGCTGAGATCGAAGGCCAGGCCAAACGCGGCTTGATCAAGTCGCAGGATGAGTTCCTCGCGGCGCTGGAGAGCGCCATAGAGGCGTCCCTCGCCTCTGGGAACAGCGATCCGCGTCCGATGAAGGCTCCGGCGCCTCCTACGGTCATCCTCGTCGTCGGGGTCAACGGCGCGGGAAAGACTACCTTCATCGGGAAGCTGTCCGACCTTCTCATCGCGAATAAGATGTCAGTACTGGTCGGAGCGGCCGACACGTTTCGCGCCGGGGCAATCGACCAGCTGCGGACATGGGCTCAGCGAACGGGCGCCGACTTCGTCGGAGGAAACCCCGGCTCCGATCCGGCCGCGGTGGCGTTCGATGCCGTTGACGCGGGAATGAGTCGCGGCAAGGACGTGGTGATAGTGGACACTGCAGGACGGCTCCATACCAGCGGCTCTCTGATGGACGAAATGAAGAAGATCAATCGGGTAATAGGAAAAAGGCTTCCAGGCGCACCGCATGAGACGCTGCTCGTGTTGGATGGCACCATCGGCCAGAACGCCGTCGCGCAGGCCAGGAATTTCGCGGAGGCGATTCCCGTCACCGGACTCGTCATCACCAAGGTGGACGGCACAGCGCGAGGCGGGATCGTGCTGGCCGTGCACGAAGCGCTCAATGTACCGGTGAAATTCATTGGCATCGGAGAAAAGGCCACCGACCTCGAGCAATTCGACCCGAAGGTTTTTGCGCGCGAGGTTCTCGAGCAGTAGATGGCGGCGGCAACGGAGGCGCGCGGCGGAAAGGTCTACCTCGACATGCCCGTGAATTACCTCAAGGGCGTGGGACCAGCGCGTGCCGAGCTGTTGCGACACCTTGGAATCGTCACCGCGCGCGACCTTCTCTACCACATCCCGCGCCGCTACGAAGACGCCAGCACCATCAATC
>JBJMOT010000126.1:0-40639 GCA_045803585.1 Gemmatimonadaceae bacterium
GAGATTCATGTCGCCGTTCATCTCGATATTCAACGGAACCGCCAACGCATTGCTGCGCCTGTTTGGCGTCAAACCCGCCACGGACGAGGAGGGGCACAGCCCGGAAGAGATCCGTTTTCTTGTGATGCAGGCCCATGCTCGTGGAACGCTCGACGAATCCGATCGCGCCATGCTGGCGGGCGTCCTGGATTTTCACGAGAAGAAGTCGCGCGACGTAATGCGTCCGCGCACGGATGTGGTCGCGCTGGACATCGAGGCGAGCGAGCAGGAAGTGTGGGAGGTTTTGCGTCGCGAGCGGTATTCACGTTATCCGGTGTTTCGGGAATCTCTCGACGATGTGGTGGGCGTCTTTCTGGCGAAGGATCTGTGGCTGCACTCTGGCGACGCGCCATTCAACCTGGCGGACTTTGTTCGCGAACCGATGTACGTCCCTGACAGCCGTCCGGCAGAGCGCGTGCTTGATGACTTACGCCGCACGCGCGCCCACATGGCGGTAGTGCTCGACGAGTACGGCGGCACCGCGGGCATCGTGACGATGGAGGACCTGGTTGAAGAGGTCGTCGGCGACATCTCGGACGAGTACGACTTTGCATCTCGCGAGTCTGTGGTGACCGACGGCGTGCTGGAGCTCGCCGGCTCGCTTTCGCTGATCGACGTGCGTTCCGATTATCGGATCCCCATACCCGACGGTGATTGGACCACACTCGGTGGCTATGCGTTCGCCAAGCTCGGTCGATTGCCGCGGATGGGCGACCGCATCCCAATACCGGGCGGCGAGATGGAAGTAGTAGCCATGGATGGGCGCCGCATCGCCGCCCTGAGGATTCACCGCGCCGGCGTCAGGCAGCCGGCGGTCGCACAGCCAGCCTAGAGCTTCCGGCGGAAAACTCCGCACGCGCTGAAGGCGGTTGAATCGGTTCCGCGCGAATTTCTTGTCCTCGCGCATGGAAGCAGCGAGGTCCTGGCGATCCAATTGCCCCGGCGTCGCGCTCCTAGATCATTGACGAATCGGTCGACGATGGGCGACCGCGACGGGTCGAAGGCAGATAGCGCGGCCGCGGATTTGACCGCAAGATCACTCTCGCGGGCGCGCATGTAGAGAAGGGGCAGGTGCGCGGCAACAGCGATGTCGCTCGCCGGAATTGGCCGATCGATGACTTCCGAACGATCCCACACAGCTTCGGTGTACTTCGCCTCGAGATAATCGGAGTAAAAACCGGCTGCGGCGCTGCTGCGGCCGGAGAACTCCAGTCTCTTGCCCATCGCGAGATAGGTTTCCGCGGCGCCGACGTAGCCGAGGCGGAGAGATGTTTGAAGCATTGCGAGGGCGGAATCACTCTTCCCCGCGCCGACGTACGCCTGTGCCAGTCGGAAGCGCGGCTCTCCCAGCATTGGATCACTCTTCACTGCATCGGTCAAGACCACGACCGCGCGCTCGTAATCACCATCACGCATGTACAACGTCGCCAAGCCAAGGCGTTGATCGCTCCTATGTGGACTCAGGTCGATCGCTTTATGAAAAGCATCGATGGCCTGCTGGCGATATTGAGCCGACCGGTAGAATCGCGCGGCTTCCATGAAAAGTCCGGCCTGGTGCGTATAGAGACGGTCGTTCAGACTGTCCCGATGGATCTCCTGTGAGAACGAGGCAAGAGCGTCTTTGAATGCGCGGTCCAGTACCGGTCGTTCTCGCGGATCGGAACGCAGTTCATCGATGCGCGGCCCGAGCGACGAGATGTATTCGGCCATCACTATAGGCGTGTGCGCCGTCTGACGCGCCGGCGAGTGCGAGAGATAATCGATGTCGCCGAGTATCTCCCGAATGGATCCACTGGATCGGTCGACGCGCGCTAAGGCGCGGTCGGCGACCAATGGAGTGTAGGTCTGTGTATACAGCGCAACGATCAGGAGCGCTACGGATGCGAACGCCATCAGAGGCCGTGGCGACGCCGGGTGTGGATCGGTCCCGGTCGCTTCGAGTACGACGGAGCCGATCGTGGCTCTGGAAGCAATGAATCCCGCCAAGGCAATCCAGAGCATGGTCGAATTGAGATCGACAAACCAGAAAGCGAGATAGGTCGCGTAGGCTATCTGCGCCGCCCAGAGTACCGACGCGGTGCTCGCAGAAATCCGTCCAGACCTGTAAGCCCGGACCAGCGTCGCGCCAATGGCGATCCAGATTCCAAGAAATGCTACCGTACCGACGAGGCCCGTCGTACCCAGTATCTCCAGAAACTGGTTGTGGGTGCGGTCGAAAATCGACGTGCCGAGGCGCTCGATCCGCGGGTCAAAATGCGCGCTCCAGGCCAGATTGTGGTTTTCCAATCCAAAGCCGAAGGCGGGACGCTCGCGGAAAGCCGCGATGGCGGCGCGCCACTGCATCAGTCGCGTTTCGTCGGCGCCCGTCAGGTCCGTCATCGCCAGTCGCTGAAGCACCGTCGGAAGATCCCGCATGATCGGATTGGTCGGGAAGAAACGAATTCCCAGGGACATTCCCGCCACACATAACGCGACTCCGCCCGCGATCGACGGAACGATCCATCGCTTGTGTGACTTTCCGGCGATGATGCTGAAGATGATTGCCCCGATGACCGCTGCCAGAACCAAGCCGACCAGACTGCTCCGGTTCTCGGCGTAAATCAGGCCGAGTAGGTTCACTCCGCCGGCGGCGAGATACGGAAGCCGAAACCGGACGCTGGCGGTCGCCAAGTGCACCGCCAGGGCCACACTTAACAGCAGGTACGCTCCGAGTAGCCCGGGATTGCCGAGTGTTGACGCGCTCGCTGCAATGGCCGCGTCCAAGGATGCCGGCCCCGAAGCCACGCCGGCGTGCTCGGTGATCGCGCGAATGCTGACGTAAAGGCTCACCGCGAGCGCCGAGTTCAATACCCACGGCCAATCCTCATCGCGCAACGTTCTGAGCAGCAGGAAAAAGAGCGTGAGATGAAGCCACGACAACACCCCGCCCATTCGTTCGAAGTCGCCGAACAGACTATGCATGCGAGCCGGTGAAAAGAGGGCGGACACGCCTGCGGCGAACAGGAACGCCACCAGCGCCCAAAATATCGGCTCACCTCGGAGATCCAGTCGCCTCCGTCCGAAACACAGCACGACAACGAGAATCCCGGCTGCAGTCTCAACGATCGCCCTGAAGTAAAGATTCCGCGGCACCACGTACGGGAAGAAGAAGCCGTTGGCAAAGATCACAGGGGCGAGCAGAGAAGCGATCAGCAACACCATGATCGCGGTACGCCACGACGGCTCCGGCAACAACGCCTTCGAGATCCGCATTATTCAGTCGGGCCAGATCGAGTGAGTCGCGCCAGAAATTCCGGGGTGATCTCGTGTCCGCCTTCGAATCCAATCAGCTGGCAGTCGACCCCGAGCTCGTCGAGCCGATCCTTCTGAGCGCTCACCAATTCCGGAGTAGCAAACTCGTCCGTGCTACCGAAAGCAATGGTGACTGGTGACTGCCTCGCAACGCGGGTTGCGTCTGCCGCCGTGACCTCCGGGGGGAATACTCCGGAGCAGAGCACGACGCGATCCGGTTCCACCTTGCCGCGAACGACCCAGCGCGCGGCAGTCGACACTCCCTGTGAGAAACCGAGTACCCACAGCTTGACCTCGGCTCGGGCAACCTTTGAGAAGACTTCGTGATGCAGGAGATCGAGGTAGCTGACGTAGTCATCGATCTCGCGCTCACGATCCTCGCTGGTCATCCAGATCGCGCCCACCGGCGTACCGGCCCGGTGTGGTCCTGCAACGTGCGCCGCCAGATAGTATCGGGATAGTGCTTCAGGAGCGATGAACAGCCTGTCGTCTCTCTCGAGGGGGAGAAACCGGGAGAGGAATCGCGCGGCTAACTGACCCTGACCGTGACAGACAAACCAGACCTCGGAAAGGTCAGCATCAAACGAGCCCATCATCGCGTAACGCGCTGATCTCGAAACCTTGAGGTGGCGGTGCTCGAAGCTTCGACGCTCTTTCCCGGCTACGGCTGGCATCTGCAATGGGATTCTTGAATCGGGGGAATGCGGGCGTGGGGGAACATGTCTTGCCCCCTGAAATTTACCATTTCCGGCGGAAAATGATTCGCAATTTGACGATTTTTTGCCTCGCTGCGCTGCTCGCCTGCTCTGTCTCACAGGATCAGGAAGTCCAGTTGGGTCGCCAGAACGCCGAGGAAATAAATGCGCAGCTGCCGATCGTGAACGATCCCGCCGTCAGCAGCTATATCCAGAACCTCGGCGAATCGATCGCCAGTAAAACGAGCAGGTCGGATCTCGACTGGCACTTTTACGTTGTCAATACAAAACAGGTCAACGCGTTCGCACTTCCCGGCGGTTACGTCTACGTCAATCGCGGGCTCATCGAGAGCGCGGATCGTTTGGACGAGCTCACCGGCACCCTGGGCCACGAGATCGGCCACGTCGTAGAGCGACACTCGGTGAAGCAGATGGAGAAAGCGCAGAAAGCGAATGCCGGCGTGGCGGTTGTTTGCACCCTCACCAGCATTTGCCACAGCGGGCTGGCACAGGCGGCGGTACAGGTTGGCGGGTCGGCGCTCTTCGCGCGATACAGCCGGCAGGACGAATTGCAGGCAGACTCCGAGGCGGTGGTCAACGTGTCAAGAGCGGGATACAGTCCGCAGGGAATCCCGGATCTGTTCCAGGTATTGCTCAAAGAACGCGAGTACCAGCCCACCAAGGTGGAAAACTGGTTCGCTTCACATCCGCTTGAAGAGGCGCGGATCACTAAAGCAAACCAGTTGCTGGCGACGGTTCCGGAAGCGCAGGGAAAACGATTTATGATCGATTCTCCTGACTTTCACACGTTCAAGGATCGCGTGGCCGCCCTTCCGCTTCCCCCCGAGCGCCCGCAGCAAAGTGGTAGCGACTTGCCGTGAGATTCGCGCAGCTCACCCTCTATAAGTAACTGAGCCACCAGTCGCGACGACGCGCCTTGATGCCGGCGTACCAGCGGCAGAGTGGATACAGCAACAGGACGCCGAGTATCCACAGCGCGTACACTGTGACCAGACCAAAACCGGTCCCCGGCGGAGGTGGTGGTGAAACGGCGAGGTTGCTGAAGAAGTAATCCGTCGGCTTACCCGCAATCACGCTCGCGAGCAGCGCCAGACTGTGCGCCGTGATCCACTGCAGCAAATAGAAGAAAAGTGGCACCCGACCGAACGTGATGAAGAATCGCGATACACTGCCAGGTGTTTTTCCATCTGCCCACGCCAGGAAGAGAAGGGCCGGCCCGATGGTCATCAAGAGAAACAGCAGTGAGGGCGGATACTTCGATGTGGCGAGAAAGGACAGTACCGTCTTGGCCGCCGTATCTCGCGCCGACCAACGCGAGGGGTCACCGTAGACATTGACCGCGCGCAGAACTACGAACGCGACCGCCAACGCAGCGCCAAGGCTGATCAGAATTCGCCGCCGTGCGGCTGGCTCCAGACGGTAGATCGACCCGAGCGTGTATCCAACCGCCATCACACCGATCCAGGGGATGAGCGGATACAGTACGAGCGCAGGCGGTCCATTTTGTCCGAAAGGAAAGATCAGACCGGGCACGTGCAGCACGTGCCAGACGGACGCCCAAAAACCGGGAACTGGAGTGCCCGGTCCACCCCACGAGGTAACATTGACTCCGTCGAATGCGTTGTGGACGGCGATCATACCCACACCAATGGCTGCCACCGCGCCCAGCGGTAGATGAATGAGCGCGGCGAGTACAATCATGCTCCAGCCGATCGCCCAGATCACCTGGAGAAAGGCCGCCATCCCCATGAAGTCGAAGTTGAACATGATCACCACGCGCAGCACGATCAGCTCGACAAAAATCAGCCATAGACCGCGACTGATCAGAAAGCGCGAAAGCTCCCCCCTCGACTTCCCACGCATCTCCTGGAAGTACGCACCGGTGCCGGCGAGCAACACGAACAGTGGCGCGCAGAAGTGCGTTATCCAGCGGGTAAAAAACAGAATCACCGTGGTCTTCTCGACGTTCGTCGGGTCGAAAGCGGCGGCCTGGAAGTGCGCGAAATCGCGGGTATGATCGAGCATCATGATGACCATGATGATTCCGCGAAGCAGGTCGACCGCGTCGATCCTCACTCTTGGCGCCCGGACAGAAGCCGTGACCGGCGAGTCAAACGTCTGTCGAGCAACGGTCGCTGCCATGGTTGATCCGGTTAAGGGAACGGGTCGAATTGTATACAAAACAATTCTAGGCGATTCCACCCCTTCCCCGCCAGCCTTGGATTTGCGACCATACCGCCTCCCTTTCCCAGCGCCGGAATCCAATGAAGCTCGTTCGAGTCGTTCCCCTGGCATTACTCCTGTCCACGCGTGCCGGCAGTGCGCAGACTCGGCCGATCGACTGGGATGCTTTTGCCCGCGAATCGCAGACGGTCCTCGCCGATTACCTGCGCGTAAATACCACCAATCCGCCGGGCAACGAGCTGCTTGGCGCCCGCTTTCTCAAGGCTCTGCTCGACCGGGAAGGCATCGAAGCCCGGATTCTCGATACAACTGAGATTGGTCCCAACCGCGCCAATCTCTACGCTCGTTTTCGCGGGACCGGCAACAAGAAGGCGATCGCGCTCGTTCATCACATGGATGTAGTCCCGGTCAACCCCGCGTCCTGGTCCGTCGACGCGTTCTCGGGAGTAGCGAAGGATGGCTACATCTGGGGCCGCGGCGCCATCGACATGAAGAGCAACGGTGTGGCGCAGCTTATGGCGATGATCGCGCTGAAGAGATCAGGTGTGCCGCTCACCCGCGACGTCGTGTTCATCGGCAATGCGGACGAAGAACTCGGGTCGACGGGCGCCATAATCTTCGTCCAGAGGCATCCGGAGCTGCTGCGAGATGTGGAGTATCTGATCACAGAGGGCGCGGACAACGTTCTCGATTCAACTGGGAAAGTTGTCTACTTCGGCGTCGGCGTAGCGGAAAAGCGGACGTTTTGGCAACGGCTGACGGTCAACGGCGTTCCGTCCCACGGGTCCCGACCCACCAAGCAGAATCCGGTGCCGAAGCTCGTCGCCGCGCTCTACAAGATCTCTCAATACGAGTCGCCACTCCACGTGACCCCCGGCGTAGACAAGTTCTTTCGTGATATCGCCCGGACGTACCCGGCCCCGCAAAGCGCCTGGCTGTCCAACGTGCGCAGCGCCCTGGACAATCCGCGCGCCCGAGAGTGGATCGTCAGTGACGTAACGTGGAACGCGATACTGAGGAATACCATTTCACTCACCGGGCTGACTGGATCCAACAAAACCAACGTAATTCCGGCGGTCGCTACCGCGGAGATTGATGTGCGGCTGCTTCCCGATCAGGATACCACGGAATTCCTTCGGACTTTACAGCAGATCGTCGGTGACACCGCGGTGCATTTCACGCACCTCGGCAACACAAAGCCACCGCTCGAAAGTCCGGTGGATACCGATCTTTTTCGGGCTATCGAGAAAGCTGCCCGCGATCGCGAGCCGACTGCCTTCGTGACTACGCCGATGGAGACGGCCGCCACCGACAGGCCCACGTATCGGAAGCTGGGTATTACAACCTATGGATTCAGTCCGTTCAGGATTCCGCGCGCGGAAATTCAGCGGGGAATGCACGGCAACGACGAGCGTTTGTCAGCAGACAACGTTGGTTACGGCGTGCGATTCTTTTACGACATACTGCGTTACGCGCAGTAGACTGCGGTGATCCTCAGCTCTTGTGGCGGAAGGTGATGCGTCCTCTCGTCAGATCGTAGGGCGAAACTTCGAGAGTCACGCGATCTCCGGCGAGAACACGGATGCGGAACCTCCGCATCTTCCCCGCGATCGTGGCGTGGACATCGTGCCCGTTATTCACCTGCACGCGGAACGTCGCATCTGGCAGCACTTCGGTTACAGTCCCTTCCAGCTCGATTGCTTCTTCTTTGGCCATACGCCTCCTTCGGGTTAGTCCAACAAGGACATCTATTGTCGTCAGCGTTCACGCTTCAGCTCTTCCGAACATCGAAAGAAAAAAAGGGCCGGTCTGGTGTTGTCCAGACCGGCCCCATTTCTTATGAAGCGTCCAGCAAGCTACTGTTTACTCGCCGATCTTGGTTACGTTCTCGGCGGCGGGACCCTTCTGGCCCTGCACGACGTCGAACTCAACCCGCTCGCCTTCGGCCAGGGACTTGAAGCCCTTGCCCTGAATGGCGGAGTGATGAACGAAGCAATCCTTCTGCCCGTTCTCAGGAGTGATGAAACCAAAACCCTTCGCATCGTTGAACCACTTCACTTTTCCGGTGGTACGCATTCTCGGTACTTCCTCTGCAATTGGTCGGAAGTGCCGTGTTGCGGTACCAATCCGACTACTGTTTGTTCGCGATCGAGATGATCGCATGTTCGCCAGAAAATCAAAAGGACCTGGCAACACCCCAGGTCCCCTGTGTCGCAATCTGGCATGGACCCGCGCCGTGCGAGTCAGGGGAATAACCTAACCCATCCAGGCCCTGCGGTCAATCAATTTAGGCCACTTCCATCTGACCTTCTGCCGGCACCGCGTAGTCACTCACCGCGTTTCCGTAGGCATCGATGATACCTGACGGAGCAGGTACTTTGGCCCCCTTCAGCATTGACTTCATCATGAGGGCGTTCGCCACGGCCTTCCCTTTGTAGTGGTTATTGGTGACAACGTAGACTTCACGGGTGTCGGGGCTTGCGGCGATCTGTCTGGTGCGCTCGACCCAGGGCTCCAGCTCGCTCGGCTCGTACAGGTAATCGTATCGCTGTTCCACCGTCGCCTTCTCTCGAAACCAGTCCTTGTAGTTCCGCCCGTGAACTCGAACGTACCCTACACTCGAAGTCACGTGCGTCGATGGACCGATGGACTTGTGGTACAGTGGCTGGTCGATATTCACGAAGCCGACACCTTCGTCCTTCAGTGATTCGAGGAATTCGGGCGCAAGCCACGAGGTGTGTCGAACCTCGACGACGAGCGGGTACATGTTGAATGTCCGCACGACGTCGCCCAGCCATTCGCGGGTTTCCTCGGTTCGCTTGAAACTCCACGGAAACTGCAGCAGAACGGCGCCAAGCTTTCCTGCCT
This sequence comes from Gemmatimonadaceae bacterium, assembly GCA_045803585.1. GTDB lineage: Bacteria > Gemmatimonadota > Gemmatimonadetes > Gemmatimonadales > Gemmatimonadaceae > UBA4720. Next base: position 9,099 of record JBJMOT010000126.1, read on the forward strand.
CCATCATCACATCGAAGCCTTTGCAAACCTGGTCGACTTCCCCCCGAGTCCACGCTTTTCCCCGCTCGTGCGTGAAGCGCTTCCACAGTTTGGCGGTGAAACGGAAGTCTCGGTGCTCTTTCACCCTGTTGACCCACGAGGTCGTCGTACGTGGCAGCGGTGGTCCGTAAAACGTCGAGTTCACCTCGACGGTGTCGAAGAAATCGGCGATGTAGGGAAGCGGATCGAAGCCCTTGGGCTTTTCAAGCGGGTACACGATTCCCTCCCAATCCTTGTACAACCAACCGGCGGGGCCCAGGCGCACGACAGCTTCGCGCTTCGAGGACTTCGACGATCTGGATGCGTTCGTGCCGGCCGGCTGTTTCGATCTCATACCCGCTACCGTTGCTTGTTCAGTGCCACCTCGGGTCAACCGAGCAACTCCTTGATGTCTAGTCACTGGTAGCCGCCGGGCCGCGCCTTGAGCATTTTCTTCCGGCTCATGTCGTACGATTTCTATACCGCCGACGTATTCACCGATCACCTGCACGGTGGAAATCCGCTTGCCGTGGTGCCGAAGGCGGAAGGGCTCTCCGACGAGCAGATGCAAGCCATCACCCGGGAGTTCAACTACTCGGAAACCGTTTTCGTTTTTCCGCCGACAGAAAGCTGTAACACCCGTCGTGTTCGTATCTTCACTCCCGGCGCCGAGCTGCCCTTCGCCGGCCACCCCACTGTCGGCTGCGCGTTTGTATTGGCGTCCATAGGCGAGATTCCGCTCAACGGCGCGGAGACCCGAATAGTCCTCGAGGAGGGCGTCGGACCCGTTCCCGTTTCCATCCGATCAGAGGGCGGCAAGCCGGTGTTCGCGCAGCTCACCTCGGCAAAGCTTCCCGAAATCAGGGAGCCGCCTCCACGACCGGAAATTCTCTGCGAGATCCTTTCGCTCGAGCCGAGTCACATCGTCGCGGATGACATGATCGAGCCCGAGGCGGTCTCGTGCGGCGTCCCTTATCTCTTCATCCCGATTAAGAAGCCCGAGATGCTGTCGTGGGCCCGAGTAGACATCCCAAAGTGGGAACAATCACTGCGCGGATATTGGGCGCCAGAGATGTTCGTATTCAGTACCGACGACTGGACCAACATCTTCGAGGGCGGCCACATCCGCGCACGCATGTTCGCTCCCGGGCTGGGCATCGGAGAAGATCCCGCGACGGGTAGCGCGTGTGCGGCGCTCGCCGGATTTCTCGCGTTGCGGGCGGACACCCGCGACGGAACGCTTCGCTGGATCGTTGATCAGGGCGTCGAGATGGGCCGTCCGAGCAGACTTGAGCTCGAGGTAGATGTCAAACGCGGTCAGCTCGCCGCAATAAGAGTCGGCGGGTGTTCGGTTCTGGTGAGCTCTGGAACTCTCTACATCGACGGCGAAGGCTAGACCGCTTGGCGCGCTACGCGTCGAGCCTATTCGAGGTAGTGGTACAGCCCGAACAACGCCATGCCTGCGCCGGCAATTATGATGATCGTGCCCGGCGTGTCCTTAATGAGAGCGCCAGCGATCATTGCTCCCACCCCGACGGCCATTAGGGCAACGTCCTGCCCTTGGTGCCGGGCGACCAGCGGCGCCGTGACCTTCGTAGACGCGTCGACCTTCGCTTCGCTTACCCGGAATCCAACCGATGCCGCATTGATCGTTGGACCGCGACTCGAATTCATGGCCTGCTGTGCGTCCGCTGCAGCCGGAATTAAAGCAAGAGCACATATGCTGATTGCCAGAAAGCGCATTTATTTCTCCGTTTGAGGCGGGAAGTAATCAATCGAGAGACACTTGAGTCTTCCGATGCCCGCTTGGTTCGGGTCGCGTGAGCGGCAATAAACGTGCACGACACCGCTTTCAACAGCGTCGTATCAGGTCAGTTAATCGCCGGTTTGACTTCGAACGCGAGAGCGCCGGTGAGAATGCGGCCGGCGTGTTTAACCCGCCCCTCTATCTGTCTTCCCCGCTCCGATATCTGCGATCCCGGTGACGCTCGGGAATGTCGATGCGGCCGGTGACTTCCGCGTAATCGATCGTCCCGCTGCCCTTCGAATTGACGGTGAAATCCTTGCCGACTTTGTTGACGCCGATATTGCCGGATCCATCACTCTCCACGACTACCGAACCGCGGACATCCGTGGCGTACAGTCCGCCGGATCCATCGCTTTCCACGATGAATGATCCCGAAACATTGCGGACGTTCACATCGCCCGACCCGTCGCTCACTCTTACATCGCCAGTGACGTTCTCTATGGTGAGGTTACCCGATCCGTCCGTGACACGGACCGATCCAGCCGCACCTTGAACGAGAAAATCACCCGAGCCGTCCGTCGCTTCGAGCGCGCCAACATTGTAGATCTTTGCATCGCCGCTGCCATCGGAAACTTCCGCATTGATTCCCTGTGGCACCTGGATCACCAGATCGAGACCGGCCGAATAATTTCCGCCGTCCCAGTCATCGTCCTCGGGAATATCGGCCTTGATGTAGACCAGGTCGCCCCTGCGCTCGGCGATCAACTTGATCTGATTGAGAATCTGTTGTGATGAAGCGCGCGCGGTGCCAGTCACCTGAACCTGCCTTAGTCCCGGCTTGCCTTCCACACGAAGGCTCCCGGCCGCCGCTTCGACTTCGATTGATTTGGCCCCACCCGCATCAACTATCGCGTTCCTGGGCGCCGTGAAAGCATCCCGTTGTGCGAAAGCTGGCGTTGCGATGAGAAAAGGGGCTGCCGCAAAAGCTGCCCCGCGAAATTTGCGCTTCATGCCTGACTCCATTCGGGTGTGGCTGTTAGACAACGACACCTCCCCTACGGTTTGAATGGAAGTCTGTTTCAGCCCAGCTAGGGGACGGGAGCGAGCTTCCAAATACCGTTGAGCATATCGGAGGCATACACGTAGCCGCCGGATAGCTGGACGCCCCAGATGTAGACCGCGCCCACCCCAGTCGGTCCGCTCGCAACCTCGCGTCCCATTTTTCCGAGGTCGCAACGTCCGTCTGCGGACTTGTTGGCGGCATCACAGGTCGAGAGATCCCCGTTGACGTCGAGTGCTCGTACGCCGCCATTGTAATACGCCGCGTAGAGAATGCCCCGCGTCTCATCTACATAGAAGTTGTGCGTGCCTGCTCCGCTGAGATGATAGAACGCTACTTCGCGCGGTGCCGACATGTCGCTCATGTCCACAACGTGGATGTCGCCGATGGAACTGGAGCCAATGGACCCAGGGCCTTCTTCGCCGACGAATGCGTACCGCTTCTCACCACCGCTGCTATGGTACCACCACACGTTATGCGCCTTTCCACCGACGGTTACGACGTTTCCAAGCTGGACGGGGTTCGACACTGTGCCACCGCGTCCGCCTCCACCAATGTCCCACATAGTGATTCCCTGATTCCAAAGCGCCGTAACCAGGATCCCATCCCGCACATAGACATCGTGCACGTACGGACTCCCCATCGCCGCCGAAAAAACCTGCTGTGGCGAAGCAGGGGTCGACAAATCGACGATGACGAGTCGCGCGGGCGATGAGCTAGCCGGGTCGATGCAGAGAAACGCGTAGAGTTTTCCATTCACTCGCTGCACTTCAGCGGTGTGCACGCCGGGGTCGGTCAGAGGAGTCGTATAGCGAGTGATCAGCTGGGGATGCGCCGGATCGGCGAGGCTGTAAATCATGATCGAGCCGCCCGAAAGCTCGGTCGCCACCACCAGCAGCTCTCCGTCATCCGTCACTTGTACATCGCCGAGCGTGCTCGCGAAATCGACGATCAGCGAATCGACCAGCTGCGGAGTATTGCCGGCTACGTTCCAGACTTTGACCGCGTTGCCATAGACCTGGAGGAATCCCCAGGTGCTCGTGTAGGCATAGTTGCCGCGGACATTGATCTCGGCGGTATGACGTTCGCTGACCGGACCGTGACCGATCAATGCAAGACTGCCTTCCGCACCCGGCGGGTCGACGGCCTTGTCGGATCCGCACGCAAAAACGGAGGCGGCCGCGGCGACTACGAGAATCCGTTTCATCACATGCCTTCCATGTTCATACCAGCCATTCCAGCGTTAGATCGACGTGACGTCGCGACTCCATATCGCCCCATTCGCATGTGCGACATGTTGAAGGCGAGCTTGGCGCCTACTGAGACACTCCAGATGCGGCTTGACCCATAAAATTGGGCGGGATCGAACCCCGTTGGCTGCAAGGTAGGGCTGACGTCGGCACGCGCCACCTCGACGAAAGGTTCCACCAGAAACTCTCGCGCATGAATAAGCGATCCGGCAAGCCTTGCAGTAATGATTGTCCACCGCGACCGCCCGGCGATGCTAAGGTCTGTGGGCGGAACGCTGGTTCGAAACTCGTCGGTCGTGCGCTGTTCATCGGGACGCTCGGTAAACTCGATTCGTAGCGCACCGTTCACTCGGTCGTACTTCGCCCAGGTCTCGGCGAGCAAAGATGTAAAAGTGAACGACTGGGTCGAGCCCGAGTACTGGCCCGTCCGCGACCACTCGAAGAGCGCGTATCCGGTGTGCTGCAGGTCTTCCAGGCGAAAGGACGCGCTTTGCTTCCGCTGATCGGCACCACCGCCATCTGGGTTCTCTGGAGATTTCACGCGGGCGTAGCTGGTTTGGATCTCGCCCTGCGGCCACGGCAGGTAAGTCACCCGCCCTGACCACGAATCCCAATATCGATCACGGTTCGGTGTGTCACCCGGAGCAGTGGGCTCATCCCCGTTGAATGAGCCCAGCTCGAAGATCCAACCGCGCACGCGGAGAGCGCCGATAGCCACCACGCGCTCCGGGATCTGGGACAGGTGATGATTGACCGGGTACTTCTCGAACGGCCGGGACATCGGATCGTCGGTGCCGAACGGCGCGAATCCTTTGCCGATTGTGCCGGAAATTCCGCTAAAGTGTTGGCCGCCAAAGATCTTCGTCGAGGACAAGATCAGTTCGTGCAGGTATGTATGGGGATGTCTTCGATCGATATAGCCTTCCCCGTAGATCCCCGCGTTAAGCTCGCCGCGCTTCAGCGTGTAGCCCTCGAAGTCGAGCGTCGAGGTCAATGTCAACAGGTCTTTCCAGGGATCGATGCGGGCCATGATCACCGGCTGACTGAGATAGCCTTCGGTAAGATCTTGTGAGTGGATCGCCGGCGATTCCCGCGTCGCGACGCCAATTGCCTGCGCTCCGATCTGCAGAAATCCGCCGTCGCTCTCGTGACCCTGCGCGCTCACACTTCGTGGGATCGCGAATAAACAACCGCCGAGAATAAGCGCAATTTTGATGTTGTCGCGGATTGAGCCTGCGCCGCCTCTATAAGACGCTTTGAGATTGATCCGCAATTTGATGGGGAAGTGGCTGGCCGGACGATCGTGCACGATGTAGAATTTCTGAATATCGCACCCGGGACATTCGCATGCTGAACCGAACACAGCTCGCAGGGCTCTCGATCGCCGTCGGCGTTTCCGTTGCCGTTCCCGGAGCATCGGCCAACGCGCAGCAGTCTGCCGCCGCCGTTTCAGAAGCCGTGAGCGGACCGGTGCTCAACGATCTTGCACCAGACTTCAGCCTTGCAGGGGCCGACAGATACGGGCTTCTCAAGACTCCGGTCAAACTTTCCGATTACCGCGGCCGCACCGTCGTCCTCGCGTTTTTTTTCAAGGCGCGGACAAAGGGCTGAACCATCCAAATGGAGGCGTACCGTGATCAGTACGCCACGCTCTTCAACAACGGCCGCAACGTTACCGTAATCGGAATCAGTGTCGATCCGGATACCGCTCTCGCCTCGTGGGCGCACGATGAGGATTTCCCGGTGGTGTTCGCGAGCGATCCGGGCGGAGTCGTCGGTAAGCTTTACGGCGCCTACGATGCCAAAAACAACCTCGATAACAGGTCGCTCTACGTCATTCGCGCTGATGGTCGCGTCGCTTACGTAACCAAGCCTTTCAAGGTGCTGACACCGGCGGCGTACACCGATCTCGGCGCTGTAGTGGATAGCCTGTCACCTCCACCCAAAGCGGAAACAGCCAACTAGCAAAAGAGCCGCGGATCTCCGCGGCTCTTTTGTTTTTGTATCTGCGGCTACAGCGCTTTCCTGATCGCCGCTTCGAGATCCTGTTTCCCACCCAATCCGGTGTAGACGACCTTCCCGGTCTTGTCGAGGACCACGACGTACGACGTGGCCGGGGCGTCGAATGCCCCGGCTGCCTTTCCACCCACGTCGTAATAGGTGTCGTGGGGTAGCGGATGCGCTGCCACCCACCGGCGCACTTTCTCCGGCGACTGATTGATCGCAACCGCGATCGCCATGAACTTCACCTGCTTGCCGAACTTCTTTTCCGCGTCGAGAAGAGTCGGCATCAGCTCGCGGCAGTTCGGGCACCACGTCGCCCAGAACTCGATCAGCACCGGCGTCTTTCCGATGTAATTGCCCAGCGGAATGTCTTTGCCGTCCAGCGACTGGACCGACACGGCTGGCGCTTTGGCCCCCACATCAATGCCCAGATCCTGCGCGCGCGTTACGTCGCTGACGAGCGGAGAAAGCAGCAGCGTTGCCAGATATAGTTTCGAGAACCGCATCATTTACCCGGAAAGATTTGGTGGATCAGATGAGAAGCTGACCCATCTGCACAAGGTAATACTCCGCAACAACCAACATGATCAACGCAAAGAGCCTCTTGATCCATACCATCCATTCGCCTGCCCTCGGCAGGCGCGCGAGCGTTCCACTGAAAAGGCCGACGACGACCAGCAGAGTGCACATCCCCAGCGAGAAGACGAAAAGGTAAATGAACCCGAGGACGCCGCTCTTCGTTGCCGTCACCCATGTGAGCACCGCGGCCATCACTGGCGCGGAGCAAGGCGCGGCAACCAGTCCCGAAACGGCGCCCATCACGAAGACGCCGTAAAAGCCGCCGCCTTCGCCCGCGGCAGACGCCCTCGCCAAAAGCCACGACGGCACCTGCACCGGAATCACGTCGAGCATTGCCAGCGCTGCCAGGATGAGCAGGTTCGCCATGACGAAGTAGAGCCACGGATTGGTGCTCACTGACCCGAACAGCGTGCCGGTCAGGCCGGCGAACAATCCAAGGGACGCGTAAGCGAGCGCCAGGCCCAGCACGTAGGTCAATGTGAGGAATACAGTGCGCGACCTGGGGCGCACCGTTCCACCGACTGAGCTGCCACCGACGATCGCCGCCGTGATGGGGATCATCGGGTAGATGCACGGCGCCAGACTCGTCAGCACCCCCGCGATAAACAGCACCGGCAACGCCGTGAACGGATTCGAGGACAGCTGACTCGATATATGCGAGAAATCCACTTCTGATGCCGCGAAGAATTGAACTACAAGATACGCCTACGGGCCTGAGGCTGTGAGCGGATTCGGGCCGGTAGTCGTAAATCGAAGTTTCTACTTCTTCGTTAACAGCTCTTCAAACAAATCCAGCGCGCGCGGATCGTTGGATTGCCCGAGCCAGAAGAGGGCTTTCTTTCTGATTTCGGGATCCTTGTTGGTTCGCGCCACTGCTATGAGCGCGGGGATACCCTGGTCGCGAGGGCGCTGCGAAAGGGCGAAAACTGCCTGCTCGCGCACTTCACGATCGACGCCGTTGTCGACGACTATGTCGTTGAGGCCTTTCGTCGCTGCGTCGCCCGCCGCTTGGCCGAGCCAGAAGACCGATTGGGTTCTCGTCCCACGCGGAATGTCAGAATTGCGCGCGATCTTGATCAATTCCGGCCAGATCTCCGCGCTGTCCGCGATCGTCGACGGGAAAATCGCCTTCTCTCCCATGCTGCCACGCTCGTTGCGGGCGATCGAGACGAGATAGTCGGCGGCCTCGCCGGCCGGCACCATCCCGAGATCCACCACCCCTGGCCCAGCCGCCCGCCAACGCCCACCGACGTAGAAGCGAAGATCAGTGATTTCGCCGTTTTGCCGGTCGATCACCACGCGGCCAGGCCCCATGCTGCAGTCGTTCTCCCACTCAACGTCACGCGACGACTGGGAGTCGTCACTCCACGTGGTGCGTCCGCGGCCCCGTCCGCCATACCAGATAGAGGTGCCGCTGCCACAGATTCCCGGCCGCGCGTTGAACGACATCCGCACACTGCCATTCGAGACGCGAGCCACCCTGCTTGCAATGCTCTGCGCCGAAGCTACCGTCGCTCCGGCCAGAGCAGCGAAGGCGATAACTGACGCCTTCGCCACCGAGGTCCTCAACCAGGTCCTCATCTGTTGATCAGATCCATGAGGAACTGCTGCACGCGCGGATCGCGCGACTGACCGAGCCAGAAGATTGCTTTCTTGCGCAGCTCGGGATCCTTATCGTTCCTGGCGATATCGAACATCTTGTCGATCGCCGCCTTGTCGCTCTGCCGCTGCGACAGCACGAAGATGATCTGCTCCTTCATCTCGCTGTCGGCCATCCGATCGTAGAGCTGTGCAAACTCGGGAATCGCGACTCCCGATTGTCCAGCCCAGAAGAGAGCCTTCTTGCGCAGCTCGATGTCTTCCTTCGGATTGACGGCAATGTTCATCAGCCACTGTTCGTTCCCCGACCCGCGCTGCTGCGAGAGAGAGAACAGAATCTTTTCCTTCAGATCCTCACTGGTGAGCCGCGAGTACAGACCGCGCAGGAACTCGGTGTTCTCGGCGCCGTGACGCTGGCCGAGCCAGAAGATTGCCTTCTCGCGCAAATCAGGCGACTCGCTTTCCCGCGTCGCGAAATCCCGCAGACTCTGTTGCGCCCTGGGCTCGTTTTGCTGGGACAGAGAGAAGAGCGCTTTCTCCTTGATGTCCTCATCAGCATTGCCGCGCAGAATCTCCTCGAGGAGCGGAGTCGATCCCGGTACCTGCGACAACCAGAACACCGCCTGTTCGCGGACCTCCTGATCCGGATCGCTGCGCGCCACACTCATGAGAATGTTCGCGGTCTCCGGGGTTCGCTTCTGGGATACCAGGAAAACTGCTTTCCTGCGCAGGCCTGCCGAACACGCATCGCGGCGAGCCAGAACCTTCTGAAGAATCGGCATTGCCCTGTCCGCATCCATTTGGAGCAATGCATTGAGCGCGGCGATACGGTCATCGTTCTCATCGTCGTCCGACGGGCAATTGCTGGCCTGCGAGCCTTTCGGGACGACGAGAGTCTGTCCGCCTGTGACGTCGATGTCGCCTACCTTGGCATCGATGTCGGCAGCACACGACTGGTCACCGCGTTTAGCCAACTCTCCGCACACTCGTGTCAACAACACCGCGCCGTCGTTCCTGGCAACCGCTGGGTAGCGGACCTTCAGCTGCTTCAGGCGGTCACGCGCGCTCGAGAGATCGTCTTCGTTCCCGCTCCGATACAGCGAATACGCCTCGTAGTACATCGCCTGTCCGGCGTAAGCCGACTGAGGGTAACGCTCGGGAATCCTGTGAAAGACTTCTGCCGCGCGCTTGTAATCACCGCGCGACATTGCTTCGCGCGCCAGGCGATAGAGTGAGTCAGCCGAATCGGCCTTCGCCCATGGCTCCGGCGGTAGTACTGAGCCCTGTTGACTTGGCGAAGCTTCTTCGCCCGTTTGTGAGCTCGCGGAGTGGAATCCCAGGCTCGCGAAGCTCGAGTTGTATGAAGGCTGGGTAACTGGAGCCTCGCCGACTCCAATCGCCGAAGAAATTATTGCTGCTGCCGTGAGTAGTGTTTTCATAGTCATTGAAGGGTCCTCAACTACCGCGCTGCCCGCCCGCGGGGATCGCGGTGCGCAGCCTCGTCATTACATGGTCCTGCTGTAGCGTCTTCTCAATCATCTCGCGATCCTGCGGCGTGCTTCCGGGCGATAGCTGAACGATCTGGACGAGCACCAGCTCGAGATCTTCCAGCAACGGACGCCGCTGCGGATCGTTGGCGACGGGTGAATCGAGCAGCAGACGAGTGTTGCTCAAAAGCTGGCGCGCCCAAGCCCCGAGCTGCGCATCCATCTGCTGGTCTGCGGTGGAACGCGTTCTAAAAGAAGTGAGCAGCGCCTCGGCTTCGCTGAGGTGCTGTACCGCCGTAAGCTGGTACGCTGAGCTCGGATTGGTGGCCGGCTGCCTTGCCGTTGCGACCGACGTTGGAGAGCCAGTCAAGACTCGGGCGGGACTGGTCAATCCGCGCTGACTGGCTGAGACACCCGACCTTCCGTTGGATGGCTGGGTCCCACCGGCCGCCGGGTTCGCGGCGTTAGGGGCTGGAGCGACCACGCCATCAGTATTCGAATTAGGCGCGGTAGCGTCCGGCTCGACAACCACCGGCTGTGTCGATATCGCTGTGGCTACCTGCGACACAGTCGGCGAGGCCGTCCACCGTCCAATACCAACGCCGGTCGCCACGAGCAGCATCGCCGCCGCTGCCGCGCCGAGCCAGACCTTCGTTCCGAACCTGGCGGGAGTCGAAGCTACCGACCCACCACCATAGATCACCCGAGGTCCGGCCAAACGCTTCGCCTGGATTGCGCTCCACATCTCATCGCGTGGAACGCGGACAGGAGGCGCGTTGTAGCTCTGCGCCTTAGTCTTCAGAAACTCTTCGAATTTGTCTTCAGTCATGACACCCACTCCGGTGCAAAATCCGCCAGCATGACGCGCAGCTTGCTTCTCGCCTGGAACAAGTGGGACTTCGACGTTCCAATTGGAATGTTGAGCGTCCCGCTGATCTCCTCGTGCGTATAGCCTTCCACGTCATGCATCACGAAAACCATCCTGTATTTGTCAGCCAGCGAGTCGATCGCCCTCGCCAGCCTCTCCTTCAGATCCGGCTCGGCTTGGACGTTCGTCGAGCCAACCGTTAATCCCTCTTCCATCGGTGCTTCCCGATTCCGCTGCCGCTTTGTCTTTCTCAGTCCGTTGAGCGCCACCGATACACCGATCGAGTGAAGCCAGGTGGATAGAGATGACTCACCGCGAAAGCTGCCGATCTTTTCAAATGCCCGAATGAAGGTCGCCTGCGTGAAGTCCCTTGCCAGCTCGTCATCGCCAGCCAGACGAAACGCCAGCCGGTAAATGCGATCCACGTATGTGTCGTAGAGCTCACGTTCTGCGGCCGCATCGCCAGCAACCACGCGCGTGATCAAGTGGATATCGTTCACCGAGCTTTGAGACTCGTAGGCAGCCATAGGCATTGTCGGTTCTCTGACAACGGGAAACCGAAAAGGGTTGAGCTTTCAAGGGCCAAGTTAGAGCGGCGCCCTCTAGCCGGTAGTCGTAATTTGCAGCTTCACCGGTTCAATCGAATGAGGACCTGAATGAAGTACACGCAGCTTGGAAAAAGCGGACTCGAGGTGTCGCGGATTTGCCTCGGCTGCATGACCTACGGCACCCCAAAATGGCGGCCTTGGGTTCTCGACGAAGTCGACTCGCGGCCGTTCTTCAGGAAAGCCCTCGACCTCGGCATCAATTTCTTCGACACCGCCGACATGTACTCGATGGGAGTCAGCGAGGAGGTCACCGGGAGAGCACTGCGCGAGATGGCCAAAATGGAAGAGATCGTGCTCGCCACAAAGGCCCATTTCCCAATGGGCGAAGGCCCCAACATGAGCGGAATCTCCCGAAAGCACATCCTGCAGGCTTGTGACGCCAGCCTCCGGCGACTCGGGGTAGACACGATAGATCTCTACCAGATCCATCGCTTCAAGAGCACCGCGCCCATCGAAGAGACTCTCGCTGCCCTCGACCACCTCGTCCACCAGGGGAAGGTGCGCTACATCGGCGCCAGCTCAGGCTATGCGTGGCAGATGGCCCGCGCACTCAGCACCTCTGAGAAGAATGGGTGGGCCCGATTCATCTCCATGCAGAACCACTACAACCTCGTCTACCGCGAAGAAGAGCGAGAGATGATCCCGCTGTGCAAGGATCAGGGGATCGGCGTCATTCCATGGTCGCCCTTGGCGCGCGGACGTCTCGCCAGGACGACGCCCTCGCCAAGCGCCGGAACGACGCGGGCTGACAGTGATACATATGCGGTCGATCTTTACGACTCGCCGTCCGACGCCAAAGTGATCGAAGCCGGACGAAAGGTAGCCGGCGAGCTCGGCGTCGCTCCATCCGAGGTTGCACTCGCCTGGCTTCTGCAAAAGCCCGGAGTCGCGGCGCCAATAGTAGGCGCCACGAAGATCGAGCACCTCGAAAGCGCCGTGCGCGCACTCGACGTAACGCTTAGCGCCGAACAAACGCGCGCACTCGAGGAACCCTATCAGCCGCATCCGGTTCGCGGACACTGAGCAGTAATTTTTTTTGATGCTAGTCGCGAACTGAATTCCGCGAGGGCACGTCGTCTGCCAATTGTTTATCGACCAGTCAGCACCCGCGAGTCACGGCGACTTGTTCGGATCTGACCGCAAACGAGAAGCAGCAGAGGCAGATATGGGCATTGAACTCCACCACGAAGCAGCAACCGGCAACGGGACGACGTCCTCTGTCGGAAAGCGTACCGAGCTCCGGACGCGCCGCGGCGTCGAGACAACGGTTAAGGATGTACCCCGGCATTACTCAGAGACCCACGGTCACGAAAAGAACGCTCTCGTCCAGTCTCTGGGCTGGTTCAGCATCGGACTGGGTCTTACCGAGTTCTTCGCGCCGCGCGCAGTCGCCAGACTCAGTGGTCTCGACGAAGAGGATTACGAAGGCCTGTTACGCGCGTATGGCCTCCGAGAGCTGATCGCCGGTGCGGCGATTCTGAGCAGACCACGTCCTACCTATTGGATGTGGAACCGAGTGCTCGGCGACGCGATCGACCTCGCGACCCTCGCACGGGCGAGACACTCCGCGAACGATCGGGGCAGGCTCGCTACCGCAACCGCCGCCGTGCTCGCCGTCACGGCGCTGGACATCGCCTGCAGCGTCGACTACGCCCGGCACAAAACGCCGAGCGTCGATCAACACACATCCCGGGATGAAGAAAGCTACAAGAGCCCGGAAATGGTCGATGGAACCCAGATCCTCAGCGCGATCACCACGATCAACAAGCCGGTAGCGGAGGTCTACGCTTTCTGGAAGAATCCGCAGAACTACCCGCGCTTCATGGAGAATCTGGACTCCATCAAAATTACCGGAAACAATCAGGCACACTGGAAGATCAAAGCCCCAGTCGGCCTGTCCGTCGAATGGGATGCGACAGTGATCAACGACGTACCCAACGAAGTAATCGAATGGAGATCGCTCGACGGCGGTGAAATCCATAACACAGGCAGCGTTCGATTCCGGTCGATATCGGGCGATCGGACTGAAGTCGAGCTCACTTCCCAGATCAAGCCGAAAGGCGGACCGCTCGGTGCAAAAATCGCCAAGGTCTTTTCCGCCGTCCCAAAAACTCAGCTCTCGAACGACCTACGCCGGTTCAAGCAGCTGATAGAGGTCGGAGAAATCATTAAATCGGACGCGAGCGCGGTCACCGGAATGCACCCGGCGAGACCGCCCCGCCGCAGCGAGATGGAGGCAACACAATGAGGGCCACATGCTGGGAAGGCGCGAAGCACATCAAAGTCGAAGATGTACCCGATCCGAAAATCCTGAATGACGGCGATGCCGTCCTGCGCATCACTTCGACCGCGATATGCGGCTCCGATCTCCATCTCTTCAATGGATTCATGCCGACGATGGAGCACGGCGACGTCCTCGGCCATGAGTTCATGGGCGAAGTAGTCGAAGTCGGAAAGAAAGTGAAAAAGCTCAAAGCCGGAGACCGCGTGGTCGTTCCCTTCCCCATTGCGTGCGGCCAATGCTGGAGTTGCAAGAACGATTTGTGGTCGCTGTGCGAGAACAGCAACCCCAACGCGTGGATCGCCGAGAAGATGCTGGGTCATACGCCCGCCGGCGTATTCGGCTACTCACACATGCTGGGCGGATTCGCCGGGGGCCAGGCCGAATACGCGCGCGTTCCTTTTGCAGACGTCGGACCGCTGAAGGTGCCCACGGATCTCTCAGACGAAAAGGTTCTTTTTCTGTCGGACATCTTCCCGACGGGATACATGGCGGCAGAGATGTGCGGCATCAAGAAAGGTGACACGGTCGCCGTTTGGGGGTGTGGTCCGGTCGGACAATTCGCCATCGCCAGCGCCAGACTACTTGGTGCGGAAACGGTGATCGCGATCGACAGAATTCCATATCGCCTCCGCATTGCGCGCGAGGGCGCGGCCGCTGACATCACCATCAACTACGAGGAGACCAATGTCCTCGAGGCGTTGAAAGAGCTCACAGGCGGACGCGGCCCCGACGCATGCATCGATGCCGTCGGATTGGAGGCGCATGCGCCAGGTCTTCAGGGCTACTACGATCGCGCCAAACAATCGATGCGGCTGGAAAGCGATCGCATACCGGCGCTTCGGCAGGCGATAATGGCGTGCAGAAATGGAGGCACGGTTTCGATCGTTGGAGTCTACAGCGGATTCGATGACAAATTCCCGCTCGGCTCGCTGATGAATCGCTCGCTGACGATACGCACGGGCCAGTGCCACGTGCACAAATACATGAAGCCGCTTCTCCAGCACATTCAGAATGGGGACATCGACCCGAGCTTCATCATCACCCATCGGATCAAGCTCGAAGACGCAGCTGCCGGGTACGACATCTTCAACCACAAGGAAGATGAGTGCCTGAAAGTGGTGCTTCAGCCGTAAGGCCTGGAAAGTGCGCGGGCGTTGGATCTCACTCCAACGCCCGCGCATGTCCGAGCCGCAACACCCTGACATCTCACGTCAGTCGCCGTGGAAACTTCTGGGACGCGCGCTGGTGCTTCGCTGCCCCAACTGCGGTCACGGAAGATTATTCACCGGTTTTTTCAAAATGAAGGAGCGATGTCCGCATTGCGGAATTCTCCTCGAGCGCGGTGAGTCCGACTACTTCATCGGCGCCTATACACTCAACCTTATCGCGGTAGAGATTCTGCTTGCGCTCGGCTTTTTGGTAGTAGTCGTCGTCACCTGGCCCAGTCCGCCATGGGATGCGCTTCAGTACGGCGGAGTAGTTCTGTCCGTACTCGGTGCGGTCTTTTGTTACCCGTTCGCGAAGACGACCTGGCTCGCGGTAGACTTGATGTTCCGGCCGCCGCATCGCGAGGATTTCATCACTCGCGTCAAATAGTTCTACTCTCCGGCCGCGTAATTCTCAGACGGAGATGGGAGCTGTGCGACGTTGACGTCGATCGGCAATCTGACTCCGTTGTGAGTCTCGACGACGTCGAGCATGCCCTGCCAGACCTGCGCGAAAGCGTGACCGACTTCCGAGGGATCTTTGTCGGTTGCGAAGCCCTGAGTGCTGGCGATCCAGAACGGCGGTTCGCCTGAGACTCCGCTTGCGGTCAGGATGTGCTTCACGTCGCTGTAGATGACGTCGGCGTTATGGCTGTGTGCGTAATACCCCGGTTTGAACCGCCCGTCCGCGAGAACGCGCTTCGTCCACGCGTCGTAATAGTCGCGCATTGCCTTGGGAACCGTTTCCATCCTCTCTATATCGAGGAAGATGGTCGTACCATTGGCGAAGCCTTCAGCCGCCGTTTTTGCGACAGCGTCGTTCGCGTCCCTGACGCCGCGGTCGGCGTTAACGAATTGCGCGGAGCAGCTCGACCCCGGTGACGCCCGCGGTGCAACGAGGACTTTCACCGGAACGCGCTTGTTCACGTAGCGAGTGACGCGCTTTCCGCTTTTCGTCTTCACTGTCTGCTTGACGCGTTTGGTGATGTAGCGCGTTACGGCGATCTTTTGCCCGGGCGTTTTGCCCCACGTTTGCTGCCCGACATAAATGACGGCCATCCCCCAGCCCATGCCGGAAAGAGTGTCGCGCCTTCCTTCCCAGGAATCGTCGTTATGACAAGGCGCCGATAGATAATACCCGACCCACCGATAAGGTTTGTCAGCCGTCAGCCAAGCACGCATCGCTTCGTCGCCCGGGTAGGCGAAGGTATCGAATCCCAGGTGCGGACCTGAGTCCGAGAGATCGTCAGCGATGTTTGCCGATGCAGTCGCAACGGCAGTCGCCAGCGAAGGCGCGGATATGGACGTCCCAGTGCTGACAACGAGACCCGCAGTCAGCACAGCCAGGATCGATCGCCATTGTATTGTCGGCATCGCTCTCTCCAGCCAAAAAGGGAACGTGGTCCTCGCACTGATCGAACGATGTCAGACCTTCGGCTCGTTAAAGAGCGAGGGAATCTCGTACTCGGGTCGTACCCGCGTAAACGCGATCGTTCCGCTGACCCCTAAATCTGTCCAAGAAAGGTGACAGCTGTGCTTCAACGGCGTAGTTCTATTTACCTAAAGCGATACGCTTCAATGGGTTAGAAAGCTGGCACCGACTGGTATTCCAAATGCCCCTTACGGCGCCAACCTCTTCAGTGGAGTCGCTTATGGATCACCTGCGACGCTTGATAGGTCTCTCTGGAGCCCTATCGTATTTGGCGGTACCCGCTTGCCTGCTTGCCCAAGTCGGTGGCGGAGTCGGCTTTTACGGGTCGCTCGAGAACGCGCAGCCCGTCACCAGAACGCTCGGTGGAATGTCATTGAGCGTCGGCACGCCCTACCTCGGAATACGAGGAAGCGGAGGTATTGGCATCTCTAGCTTGGCCAGTCTAGGGACAGTATCAAGCCAGAATGCGTCCAATTTGGTCTGGGCGACGAACGCCGATCTCTTGCTCGGTCCGGTAAACGCCGGCCTCGGCGAAGGGTTTATGCCCTATACCTTCGTTGGCTTAGGGATGGAAAGCAGCGCCCAACCCTATCAGTTCACTGATGCGATCCGGACCTGGGGGTACGGAGGAGGGTTGCAGCTGGCACTCGGACAAATTCTCTCAGTCAGCGGGGAAGCCCGTTGGCGCCACCTCGCGGCGCAGGCAACAGTAGCGGATTCCCAGTTCGTGCGCGGAATCGAGTACCGCGTCGGGATCGGATTTCACTTCGGCGGTAGCCGCTCTCGAGCGTCAGCCTACCCCACGAGACGGACTTCCAGCGCGCCGCCCAGCGCTCCGCGACCGACTCGAACATCTCGCACCACTTGGCCGGTCAGCACTTCCGCTGGGAGCGGAGCCGCTCGCAGAGTAGTGCCGGCGGCGGAACAGTACATCGGAGTTCCGTACCGGTACGGAGGCACGTCACCCCGAACCGGTTTTGATTGCTCGGGTTTTGTCCAATATGTCTATGGAATGCAGGGTGTCGACCTCCCGCGAACGTCCCGTCAGATGGCGGCTGCGGGAACAGCGATAGAGCCATCTACCCGCTCGATGGCCGTCGGGGATCTGATGCTGTTTACCCAGGGCGGGCGCATTAGCCACGTCGCCATATATGCTGGGAATGGTCGGTTTATTCATTCGTCATCGAGCGGTCATGGCGTACGTTACGATGACTTGGGGACGAACAGAGGCCGATGGTTCCTGGATCATCTGGTTGCCGCTAGACGAGTGGCAGGTGATGGTCGCATATTGGTCAATGCGTTCGCGGGCGGTACAATTGCCTTCGACCACCTCGACCCGCCAGACAGCGCCCCGCCCCCGTCCAGATGACCACTTCCAGGAAGCGTTCACCGATCGGCGACGTCGAAAAGCCGCATCCTCTTGTCGCAGAGTCGCTTGGGGATGTAGCTCAGCCGATGGTTGTGCGCCTCGGCGACCTGTGGAGCGACTTCGTGCGGGCTGCGGACGACACACGTCAGGCTGACACTTCGAGGAAACCTGGATCTGCGTTGCCCATCATCGATGACATGAAGGGCATTCTGCAGTGGGATTAGTTGGGCTCGGGTCTCCGAAGTCGCCGACGGCGTGAGCCGTTGCGGCCAGGCGGATGACCCGACCCACCATCCAGCGTCGGATCATCGTCGTTAGCTCCAAGCCAATTCAGCACACTGTCGACGGCTGCCTTGTCGGTGAGCCGCGTGCGCACCCGAGCCGGCGTCTCCCCAAAGACGCTCACCCAGTGTTGAGAAAAAATTCTGGCAGTCTTGTAGCCGAGTTTGATCGACACATCGAGGACTGAGTAGCCCGGATCCCGTAGGTACGCGAAACCTCGGAGTACCTTCGCCGCGATAAGCAGCCGCTTTGGTGAGCCGAGTCTCGCTCCGTCGATGTTTCTATAGACGCTTATCACCGCAATGCCGGCTTCCATGGAGAGATCGAGAGCGCTGCAGTACCGGTGTGGCTGTTCGAAGAGATTCTCAATGGTAAGGGAGAGCTGACGAGGCAGCTGGGCGAGCCTGTCACGCAGCGCATCGATCACATCGTGAGTCAGAGCATTCCCCTCTGCGCGCTCAACTCTTTCCTTGAAACCCTCGGGTGCGTCGTCGAACCGGTGGAGCACTACCTCCTTTAGTCCCAGGCGTCCGAGTTGCGCGACCGCGGCAAACTGCGGCGCGTGGAGTGTGACATAGGCAACGAGCGGTAGGGAGGGATAGCGCTTCAGCAGACCAGCGACGGCCGCAACGTTCATGGTCCCATCGGCGGCGGGATCGAGAACCACCGCGGTTACCGGCTTGCGCCTGATAAACGACTCGAGTTCCTGCCAGGATGCCGCGATCAGAAGCTCCGGCTCGTCAGCGAAAACGTGCTTGACGTGCGTGAGAAGCCGCACTGGCAGAAACGCCGCGACGCTCAATGGGCGAAAGAGCGCATGATCATGAAAATGGGGCAGAAGGCTCTACAGCGCGACCCCTAATGATAAGAAAAGTGCTGTTTGTGATAGAAAACAGACATTTTCTGATAAGAAAATGGCATTTCGGGGAATGGTAAGGGTCATACGTTGAGCGGTAGCAACGCATCACCAACCCTTATTCCCTTTTGCCAGGAGCTTCCCATGATCCGCCGTCGCCTTCTTCTCGCCGCCACCGTCATCGCTTCGGTAGTGCTGGCCGCCTGTTCAGACATGACCGCTCCGACCAATGACACGAGCTGCCCGGTCATAAATGGAGGCTCAACCTGCGTTGGCAAGTAACCGCGCGGAGCAATGAGTGGCTGCTCCGAGCCTTAGTCCGAGGCAGCCACCGTCGCTTTGCGGAGGTCCGAAATCGCCCGGATAACGGTATCAACCTCTTCAGGCACCCACTGTGATGCCGTCGAGAATTTGGGCTTGGAGGTAGAGGTCGCGTGCAACGCTTCCAGCGCAGATTGCGCCTTGAACGCTAACTCGTGAAGCTGGTTCACGTCGGCAAACACCGACGCTTCGCTGAGCGCGTCTTCGGCAGCCTCATAACGCCCAAAGCGGGCAAAGCCCTCGCCCAAGAACAGCAGGTAGTGCGCGCGAAGCCAGGGGTTGAGGGGTTCACGCGCCAACTCTCGCGAGTATGTATCGAACGCGAGCTCCTGACCATCGAGGCTGGCGAGTTCCATGAGGTTGAGCGACGCGGACCATCGAACCAACTTCGTTTGGGCGGTGTTGGCGAGGATAAGATGAGTATCGCGGGCAGCATCGTACCTACCGAGCAGTGTGAACATGGCGCCCATGTCGTCAAGCACCTCATCGCGCTGAGCAGGTTTGCGAATATGTCCAAGCGCTTCATAAGCAAGCTTGAGTCCTTCTGCGTGCTTGCCCTGGCGGGCAGCAAGAGCAGCGCGCGCATGAAGCGCTCTTCCATGCACATCAGCCATCGCGCGATCTTGTGCCTGGATGATGACGTCGTCAAGAATCGTCTGCGCTTGCGGAAGGTTGCCCTTCGCCATGTAGGTGTTGGCGATGCCTACCTGCACCGTGAGCACCCCCTCACGATCCCCGACAGTATCCGCGATGTAAGCGGCCTGGGAATAAGCGCGGGCAGATATTTCCCAATCACCGTTTCGACGGGCGGACCCGCCGACCAGGATGTTCGCTTCCACGGCGAGGCGGGGATTCTTTTCCGGTCGGGCCAGTTTTGCGACTGTCGAAAAGACGTCGACTGCCAAACCCCAACTCGCCTCGTAGTCGAGAGCATGGCCGTACTGCAGGAGTGATGCGCACACGACCTCGTCGACTGCCGCGCGCTTGTTGGCCTCCTCGAGCACGGTCGTGAGCACACCTCTCATAGGGTCCCCGTCGCTCACATTGTCGACTGCGGATCGAACGCTGTGAAGCTGCGCCCAGTTCGTTGGATCAACCGACGCCCCAGTCTCGACATAAGAGTCGATCAGCCGCAGCACCGATAAGCCGGCGAAAACGGACCGCCAGAGGGGGCTATCCTCTCGCATGGAGCCAAGCCTGTCGAAGTAAACCTGGTGCCGGATCATGGGCCCTTTTTTAGCGTAATTTGATGCCTCAAAAATGCCACTTTGCCCCCTTTTTAGAAATACCTGTTTCGTATCACCCTAGGGTCGTTTTCGTGTCACCTGATCGGGGTTAGGCGCCAATAGACGGCCTTAACGATTTACGAGGGGTTAGTCTCTGCTGGTTCGGCCTGACTGCGAAACCGTCCAATCTGAGAGGGAAAACCACCAGGCATCCGGCCTTGCTTGACCCATTTTTAGCCGCTTATTGACGCCTATGATCTTGTGGGGTTCATAAAGCCAGATGGCCGGTGCATCGTCGTTGATTACCGAATAGGCGGCGGTAAATCGCGCGCGGGCCTGTGCCGGGTCTGCTACCAGAGCGCTGTCGAGAAGCGCATCAAAACGCGGATTGATGTAGTAACCGTAATTGACGCCGTTCTTGCCGACGCCGGTACTGGTCCAGGCATCTCGAATAGCGTCAGGGCTCGACGGCATGGTCCAACTATCCAGCGAAGCATCGAAGTCGCCTTTTGATTCTTTCGCAGCCTGCGCCGCGGACTCCATCCTCTCAACCGTCACTCGCATCCCTGCCTGGTGCAGCTTTTCCTGCAGCAGCACGCCCATCCTGATGCGGCTCGGGCTAATGCTCGGTACCAGCAGTGTGAATGAAAGTTCTCGCCCTCCCCTCGCGCGGAGTCCGTCTGGGCGGCGAACCCAGCCTAACGAATCGAGGATCGCTGCGGCGCGGGTCGAGTCGAACGGAATCTGAGCGAGACGGGGATCGGTGGATGGATACGATCTCACCGTCGGCCCAACTGGCACGACACCAAACGTATCAAGTACGCTGCGCAGCAGCGTCTTGCGATCGATTGACATGGCGATTGCGCGCCGCAGCTCGCGATCGCCGAATAAAGGATGCGGGCGGCCGCGAGTTTCAGGATCGCGCAGATTGAATCGAAGAAACGCGTAGTTCATGGTAGGTGCCGTCACCATTCGCAGATTTGGCTGGCGCCCCAAATCCGCGACGTTTTCAGGACGCAGATCTTCCAGGAAATCGATTTCGTTCAGCTTGAGCCTCGTTACCGCTGTGGTAAAGTCCGGCGCTATGCTCCATATGACGTGATCGAGATGCGGGCGCCCACGGTAGTTGCCGGTGTCGGGAACAACCTCGACCGCCGAGCCGCGATCCCATCGCCGAAGGCGAAAGCGTCCGCTGCCTATTGGAGGGGGTGCTGTAGTGTCGTGAAACTTTTCTGGCCTGATGCCGGCGAGCTGGTGGGCGGGAAGAATTAGTAACTGCGCGGCCGCGTCGAGAAACTGCGTCGGAGTCCGTCGGTGGAACCAGAAAACGACCGTTGTGGAATCCGCTACCGTTACCGAATCGATGTTGCCCAGGGAGCTGAGATATCTTCCCGCGACAACCGGGTTCTTGTTTAGATCAAAGGTGAAGCGAACGTCGCCGGCGGTGACTTTAATTCCGTCGTGCCATCTCGCACGTGGGTCGAGGTGGAATGCGAGGCTCAGAGAATCATTCGACCAATGCCAGCTGTCGGCAAGCTCGCGCCGGTAGGCATTTTCGTTTCGAGTGTCGAAGGTAGGACCAACGTCGGCAAGGTAGTCGTAGATCTGCTCGGTGATCTGCTTTGCCGCCGCGGTTTCAACGAACGGCGGAAACAGCGTTCCGGGATCCTGCGACGCCGAAATAACTACTGTCCCGCCGTTTTCGGGGGAGATTTTCTCTGTAGCAGTCTCCGAGCATCCCGCTATCATAGCGCCGAGCGCAATGGCGATGATTCCACGCATGGCGTGAAGGTAGCGCGGAGGCAGCGCGGTGGAAGATGCCGAATGCGCGGTGATAGAAAACCTACAGTAAGAGATATAGAATCGACATTGACTGATTTGCCCCCGAGTGAAAGCGTAATGGTACATGGGAAAAGCCGCTGCGAAGCACATGGATGCGATGCCAAGTTTTCAGGTCGCTTATCTCCGACACAACGGTCAGGATCTGATCATCGTGCCGGTCGATCGGTCCTTCGCGAAGCGATCGCCCACCGAGCAGGCACGCATTCAGGAGGCGTTTCAACGAAGCGCTTTGGCGGCAGATATGCCCGGTTCGGTCGTTACAGTATGGGAAGATTCCAGCGGCAGAATGGCGTATCGCGCTCCACCGCCCTTCCACGAGTTCCTGAAGACCATCGATATGGTGTACGTCGCGACGGCTCTCAACCGCAGCTTGAGCCTGGGCCCGGCGTAGCGACGGCGTTCTCGCCACGGCGCCGCCGCAGCGGCGCGTGAAATTCGAAGATCATTTTTCGCAACAGGCCGCGCAGTACGCTGCGTACAGGCCGCGCTATCCCCGGGCGCTGTTCGAATTTGTCGCCGGCCTGACCGCCCGCCATGGCGCTGTACTCGATTGCGGCACCGGGAGCGGGCAAGCGGCCATCGGAATGACTGACTACTTCGATCGGGTCATCGCGACCGATCCCAGCGAAGAACAGATCCGCAATGGGGCGAGGCACCCCCAAATCGAATTTCGGGTAGCTCGCGCCGAAGCGAGTGGATTGCCGGACGGCTCAGTGAACCTGGTGACGGCAGCGCAAGCGCTTCACTGGTTCGACACAGTCGCTTTTTTTGCCGAAGCGAAGCGGGTACTCGCTGAACACGGCGCGATCGCTGTCTGGGGATACGGCGACCCCTGCCTGGACTCAGCGGAGTTGGAGAGGACACTTCACGAATTCAATCGCGGACGGCTGGAGAAATATTGGCCCGCAGAACGCCAGATCCTGCTCGATGGATTCCGCAACGTCCAGTTCCCTTTCACCGAAGTAGCAACGCCGAGGATGGAGCTGACTATGCGGTGGAATCTTTTCGAGCTTGCCGGTTACTTGCGGACGTGGTCAGCGACGGCGCGGTACGTGAACAGGCACCGGGTGGATCCCGTAACAGCAGTGGAACAATCCCTGGCCTCCGAGTGGGGCGACCGGGACACAAAACGGGAAGTCCGGTGGCCTCTTTACATTCGCGCGGGCAAGCTATGATAATTCGGCCGTGTTTGAGTCAGTGATGCGCAAACGACGCGCACGTGCAGCGTTCGGAGTGCTACTCGCGCTCGCCCTGCTCCCGCAGCGATCGCATGCTCAGCACGAAGGCCACCATGAAATGGCTGCGATGACGGCGGACACTCTCGCCACCGCGTCCACACGGCCGACACGGCTGGCCGCGGACTCGGCGATCGTTGCCGATTCGCTTCTTAATATCTGCCGGCCCCAAATAAAACGATCCGTTGACGACTACTCGACCTGTATCGGAGAAGGCCTCGCTGCACTGTCGTCTGCGGGGAACATTGCGCTGGCGACGGGCACGCTCGATCGAATCATCCACAGTGACCCGTCACTGATCCTCCTCGGTCACCCGCTCGCACATGCGCTCGGTTATGCGGTGCGATCCACGCCAGCAACGGCTACAGCGCTGCTTTCCGAGTGCGACGACCGGTATCAGTCAGGCTGCTATCACGGATTGCTGCAGAGGTATTTCGATGCACGGATGGGAATGCCCATCGCGCAAAGTGTGCTTGTTGCCCCATGTGATGGGCTTCGCGGCACGCGCGAGCAGTTTCGTCTGTTCGACTGTCTGCACGGCACGGGTCATGGACTCATGATGTATCACCGATACGACGCCAACGCCGCGCTGAGGGACTGCGATCGGTTGTTATCAGACTGGGATCAACGAAGCTGTTACAGCGGCGTCTTCATGGAAAACAACATGGGAGCCCGTATGCAGTTTTTCGGCGAGGGCAAATACGGAATGCACCGGCACGCAACGCCCGCCGATGGTGTCGTCCTCTTCAATCCCAAAGACCTGCGCTACCCATGCGACGCCATTCCGGATCGATATCGTCACGAGTGCTACGAGCTCCAGGCAGACCTGATTTTACCGGCGACGAAGCAGGACTATGGCAAAGCGGCTGCGATCTGTGACCAGGCCGGCGCAGCCGAACTGGTAAAGGTGTGTTACGTCGGTCTGGGCAGAAACGCCTCAGGGGCAGCTGCATTTCAGTATGCCGGGATTCTCAAGAGATGCGATCGCGCATCGGAATTCGGTCGACCGTACTGCTACAAAGGCGCCGTCCGACACCTCGCATATGCGCCGAACGAGCTGCCGCGCGGAATCGCGTTTTGCAGATCTCTTCCGGAGGGCGAAGGGCGTGCGCAGTGCTGGGACGGCATCGGCTTACAAGTCTCCGGATTTTTCACGGACTTGCCGTCGCGCGCCCGGGCTTGTGAGTCTGATCACCCTGGTGATTTTGCCGCATGCGAGGAGGGCGCGGGCGTAAAGGCTAGCGGTGCGAGTGGGGTGCGCGAATTGCCTCACCTATAGCCGACAAGCACGCCGGTCGCGGCGCCCGCCGCGCAGAAAAGAGGATTCAAATGGATAATGAAAAGCGCGGCTCAGTTCGGCTGCTCATTTTTGCGGCGTCGTTGCGCGACGGGTCGATGAACGACAGGCTGGCGACGCTGGCTGCCTCCGTCGCTCGGGAAAAGGGCGCGGCGGTAGAGCGAGCAACGATGTCGCAGTTCGAATGCCCTCCCTATGATATGGATGTGGAAACGTCCACGGGCATTCCGTCGGGTGCACAGGCGCTGCACGACATGCTCGCCTCGGTGGACGGTTTCATGATCGCATCTCCCGAATACAACGCGTCGATGCCCGGGGTGCTCAAGAACACCATCGACTGGGCATCTCGTTTCCGCCCCCAGCCCTTTAACGGGAAGCAGGCCTTTCTCATGGCGGCATCGCCGTCGATGACCGGCGGCAAGATCGGTCTATGGGCTCTGCGTCAACCACTCGAACACCTCGGCTCGCGAACCTATCCGGACATGTTCGCGTTAGCCCAAGCGCATCGCGCATTCGATGAAAACGGACGCATTGCCGATTCGAAGCTGCAGGGATGGTTCGAGGCGACGATCGAGTGCTTCATCGACCTGGTGGAGGCATCCAAGCATTACCCGCATCTCAAAAAGCAGTGGGTCGAATTTCTCGGCGAGCGTCCCGACGACCAGACCACCCGCGTCGAGCTGGGCGAGACGGCGGCCGTCTAAGCGAGATAGGTTTTGGAAAAGCGAAAGATCGGCTCGCTGGAAGTGTCGGCGGTCGGGGTCGGCTGCAACAATTTCGGCATGCGGGTCGATGAGGCGCGGACAAGGGAAGTCATCGACGCCGCTCTAGAATCGGGTGTCAACTTCTTCGATACGGCCGACACATACGCCAACGGTCGCAGCGAGGAATTGATCGGGCGGTTTCTCGGATCACGGCGATCAGACGTGGTAATCGCCACGAAGTTCGGCCTGGAGGTTCCCGGCCAGGGCAAGGGTGCGCGGCCCGAATATCTGCGAAAGGCTTTCGCTGCGAGCCTGAAGCGACTCGGCACGGACTACGTCGATCTCTATCAACTTCACAAGCCTGATCCGGAGGTTCCGATCTCGGACACTCTGGGCGCGCTCGACGAGCTGGTGAAAGCCGGAAAAGTGCGCGAGATCGGATGCTCCAATTTCTCCGCCGACGAATTGCGCCAGGCACACGCAGCTGCGACGCGCTTCGGATATCAACGATTTGTCAGCGTCCAGAACGAGTACAGCCTGCTGCATAGAGAGCCGGAACCGGAGGTTCTCGCGGAATGCGAGCTCCAGGAAATGGCATTCCTCCCATACTTCCCGCTCAAGAGCGGTCTGCTGACGGGGAAATATCGCAAGGGTCAGCCGATGCCGGAGGATACGCGAATCGCGAAGTTCGAGCGCTATCGAACACTTCTGACCAAAGAGAATCTCGACCTGATCGAGAGGCTGGTTGAGTACGCGAAGACGCATGGCCACACGATCCTCGAGCTGGCGATTTCATGGCTTTTGGCGCACCCGGCGGTGGCATCCGTCATCGCTGGCGCTTCTTCGGCACAACAGGTGCGCTCGAACGTTAGCGCCGCCAAATGGCGGGTCGGGCCGGCAGAGCTTGCCGAGATCGCGGCCTTGCTGCCGCCGACCGAACGCGTTCCCGCCTGAAAATATTCTTAGCCGTTACTCGAGAACCGCAGCTGACACGGTGGGGTAGATACGGCGGGTTCAACACTTACGACGAAATTTGGAGCAATAGTGAAAAACACCATTCTTTCCTTGATCACAGTCGCGGGTCTCGCAGCCGTATCGGCGGCGGCCCAAGCCCAATCCTACAACCCATTCCAGATCGGAGCATCGGGCGGCATCGCATTCCCGACCAGCGACCTGGGCAACACAACCAACACCGGCTATAACATTGCCGTTTCAGTCGGCGTCAAACCGCTGATGATGCCAATCGGCATTCGCGGCGAAGCTGCGTGGAATCAATTCGGCTTCAAAAACGGGCCGAATGGAAGCATCAACATTCCGTCCTTCACCGGAAACCTCACCTACGGCCTGCCCCTGGGGGTGGGATTTTCGCCGTACATCATCGGCGGTATTGGGCTCTACCGCCCGAGCGCTGATATCAACGGGACAAGCAGCCAGGCGACCAACGAATTCGGCTGGAACGCCGGTGGCGGACTCAAGCTGCCGCTGAGCACGAGCTTCGAGACGTTCGTCGAAGCGCGTTATAACAGCGTTAACGTGAACGGCGGGACACTGAGCTTCGTTCCGCTCACCGTAGGGTTCATGTTCTAACGTAGAGCAAAAAAAATGGCCAGCCGAGACGGCTGGCCATTTTTTTTGTGTATCGCTTTACTGTACGGCGTTGATCATGTCGAAGATCGGCAGGTACATGGCGACGACCATACCTCCGACGATGACGCCGAGGAAAACGATCATGATCGGCTCAAGCAGCGAGAGCAGGTTGCTGACCGCCGCGTCGACTTCTTCATCGTAGAAGTCGGCAATCTTGGACAACATTTCGTCCAGACCACCGGTCTGCTCACCGACCGCGATCATCGAGATGACCATCGGCGGGAAGACTTTGGACTTCTGAAGCGGCTGGGCGATGGTATCACCGCCCGCGATCGACGAGCGAGACTGCATGATCGCGTCCTGAATGACGCGGTTGCCGGCAGTCTTCGCGGTGATCTCGAGTCCTTCGAGAATGCTGACGCCGGAGCTGATCAACGTTCCCAGCGTACGGGTGAAGCGCGACACCGCGGACTTACGAAGCACGTCGCCGAGGACGGGCATCTTCAGCATCAGCCGGTCGATGACGAGCTTGCCGTTCGACGTCGCGTAGTACTTCCTGAAGAAGTACGCACCGACGATGATTACCGCACCGACTGCCCACCAGTAACTCTTGAGGAAGCGGGAGGCGCCGATGACGATTCGGGTCGGCAGCGGAAGGGCGAGTCCGACCGACGAGAACATGTTCTCGAACACCGGAATGACGAAAATGAGCAGCACCACGATGGCGATCGCCGCGACGCTCATGATGACCGCGGGATAGATCATCGCGCCCTTAACCTTTCTTACAAGGGCGTCGTTCTTTTCGAGGAACGTCGCCAGTCGCATAAGAATGGTGTCGAGAATACCACCGGCTTCGCCGGCGGCCACCATGTTCACGTAAAGGTTGGTGAACGCGCGCGGGTGCTTGGAAAGCGCGTCGGCAACCGTGTTGCCCGACTCTACGTCGAAGACCACCTTCTTGGTGACTTCCGCCAGAGCCTTGTTGTCTGTCTGGTCCGCAAGAATGGTCAGGGCCTGTACCAGCGGCAGACCCGAGTTGATCATCGTCGAGAACTGACGGGTGAAGATGACGACGTCGCGTGTCTTGATGGAGCCACGGCCGATTTTCTTCGCGGCGTCCTGGTCGATCTTGACGACGCTGAGCCGCTGCTTTCTGAGCTGTGCAATAACGTCATCGCGCGAGGCGGCGTCGATCGTCGCCGTGCGAAGATCTCCGTTGAACGCTCTCGCCGTGTAAGTAAACGTAGCCATTGACTAAACCTCTCCTAACGTCTGACCGGTGAGCCCGTTGCGGGCCGTCCCGTCGCCGATTTTGGAGCGCCGGGCTTGCCACTTCCGTCGTCGTCCCCTGGAAGCTGGCCAATCATGCGCTGGAACTCCGTGGGATCGCCGCTCACGCGGAGACACTCGTCTGCTGTCACTTCGCGAGCCATATAGAGTTGGTACAACGCATCGTTCAACGTCTGCATGCCGAACTTCTTACCGGCCTGCATTGACGAATAGATCTGGTGGACCTTGTCATCTCGGATCAGCGCTCTGATCGCCGGGGTGACCACAAGAATTTCTGCCGCCATTACGCGTCCACGGCCAGTAGCCTTTGGCAATAAAGTCTGGGTCACGATTCCTTCCAGCACGAACGCCAGCTGAGCTCTGACCTGCGATTGCTGGTGCGACGGGAAGACGTCGATGATGCGGTTGATAGCCTCGGCCGCGGAGTTCGTATGCAGGGTCGCGAACGCGAGGTGACCTGTTTCGGCGATCGTCAGCGTTGCGGCGATCGTCTCGAGGTCGCGCATTTCACCCACGAGGATGATGTCGGGGTCTTCACGCAGCGCGTATTTAAGTGCGTTGGCGAACGACTTCGTGTCGCTGCCGATCTCGCGCTGGTTGATGATGCAGCTCTGGTGCTTGTGGATGAATTCGATCGGGTCTTCGACGGTAATGATGTGGCCTTTGCGCTCGCGATTGATCTTGTCGATCATCGCAGCGAGGGTCGTCGACTTACCGGAGCCTGTCGGACCGGTGACGAGCACGAGACCGCGCGGCTTCTCTGCCATCTTGGCAATAGACCCCGGCAGGCCGAGCTGATCGAACGTCTTGATCATGAACGGGATCTGTCTCACGACCATCGAGACGCACCCGCGCTGCTTGAAGACGTTGCCGCGGAACCGAGCAAGGTTCTGGATGCCGAATGAAAAGTCGAGCTCGTCCTCGAGCTCGAACCGCTTCTTCTGCTGCTCGGTTAAGACCGAATAGGCGATCTGAAGCGTGTCCTTCGGCGTCAGCTCTGTATCGAATGATGCGTTGGTGATGTCGCCATCGACGCGAAGCTTCGGTCGCTCGCCGGCAACGATATGCAAGTCGGACGCGTTGCGAGAAACCATTTCCTCGAGCAACGTGCGGAGATTCAAGCCACCCTGTGGTTTTGGAGGCCCGGATGGTGACGACGTGTCTATGAACGGTAGAGTCATCGGCTATTAGTGACTGTGTTGAGCATCGGCCGCCGTTTCACGGACAACCTGGTCGAGTGTGGTGATGCCTTTAAGAACCTTGAGCCAGCCATCCATGCGGAGGGTGAGCATGCCCTCCTCGATGGCTGCTTTCTGGATTTCCGCCGCGCCGGCGCTCTGCATGATCAGCTTTCTGAGGCGCGGTGTCATGTTCAGCACTTCGTAGAGTCCCTGACGTCCGCGAAGCCCTGAGCCCTCACACTGCTCACAGCCCTTGCCGCGGAAGATCGGGAGGTCTTTCATCTGCGTGTCGAGTGTGATCTGTTCCATGAACGGCTTCGCCGCTTCGCTCGCTCTTCCTTTGGCGTCGCTGAGCGCCATGTCGGTGAAGTGCATGTCACGGAGCGTCAAACCCTCGACTTTCGCCGCTGAAATCTCGGCGTCATCCATCTTGTATGCTTCCGAGCAGTTCTTGCAAACGCGACGCACGAGTCGTTGCGCGAGTACCAGATTGAGCGCCGACGCGACGTTGAACGGCTCGATACCCATGTCCATCAGACGAGTCACCGTCTCAGGCGCCGAGTTCGTGTGCAGCGTCGAGAGCACGAGGTGACCGGTGAGCGCGGCCTTGATGGCGATGCCACCGGTCTCCAGGTCTCGGATTTCTCCCAACATGATGATGTTGGGGTCCTGACGAAGGAACGCCTTCAGCGCGGCAGCGAACGTCATCCCGATCTCCGTTCTCACCAGCACCTGATTGATGCCGAAGAGGTTGTACTCGACCGGGTCTTCCGCCGTCATGATGTTGACGTCGATGTTGTTGATCTTGGACAGCGCCGAGTACAGAGTCGTCGTCTTACCGGAACCCGTCGGACCGGTGACGAGCACCATTCCATAAGGGTTGGAGATCGCTTCCATCAGCTCGCGCTCGGCACGCGGCTCGATGCCGAAGGTGCCGAGGTCGAGCGACAGATTGCCCTTGTCGAGAATACGGAGCACGACCTTCTCGCCGAACAATGTCGGCAGGGTCGAGACACGGAAGTCGATGACCTTGTTGCCGATCTTGAGCTTGATGCGACCGTCTTGCGGTACGCGGCGCTCGGCGATGTTCAGGTTCGCCATGATCTTGAAGCGGGAGATAAGAGCCGGCCGCATCTTGATCGGCGGCTTCATGATCTCCTGCAGGGCTCCGTCGATGCGATAGCGCACACGGAGCTCCTTTTCGAAGCACTCGAAATGAATGTCCGACGCGCCCTTCTTGAGGGCGTCGGTCATGATGGCATTAATGAGTTTTACGACCGGGGCTTCGTCGACGAGTGCCTGTCCGGCGAGCTCGTTCTCGTTCTCGCTTTCGAGGATCTCGATATCGTCGTCGTCATCGATCTCGGCGAGCAGGTTCTCCATCTGCGCTTCGCCCGAGGAGTAGAACTTCTCGATGGCGTTGCGGAGGGTGAACTCGCCGGCGATGACCGGGAAGATGTCGAGACGCGTGATGAACTTGATGTCGTCGAGCACGGACATCGTCGCCGGATCGGACATGGCGATGGTCAGCGTGCGGCCATCGCGCTTCAGCGGCAGAACGTTGTGCTTGAGTGCGAGTTCACCGGGAATCAGCTTGGCGATGCGCCCATCGACCTGGAACTTGGTCAGATCGACGGCAGGCATCTTGTGCTGCCGCGCCAGCATCCTGGTGAGGTCGGTTTCTTTCACAAAACCGAGCTTGACCAGGTTATAGCCGACGCGGGTGCCGTTGTGTCGCTGTTCCTGAAGAGCCTTATTGAGCTGATCTTGTGTGATCAGCCCTTCTCTCAGGAGCAGGTCGCCTAGCCTCGGCGTTTTAGCGGCAGGAGCTGTCAAGGACTGGTGTCCCTCCGGTGAGGCTTCCTGCGTGCTTTTGGCAGTTCGGAGCGCCTGGGTATGACTGTGTTGGTAGGACGCGGGACGAGCGAGAAGGTTACGCTTGAGCCTAGTTTTACTACCATAGAGGGTCCGATGCCTTTTACTCGTGATAATCCATCCATGGAGCCGAAGGGTCCGAACGAGTCACGGTCGGCTACGATCCGCCTGGCCAGAGCCGGTCCTATGTTCCGTAAGGACTCGATTTCGGCGGTCCCGGCAACGTCCATATCGACTGGACCGGCCGGCTTGGGAGGCGACTTCAGGGGCCGGTCATGTTTCCCTTTACGAAATCCGGCGCGACGCGCAGAGTCTGCGGCCTGGATCTGGCGCTC
>JBJMOT010000127.1:0-4116 GCA_045803585.1 Gemmatimonadaceae bacterium
CCATGAAGGCGGCGGACCAGCGGTCGCGGTGACCGTGACCGTCACGTTCTGCGAAGGCGTAAAGCCCTGGAGAGGCGCAGCCATCGTGGCCGTGCCCGAGAAATACGCACCACCGTTATCGGCAGCGTACTGCTCTTCGTAGGTCGCCATGTTGCGAAGGTCAGACTTCATCGCGGCGACGTACGCCTTGTCTTTGGTATTTGCAAACTTCGGAATCGCAATCGCGGCAAGAATGCCGATGATGACGACTACGATCAGAAGCTCGATAAGGGTAAAACCCTTTTTGTTGCTCATTGCATCTCCTGAAGCGTTGGTAAGGGGGGCAAACGCAGTGCATTCGCCTACCCTAAGACGCTCCAACAGCGGTTCCGGGCACAGGAAAACGGGCCTTGAGCGGGCTATTTGGCGTTGTTATCTGATTGTCAGCTTTGAAGTTGCGAAGAAAGGGCCCGCCCGCGGGCGTTGGGCTTGACTCGGCCGAGTATCCGCAGGATTGCCGTTACGTAGGCAGACCGTAACGTGAGAGCTTGCGGTACAGGGTCGATGGATCGATCCCCAGCACTTCCGCCGTGCGAGGCTTATTGCCCCCTTCGTTTTCCAGGACCCATAGGATGTAGGCCCGCTCGATCGTGTCCAGCGTAGGATTGGTCTGGACGGCCTCGCTCACCAAGGGGTCGGATTTGGGCTCGACGACGCGCTCGGGCAGCGCTGATAGCGGGATCGTCCCTCCTTTCGCCAGAATCACGGCCCGCTCCAGCGCGTTCTCCAATTCGCGGACGTTTCCAGGCCAGGTATAACGCTGCATCGCTTCGGCTGCTTCGGGCGCAAGCGTCTTCGGCTCTTCGCCTCGTAGTTCACCGGCCTTTGCCAGAAACGCGTCGGAGAGTAGCTGCATATCACCTGGGCGATTTCTGAGCGGCGGCAGCACAATCGAGATGACGTTCAGTCGATAGAACAGATCGCTGCGGAAGTTCCCGCGCTTGATCTCGTCGTCGAGATCGCGATTGGTTGCAGCGATCACTCTGGCGTTGACCGGCTTGGCCTCCGTGGCCCCGACGGGGATCACCTCGCGCTGTTGCAGCACGCGCAGAAGCTTGACCTGCGTCGCCGGTGTAGTCTCACCAATTTCGTCGAGAAAGAACGTGCCCTCGCCCGCCGCCGAAAACAGACCTTCCTTGTCCCGCGACGCTCCGGTGAAGGATCCTTTGATGTGACCAAACAGCTCACTCTCCAGCAGACTTTCCGGTAGCGCGCCGCAGTTGATGGAGAGAAAGGGCTTCGCCGCCCGTGGCGAGAGGTCGTGAATGTACCGGGCGACTACTTCCTTGCCGGTCCCCGACTCTCCCTGCAGCAATACCGTTGAGTCGGTCTCCGCGACTGACTCGGCGACGTGCAATGCGTCGAGCCAGGTCTTGCTTGCACCAATCGGCTTGCCAGACCGGTCCCGCCTCTTGGCGTCCGCCTTGAGCGTTTTGTTCTCGCGCTTCAGGTTGCGATGCTCCGCCGCGCGACGAACTATCGCCACCAGCTCTTCGTTCTTGAAGGGTTTCTGGATGTAATAGAACGCGCCGTTGTTCACCGCCCCAATCGCAGACTGCAGGCTCGCCTGCGCCGTCATCAGGATCACGACCGCGTCGGGATCGTGCGCGCGAACGGAGGCGAGGATGTCGAGCCCCGTCACATCGGGCATGCGCACATCGGTGATGATCAGCTCGGGCCTGAGCGCGGCGATCTGCTCGAGCCCCTTCTTGCCGCCGAGCGCGGTATACGGGATGAAGCCTTCGTTCTTGAGCAGGATGCGAATCGTGTCGAGAATGCCCATCTCGTCATCGATGACGAGGACTGTCGGAGCTGAAGTCGCGGCAGTCGTCATCCGTGCTGTACCAGCGTCGACGCCTTCGGAGTTCTGCGGGCGCCATCGTGCCCGAGCTTCGGCAGGATCACCGTGAATTTCGTGCCGGATGCCTTGCCGTTTCCATCCACCAGAATGAACCCATGATGGGCTTCAACGGCCCGATGGACTATGGAGAGTCCCAGGCCTGTACCGCCGACTCTCGTCGAAACGAAAGGCTCGAACAGCCTCTCCTTGATTGCTTCCGCGATGCCGCGTCCCTGGTCGGTGACCTGCAGCATGAAAGCGCCGCGCGTGAAACGCTCTGCCTGCGCGGGCAGCTGGTGATGAGACAGCTCCGCTGCCTCTAGACGGACTTCGCCACCGGGAGGAGATGCCTGCACTGCGTTGAGTAGGAGATTGAAGATCGCGCGATGCAACAGGTCGTCGTCGCCAACGACGACCAGCGGTGTCGAAGGAAACACCTCGCGAATCGTGACGTTCTCCGGTTTGTCCGGGTGCGCGGTAACGAGCGCGGCAGCATGGTGCGCAACTTCCACCAGATCCACGCGGCGCACGCTGGTTACGCCGGTACGCGCGAAATCCAGAAATTCGGAGAGCAGCCGGGAGAGCCTGTCTGATTCTCGCTGAACCAAGTGAGTCAGCGTGCGCGTGTCGTCGTCCGAGCCAGGAACCTTCGCCAGAAGCTCCGCTGCGCTTCTGATCGATGCCAGCGGATTCTTGATCTCGTGTGCGAGCGACGCGCTCAGCTCTGCGACCGCTTCGAGACGCTCGGCTCTCGTATGCAGTCTTTCGATGTCGGCTTCTCTAAGCCTGAAGGCAGCAAGCTCCGCCGCCATCTCTTCGCGGCCGGCGTGTGCCTCGCGGAGTCGCGCGCCGATGTACCCGCATCCAAGCGCAACTGCGCCGAAGATTCCCAGCTGGACGAGGATTGGCAGGTCGAAAGCAGCCACGCGGTCGAAGATCGTCACCGCGAAGTAGAGCACATCGCCGAGCATGGCGATGAGCAGGACCCCGGCCGGCGGGAGTAGCAGCGCACTCACGGCGATGACCAGGATGTAAAGCGGAGCCAGCTGCGATGGGGCGTTCGTCTGTGTCAGGTGAACGATGGTCGTCACCAGCAGCAGGTCGAAGATCGTCTGCAGGTAGAAAAAGCCATCGCGCGGGACGCCTTCCTGACGCGCGCTGTAGAAAATCGACCCGCTGGTGAAGAACAGAGTCGAGATGAAGGCGAGCGTCGCCACTAGTGTCGCGGTAGTGTCTGCCCGACGCCAGACGGCTATAGCGGCGACAAAGATCGCGGTCGCAAGAGACAAGCGGCCCAGGTAGAGGACCCTTAGGACCCTCTCCCTTGCACCCCAGACGGGGCCGGGGATCGTGAGCGCGTGCCTTGGAGCTGCGGGCGTGAGCGGAACTGCCGGTAGCAGGTATTCCAAATTGATTTGGTTAGAGAGGAACGTCAAATAGACGCTCCTGAGGCTCCTAAGTCTCTACTACCATATAGATTACAGGCTTATGGTCCTTGGACTTGTTGCCCCGGAGGCCACCGACCCTCCCTCCATCACCGTAGCGACCAGCAGTTTGATAGCGGTTCTTGGACTGGTCGCCATCAACGGTTTTTTTGTGGCCGCGGAGTTTGCGCTGGTTGCCGCGCGTCGCAGCAAACTGGACGAGATGATCGCCCGAGGCGACCGCCGGGCGAAGACCGTGCAGGCCGCGCTCCAGCATCTTGACCGCTACATAGCGGGCACGCAGCTGGGGATTACAATCGCCTCCCTCGCCCTTGGCTGGATCGGCGAGCCGGTTCTCGCGCACCTTTTCGATCAGCTGTTTCGGCTCCTCCGACTCAATCCGTCGCCGACTGCGACCCACGTCGCGGCGGTGCCATTGGCGTTTTTCCTCCTTACGTTCTTTCACATTGTTCTGGGCGAGCTCGCTCCCAAGTCCATCGCCCTGGCAAGCCCTGAGAAGACCGCCAAGGCGATAGCTACCCCGCTGATGGTCTTTTCGAGATTCATGTCGCCGTTCATCTCGATATTCAACGGAACCGCCAACGCATTGCTGCGCCTGTTTGGCGTCAAACCCGCCACGGACGAGGAGGGGCACAGCCCGGAAGAGATCCGTTTTCTTGTGATGCAGGCCCATGCTCGTGGAACGCTCGACGAATCCGATCGCGCCATGCTGGCGGGCGTCCTGGATTTTCACGAGAAGAAGTCGCGCGACGTAATGCGTCCGCGCACGGATGTGGTCGCGCTGGACATCGA
>JBJMOT010000128.1:0-4787 GCA_045803585.1 Gemmatimonadaceae bacterium
CAGCGCGACGAAGACTCCTGTCAGGAGCGTCGTGACATACGGCGTCCGGTACTTCCCGTGGACTTTGCTCGCCCACGCGGGCAGCAGCCCATCGCGCGCCATCGCGAAGAAAATCCGAGGCTGTCCGTACTGGAACACCAGGAGTACCGCTGCCATCGAGAACACCGCGCCGAGCGCGACGATTTTCGCGATGCTCGTCATGCCAGTTGCCTTGAGCGCGAAAGCGAGAGGATCAGCGGCTGTTCCGAGCTGTTGATAGGGAACCATACCGGTTAGCACGTATCCGATGATGATGTAGATCACGGTGCAGATCGCGAGTCCACCAAGAATGCCAATGGGCAGATTGCGCTGCGGATTCTTCGTCTCCTCTGCCGCAGTCGAGATGGCGTCGAATCCGATGTAGGCGAAGAACACGATCGCGGCACCCTGATGAATTCCCGTGAATCCGTTCGGTGCGAAAGGATGGTAGTTCGCTGGATTGATGTGCTGAAGACCCATGACAATGAACAGAGTCAGCACTATCAGCTTCACCGCAACCATGATGTTGTTGGCGCGCGCGCTTTCTCTGACGCCCAGTAGCAGCAGCCAGGTGATGAGCATCACGATCGCGAACGCCGGTATGTTGATCAGGATCGGAATGCCCGCGATTCGAGGCGCCGTATCGATCAGCCCATGAATCTCGGGGTTGGAGCTTAGGAGTGCCGTGCGGTAACCGGTTGTAAGCCAGATCGGCATTGAGAACCAGTCTCCGAACAGCGACTTGAAGTAGTCGCCCCAGGAGATCGCGACCGCGACGTTCCCGACAGCGTACTCGAGAATCAGATCCCAGCCTATGATCCAGGCCACCAGTTCGCCGAGTGTCGCGTACGTATAAGCGTACGCGCTCCCCGCCTGCGGGATCATCGAAGCGAGCTCGGCGTAGCACAGGCCGGCCAGCGCACAGCAGGCGCCAAGCAACAGGAAGGAAATCACCAGAGCCGGGCCGGCTCCCACGCGAATCACATTGCCGGCGGCATCCACCTGTCCCGCCGCCGCCGAGCCGATCGAGCCGAATATCCCGGCGCCGATCACCGCGCCAATTGCGAGCATGATCAGGTCGCCTGCACCCAATACCCGTTTCAATCCTTGCGGATTTTCGCCCTCAGCCAGAAGCGCCGCTATCGGCTTTCGCGCAAACAGCGAGCGAATCAAGCCACTGCGCTCTTTACACGCATGGCGTAGAATGACCGCCACACGAAGGTCACCGAGATAAGGAAGAACACGGCTGCCAATGCGTGCGTTAGTGTCGAGCCTTTGTCCTCCGTCAGCGAGACCGCGAGCTCTACTGCCAGCAATCCGAACAACGTGGTGAACTTGATGATCGGATTGAGCGCGACCGAAGAAGTGTCCTTGAACGGATCGCCGACCGTATCGCCGACAACCGTTGCGGCATGGAGCGGAGTTCCCTTCTGCTTCAGCTCGACCTCGACGATTTTCTTGGCGTTGTCCCATGCGCCACCGGCATTCGCCATGAAGATCGCCTGGAACAGCCCGAACAGCGCGATTGAGATCAGATACCCGATGAAGAAGTACGGCTCGACGAATGCGAAGGCGAGCGTTGCGAAGAAGACGGTCAGGAAGATGTTGAACATCCCTTGCTGCGCGTACTTGGTGCAGATCTCGACAACCTTCTTGCTGTCCTCGACGGAGGCCTTTGCGGTGCTCTCGAGATTGATGTTCGCCTTGATGAACTCGACGGCACGGTAGGCGCCCGTCGTTACTGCTTGGGTTGACGCTCCCGTGAACCAATAGATCATCGCGCCGCCCGTTATCAGGCCAAGCAGAAACGGTGGGTGAAGAATGGACAGATTAGCGATGAACTCCGGCTGCAGGCCGTGAGTGAGTCCAACGATGATTGAGAAGATCATCGTCGTCGCGCCGACGACGGCGGTGCCGATGAGCACAGGCTTCGCGGTCGCCTTGAACGTGTTGCCCGCCCCGTCATTCTCCTCGAGAAGATCTTTCGCGCGCTCGAACTGCGGATCGAAGCCGTACTCGTTCTTCACCTGCTGATGAATACCAGGCACCTGCTCGATTAGCGAAAGCTCGAAGACCGACTGTGCGTTGTCGGTGACCGGACCATAGGAATCCACTGCGATCGTCACCGGTCCCATTCCCAGGAATCCGAAGGCGACGAGACCGAATGCGAACACCGCGGGCGCAATCATCAAGGCGCCGAAGCCGGTGGTGCTCACCAGAAAACCAATGGCCATCAGAGCCATGATCGACATTCCCAGCCAGTACGCGCTGAAATTGCCGGCGACGAATCCCGACAGGATGTTGAGCGACGCTCCCCCCTCTCGCGACGAGGTCACTACTTCCCTCACGTGCGCGGATTTCACCGACGTAAAAACCTTTACCAGCTCCGGGATAATCGCGCCGGCCAGGGTTCCGCAGGTGATGACGGCGGAGAGCTTCCACCACAACGATCCATCACCGAGATCCGGAAGCAGCAGGCGAGAG
The DNA here is from genome assembly GCA_045803585.1 of Gemmatimonadaceae bacterium. Classification (GTDB taxonomy): domain Bacteria; phylum Gemmatimonadota; class Gemmatimonadetes; order Gemmatimonadales; family Gemmatimonadaceae; genus UBA4720. The sequence continues at coordinate 2,503 of JBJMOT010000128.1, forward strand.
ACGAGGAACGTCAGCGCCACGGACACCAGCGATGTCAGCCACACCAACGACGTTAGCGGTGCTTCGTAGTCCATTTCATCCGCGTTGGCGTAACGCGCCTTGGCGATTGTCTCGTTGATCAGATATGACAGCCCGCTGGCCACGATCATCATGATGCGCATCACGAAGATCCAAACGAGCAGCTGCACCTGTACGGCCGGCTCACGGACCGCCAGCACGATAAAGGAGATGAGCGCGACACCAGTGACGCCGTAGGTTTCGAAGCCGTCGGCGCTCGGTCCGACTGAGTCTCCGGCGTTGTCACCCGTGCAGTCCGCGATCACGCCGGGGTTCCTGGCGTCGTCTTCCTTGACGTTGAACACGATCTTCATCAGGTCTGCACCGATGTCGGCGATCTTGGTGAAGATTCCACCGGCGATACGCAGCGCAGCGGCACCAAGCGATTCACCGATCGCGAACCCAATGAAGCAGGGTCCGGCGTAATCACCGGGAATGAACAGCAGGATGAAAAGCATGATCACCAGCTCGACGCTGATGAGAAGCATGCCGATGCTCATGCCCGCTTTGAGCGGAATCGAGTAGCAGGGATACGGCTTGCCACGCAAGCTCGCGAAAGCGGTCCGCGAATTGGCGAACGTGTTGATCCGGATTCCGAACCACGCCACGCCGTAGCTGCCCGCGATGCCGACCAGACTGAAGAGCAGAATGATCGCCACCTTCATCGCCTCGAATTTGAGGAGAAATCCGAAGTACAAGAGGATCACGAAGCCGATGAAGACTTCCAGGATCAGAATGAATTTGCCCTGCGTGATCAGGTAGGTCTTACACGTCTCGTATATCAACTCGGAGATCTCCAACATCGAGCCGTGCACCGCCATCTTCTTGAGCTGGCTGTAGAAAACCAGCCCGAACAGAAGCCCGAGCACGCACACCACCAGTCCGCTCATCAGGAGCGAACGGCCGTGAATGCCTCCGAGGAAACTCACCTGTGACAAATCCGGGATGACCAGATTCGCTTCGCCGCCTGCCTGGTGCTCTACCGGCACCGCCTGCGCCACCCCGGTCGCTGCCGCGGCGATAGAGCTGTCGGTGCGATTGTCGGCGACGCCTTGTGCGCCAGCCAGTCGTACGCCCGCAAACATCAGCGAGAACAAGACGAGAGCGAAGGTAGAAAGAGCTCCTGCAAACTTCCGATTCATTCTGAATTCTCCAAGGGTAAATAGCGGCCGGACAGGTCGGCCTTTTGCTCAGCGCGCTGGCGCAGATTCAACTTTGCGCCAGATGAAATAGACTGGAACGCCGAGCAGTACGATCACGAGTCCTGACAAGGCCTGGGCTCGGGTCTGGTCCGCGATCAGCAAAATGATGGCAATTGCCGACGCGAGAATGATGTATAGAGCGGGCAGAACTGGGTAGCCGACAACCTTATAAGGCCGCTCGGCGTCCGGGCGCGATTTGCGCAGTCGGAACAAGCCCACCGTAGTCAGTGCGTAGAATATCAGCGCAGCGAAAATCACGTAATTCAATAGCTGCCCGTATGTGCCGGTCAGACATAGCAGACTCGTCCAGATCGACTGCGCGATCAGCGCCGCGGCCGGTACGTTGTGCCGGTTGAGATTTCCGGTACGTCGGAAAAACACCTTGTCGCGCGCCATCGCGTAGTACACCCGGGCACCCGACAGAATCAGTCCGTTGTTGCAGCCGAACGTCGAGATCAGGATAAGGGCAGCCATGATCGATGCGCCGATCGCGCCGAAGATCGTCTCCATCATCGCGCTCGCGACCCGGTCCTGCGTCGCGAACTGGATTCCTCGCTCCATGACGGTGGCGCCGTTCGCCACACCCTTCATCGGCAGCACATTTAGATAGGCCACGTTCGCCAGCAGATACAGCAGGCAGACGAGGCCGGTGCCGTAAATCAATGCGCGAGGAAGATTCCTCTGCGGCGAGTGCACTTCAGCGGCGGCGAACGTGACGTTGTTCCACGCGTCGCTCGAGAACAGCGAGCCCACCAGCGCCGCGCCGAAGGCGAGAACGAACGCCGGAGCAAAAGAGACCGGATTGAAGTTTCCGTTCGAGAAGTTCGCGGTGATCGCATCGGCATGACGTCCAATCGTCAATCCGAGCAGGATCAAACCCGCGAGCGCCACTGTCTTCACGACGGTGAGCGTAGTCTGCACCCACTTCCCTTCCTTGATTCCCCGCAGATTGATCCAGGTCAACACCCAGATCGAGACCAGGGCAATCAGCCGCTGTGGGGATAGCCCAAGTTGGAGAGGTGCTCC
>JBJMOT010000129.1:0-16560 GCA_045803585.1 Gemmatimonadaceae bacterium
ATCGCTTCGGGCTTCGCCCTTCGCCTGCGTGGCCGTCTCTTTCTCTTTTTGTCGCCCTCACCTTCCGGCTCCGCGCCGCGGTCAGAGCTATAAGTGTACGATTCGGTCTCTTCGACTTCCTCGCGCACCGGCGCTTCCCGACGGGCTTCGACAATCGCATCGGCGATCGCCTTGGTCATCAGCTCCACTGAGCGGATCGCATCGTCGTTGCCGGCGATCGGAACCGTGATCAGATCCGGATCAGCGTTGGTATCGACCAGCGCGATCAGCGGAATCGTGAGCTTGTTGGCCTCGTTGACCGCGATCCGCTCCTTCTTGGAGTCGATCACGAACATGAGACCGGGAAGACGCGTAAGGTTCTTGATGCCAGCAAGGTTCTTGGAAAGCTTGTCGCGCTGACGACTCATCATCAGCTGCTCTTTCTTGGTGTAGTTCTCGAAATCACCACCAGCCTCGCTCCCCGCTTCCAGTTCCTTCAACCGTCTCACCTGCTTTTTCACGGTCTGGAAGTTGGTGAGCAATCCGCCCAGCCATCTCTCCGTCACGTACATCGCCCCGCAACGCTCGGCTTCGCTCTTCACGATGTTGACGAGCTGCCGCTTGGTGCAGACGAACAGAACGTTGTCGCCTCGAAGGATCACTTCGCGAGCGAGCTTCTGAGCCAGCTCGAGCTGACGGAGAGTCTTCTGCAGATCGATGATATGGATGCCGTTTCTCTCCGCGAAGATGAAACGACGCATCTTCGGGTTCCAACGGCGGGTCTGGTGTCCAAAGTGAACACCGGCTTCCAGTAGCTGCTCCAGGTTTGGCTGAGCCATTAAATAGAGATTCCTTCGGGGTTAACGCTTCGAGAACTGGAACTTCTTGCGTGCCTTGGGACGGCCGGGCTTCTTGCGCTCGACCGCTCTCGCGTCACGCGTCAACAACTGCAGATCGCGCAGCTTCCTGCGATGTGATTCATCCAACTTCACGAGCGCGCGGGCGACGGCGAGGCGCAGCGCGCCGGCCTGTCCCGTGAGCCCACCGCCTTCGACCTTCGCCTTCACATCAAATCGACCGAGCGTATCCGTGATCGTGAATGGCTGCTGAATGGCGGAGACGTGCGCGGGCCGCGGGAAGTAATCACCGAGGGTGCGTCCGTTCACAGACCATTTGCCTGAGCCGGGCTTGATGTATAGTCGGCAGACGGCCTCTTTGCGCCGTCCGATCGTGTGCGTCGTTTCAGAAGCCATTACTTCTCACTCTTCTTGTTGAGGTCCAGCACTTTCGGCTGCTGCGCCGCGTGGGTGTGCTTGTCATCCGCGAAGACACGGAGCTTGCCGCGAAGCTTCTGGCGTCCGAGAGCAGTCTTGGGCAGCATGCCGTAGACAGCCTTCTCGATAACGCGCTCAGGATGCTTGGCCAGCATGGTCTCGAACGGCGTGAAGCGCTCGTGTCCCATGTAACCGGTGTGCCTGAAGTAGCGCTTCTGTTCCGCCTTCTTGCCGGTGACGCGGACCTTCGCGGCGTTGATCACGATGACATTGTCGCCCGTATCCATGTGGGGCGTGAACATCGGCTTATGCTTGCCGCGGATGATCTTTGCGACCTCGGTCGCCAGACGGCCAAGGACCATGTCCTCGGCGTCGACGATATACCACTGGTGCTCAATATCCCGCGGGGTCGCGGAGTATGTCTTCATGTATAGCGGAACTATGTAAGTGCCGGCCCCCTTTCGTTCGTGTGGGTTCCGAGCGGTTAATTGCGACTAAGTGGTTTTGCGACAGCCTTTTAAGGTATCGGCGACAGGACACTGTGTCAACCGCGGCGGGTCGGCCAAAACGAAGCGCCTACGCCTGCGGAAATCGTTCTATTCGAGAGCGACCAGAAGAGTTCCCTTTTCGACGGCAGTTCCGGGTGAGACCTCCACCCGCTTCACGGTCCCTGAGGAAGTCGCGCGGAGCTCGTTCTCCATCTTCATCGCCTCCATCACGATCACTCCCTGGCCCGCCTCGACGATATCTCCTGGACTGACATTGACCCGAACGATGAGACCCGGCATCGGAGCAAGTACCGGCGCAGGTCCGGCCGGAACCGCATTCGCAGCCGAAAGATCGCGTATAGCTCGCGTCCGTTCATCGAGGGCCTCGACCTCGAAACGATATCCGTCCACCCACAACCGGTAGCGGCCGCGACCCGGCTTCTTCTCAGTGACGACGCGAAAGACCCGCGTTCCAATCTTCACCATGTGCACTGGACTGCCTTCGATCTCCGACAGCTCGGCGTGCGCTGGTTGTTCGTTCTCGTAGGCCGCACCCGCGGGGTCGATAGACACCGTCTTTCGCTGGCCGTTCAGCTCGACGACGTATTTCATTCGGAAGCTGGCATTGGTTGCAGCTCGCACACCGTCTCGACGTGCGCCGTTTGCGGAAACATGTCGAAGGCGCGTACCGACGCTATCTGATAACTGGGCAGTCGAGCAACATCGCGCGCGAGCGTGGCCGGATTGCAGCTGACGTAGATCACTGAGCGTACATGTCCCGCTTCGTTCTCCAGTGTATTGGTCACTTGCTGATCCACGCCGGCCCGTGGAGGGTTGAGAATGACGAGATCCGCGGGAAGCAGACCTGGCAGCGCGTCCTCGACCCGAGCCTGGATGGCGCGCGAGGGTTCGCTGAGTCGCTCCGCCGACCACGCGGACGCATCCGGATCGAGCTCTAACGCCGTCACCCGCGCTCCGGTCTCGCTGAGCGCCAAGGCGATCTCACCCGCGCCGGCGTAAGCATCGATCACCGTGCGCGGCTCATAGGACCTCGCGCGCTCAATCACGTACTGCCGGAGAACTTCCGCCATTTCACTGTTGATCTGCGCGAATGAGGCGCTCGGCGAACGGTCTTTTCGTTTGTCGACGAGCAAACGCCGCGGCTGATCCTCGGCGGGTTCCCACCACACCGCTGACAACGTTGGTGTTGCAGCGAGGAACTGGCTGCGCGCACCCCAGCTCTTTCCGCCCATCATTACGAACGTCGGCCCCTCGCCCGTTATGCGCACGCTGCCACGCAATTCCGGTGCGTCGGGAAAATAGGCATCGGCCTCCATCACCTCGCGCCACGCCGCCACGACACGTCGATCGGTAATGGGACAATCCGCGAGAGCGAAGACGTGAACCGGATCATCATATGGATGAAGGCCGGCGATCCAGCGGGCTCCGCGCCTCCGCATAGCCAGCGTCAGCTTGGTGCGATATCTCCACTCCTTCGGACTTCGGTCGATTTGAGGTAGCCCGACCTGGCGCTTGCCAATGCGCTGCAGCGAATCTCGAATGATTCCACGTTTCGCCTCCAGCTGCGCTTCGTAAGTGATATGCTGCAGCTGACAGCCACCGCACTTGTCGCGCGTGTAGTGAGGGCACGGCGGCTCGATCCGCACCGCCGACGGAGTGACAGTCGCGCGCAGCGAGCCCCTCGCGAAATGTCCCTTGCCCGATATCTGGGCGGTGACGACATCACCGGGGGCGGTGCGCGGAACGAATACGACCAACCCGTTGCTCCTTCCAACTCCGTCTCCTCCTGCCGCGATCGAGTCGATCGGCACGCTGATCGTCGGCATCAGCTGCGCAACCCTTCGATTCGTGCCGCCTGCTTCCACGAGTCCAGCCCACCGGATTCGGAAGCCGGGCTGCCACCACCGCTCGCAGAAACTGAAACCGCGCGCGCCGATCGATCACGCTCGGCGAGCAGTACGCCGGCGAGAGCCGCGACCCTCATCGCATCTTCGCTGGGGGGTCTGCCGAGTATCTCGGGAAGTTTTCGCTCGAGCCACTGGATGTCGATCGCGCCACGACGGAATTCGTCGTCGTCCATCATTCTGATGTGGAAGTCGCGCGAAGTCTCCACACCCTGAACGATCAGGTCTACCAGCGCACGGCGCATTCGCGTGACAGCCTGGTCCCGGTCAGCTCCCCAAACGATCAGTTTGGCCAGCATCGGATCGTAATACAGACTGACTTCGCTTCCGGATTCAATTCCGCCGTCCCAGCGCACTCCGGGTCCGCTTGGCAAGTGGAGGTAGGTTATGCGTCCGGTGGACGGCAAAAAATTGTTGGACGCGTCCTCGCTGGTGATGCGGCACTCGATCGACCACCCTCGCGGCGTGATTTCCGTCTGAACGAACGGCAGCTTTTCACCAGCGGCGATCCGCAGCTGCCATTGCACCAGATCGATGCCGGTCACCAGTTCCGTAACCGGATGCTCGACCTGGATGCGGGTGTTCATCTCCAGAAAATAGAAGTCGCCGTTCTGGTCCAGCAGGAACTCGCAGGTCCCGGCATTCACGTAACCAGCTGCCTTCGCCATCCGAACGGCGTTTTCTCCCATCCGTGCCCGCAACTCCGGCGACACTGCCACACTCGGAGCTTCCTCGATCATTTTCTGATGGCGTCGCTGCACTGAGCATTCGCGCTCTCCCAGCGAGAGAACGTTGCCGTGAGTGTCGGCGAGAACCTGGATCTCGATGTGTCTCGGGCGCGCGACGAACTTCTCGAGGTAGACCGCATCGTCCCCGAACGCGCCTTTCGCTTCGCGCTTGGCCGCTTCGAGCGCGCCCGCGAGATCCTTGGCCGAAGACACCACGCGCATACCTTTGCCACCTCCACCAGCAGCGGCTTTGAGCAGAACCGGATAGCCAAATTTTCCGGCGATGGTTTCGGCTTCCTTCGCATCCTTGAGCGCTTCCGTCGTTCCCGGAACGACGGGAACGTTATGAGCCAACGCGAGCGCACGTGCCGCTGTCTTACTGCCCATTGCGGCGATCGCCTCGGCGGGTGGCCCCACCCAAACGAGACTAGCGTCACGGACCGCGCGCGCGAACCATTCGCGCTCGGCGAGAAAACCGTACCCTGGGTGAACAGCCTGCGCACCAGTTCGCAGCGCGGCCTCGACGATCTTTTCGCCCCGCAGGTAGCTCTCGCTCGATGGCGCCGGACCAATCAGAACGGCTTCGTCTGCCTCGCGGACGTGCGGAGCCCGAACATCGGCTTGGCTGTACACGGCAACGGTCTTTATTCCAAGCTCGTTGCACGCGCGAATGACGCGAAGCGCGATTTCGCCGCGATTGGCGATCAGGACTTTGTCGAACACCTTCGGCTAAAGCGGAATGTTGCCGTGCTTCTTGGGCGGATTTTTATCGCGCTTGCCCTGCAGCGATTCCAGAGCGCTGATGAGAACAGGCCTGGTATCGCGGGGATCGATGATGTCGTCGAGGTAGCCCCTGCCGGCGGCGACGTATGGGTGCGCAAACTTCTCACGGTATTCTTCGATCTTGGCGTCGGTAGCTGCGGCTGGATTATCACTCTCCTGAATATCCTTCCGGAATAGGATCTCCACCGCACCCTTCGGTCCCATCACAGCGATTTCCGCCGTCGGCCAGGCAACATTGAAATCGCCCCGTATGTGCTTCGAGCTCATGACGTCATACGCGCCGCCATAGGCTTTGCGGGTAATGACCGTCAGCTTGGGAACGGTTGCCTCGCAATACGCGAACAGCAGCTTGGCTCCGTGCTTGATTATGCCGCCATGTTCCTGGGCCACGCCGGGTAGAAAACCGGGGACGTCCTCGAACGTCACCAGAGGAATGTTGAACGCGTCGCAGAAGCGAATGAAGCGCGCAGCTTTCAGCGATGCGTTGATGTCCAGAACGCCCGCCAGGACCGCTGGCTGATTCGCCACCACTCCGACGCTATAGCCGCCCAGGTGCGCGAAGCCGCAAATGATATTCCCGGCGTACTCGCGCTGGACCTCATAGAACTCCGCGTCATCGACTATGCGCTTGATGACCTCGTGCATGTCATACGGCTTATTCGCATTGTCGGGAACAACGTCCAGAAGAGATTCCTCCCGCCGGTCGCGCGGGTCCGCTCCTGTTCCACGTGGTGGGTCACCGAGGTTGTTCGACGGCACGAAGCGGAAAAGATCGCGAATCTGTTGCAGACACTCGGTCTCGGAATCGCAGGCGAAGTGGGCAACACCAGACTTCCCGGCGTGGGTGTCGGCCCCACCCAGCTCCTCCATCGATACATCTTCGTGCGTCACCGTCTTCACAACGTTGGGACCGGTCACGAACATGTACGAAGACCGGCGAACCATATAGGTGAAGTCCGTGATAGCGGGCGAATAGACCGCGCCGCCCGCACAGGGCCCTAGGATCGCCGAGATTTGCGGGACAACCCCTGACGCGAGAGTATTCCGAAGAAAGATCTCGGCGTAGCCGCCGAGCGAGACCACGCCTTCCTGAATGCGCGCCCCGCCCGAATCGTTCAGGCCGATCATCGGCGCGCCATTCCGCATTGCCAGGTCCATCACCTTGACGATTTTTTCGGCGAAGGCTTCTGACAGCGATCCGCCGAAAACCGTGAAATCCTGGGAGAAGACATAAACGAGCCTGCCATCGATCTTCCCGTAGCCCGTGATCACCCCGTCACCATAGTACTTTTGGCTCTCGAGGCCGAAGTCGGTAGAACGGTGGACTACAAAACGATCGAGCTCGACGAAACTTCCCTCGTCGAGCAGAAGGTCCAGGCGTTCGCGGGCGGACAGCTTGCCCTTTTCGTGTTGTGCTTTGAGGCGGGCCTCGCCCCCTCCGAGCTCCGACTCGGCCCGGCGGCGGGCGAGGAGGTCGAGCTTGTCTCGCATCGTCATTGAAGCGAAAAGCTAACTCCCTGCCGGATGGGCATCTAGCGGCGGCGCGCGCATTGCTAATCTTTATTACTGCATTCAAGTCAGACACCCGTCCGAATTGACGCAACCAAGAAGAAGGACACGAAAACCGCGCAAGCGCGGCCGACGCAGGCCGCAGCAACAGCACACGTCCCTTCCGACAAGCCGCAACGCGTATATGGAAACGCGACAATGGCTTCTCGACAGGCATGGACCAGTGTGCGCGTATTGCGAGCGCCGAGTGACCGCGAAGGCAATCACGATGGACCATGTGACGCCTCGCAAAGGGAAGACTGCCTACGACCGGCGCGACAACCTCGTGCTCGCGTGTCCGTCCTGTAACGCACTCAAGGCGGATCAACCCTTTTTGGCATTCTTGCTGGCTCGCCGCGCCAGGGCCGCCAGCCTGCTGCGCTATGGCGAGCATTTGAGTCCAATGCTACTCGACCTCGCGAGAGAAATCGCGGGGCCGGAAGCCGCGGCGCGCGCGGCGCGATTAGCCGACCCGGACTACCCGTACCTGGATTAGGATCCGGTAGGCTTCAGCTCGTCGAGACGCGGAGCCGTCTCAGCATCCGGCTGCTCCGTCGCGGGAGCAGGAGCGGTTCGGCGGAGTGCGGCGGCGCGACGGGTTTTGGGCTTGAGCCGCGCTTTCAGGAAAGCAAGCACATCCAGTTCGTGTTGGCGCAGGGTCGGCCCCGTGGATTTGCGCTTGTTCCAGCGACGCTCGGGTAACGGCGGCAGCACGGACCCCTCGAGGTACGCCTCGATGAGGGCGGGATGGATGTAGTACTTCCGGCAGACACTGCGCGTATTGCCGAGTCGCTTCGCGGTCACGTCGACGGCGGCGACGATGTTTTTTTCGGCCTCGCGTTTCGTCGCCGCGGGTCCGACCGTGCGCAACGCTTGCGCCACGAGCATCGTGCCCGCCCATGTTCTGAAATCCTTGGCAGTGACCTCACGACCCGTGATTTCCTGCAGGTAGGCGTTGACGTCTTCTGCGTCCACTTCCTGTCGCTTGCCGTCGTCGTCGAGGTACTTGAACAGCTCCTCTCCCCGCAGCTCCTGGCAGCGCTGAACGATCCGTGCGATCCGCTTGTCCGTTACCGAGACGGCGTGCTGGACGCCGCTCTTGCCCTTGAATTCAAAGCGCATCTCCGATCCCACGACAGCCACGTGACGCCTGCGCAGCGTCGTGAGACCGAATGACTTGTTGGCCTTCCTGTATTCGTCGGACCCGATTCGAATCAGGGTGGTCTCCAGCAGCCAGACTACCGTCGCCATGATCTTGTTGCGGGCGAGCCCGGGGAGAGTGATGTCCGACTCCACGCGCTCGCGGATCTTCCACAGCACATCGCTCAGCTCGAACATTCGCTCGAACTTCGTCCCGTCGCGCTGCTGGCGAAACTGCGGGTGATAACGGTACTGCTTTCTGCCGCGCGCATCTCTCGCGGTCACCTGAAGATGGCCGTCCTCGTGTGGGCAGATCCAGACGTCCGTCCACGCCGGCGGAATCACCAGTGATCGGAAGCGACGAATCGCATCGCGCGCGCGAATGACGTCCCCGTCCGGACCGATGTACATGAAGCCACGGCCGTGACGGTGCCGTCGAATTCCCGGCAACGCATCGGAGACGTATCTCAGGCCCGCCGCTTCGGCGGACCCAATGTATTCGTCAGAAAGGGACTGGCCCAGCTTTCCTCCTCGGGCTCGCGCGCCCGGTCGTCACTGCCTCCGTGCGCGAGAGCGGAGGCGGCGTCGCGATATGGACGAGAGGAGCGCCTGGCGGCAACCTTTCTTAGCGCTGATTTGAGCTTGGCCGCGTCTATAGCGAGCCTACGCGAAAGCTGCGGGTTTCGGGACGGAAATCTTCCTACTGAGCGTCGCTGGCTGCGCTCTGTCCTTCCGCGGGGGTGTTGGGCAGCGTGAAATAGAACGTGCTCCCCAATCCGACGTGACTCTCCACCCAGATTCTGCCGTTATGGGCCTCGACGATTCCCTTGGCGATGGCGAGACCGAGTCCGATTCCCCTCCGGTCTGACGACCTGGCCTGCCAGAACCGCCCGAAGATGTGAGGCAACTGTTCGGCGGGAATACCAGGACCGGTATCGATCACGCCGAACCGAACTTCATTGGGCAGCTGCTCGGCGCATACAGTAATCCGACCCGCCCTCGGCGTGAATTTCACTGCGTTCCCCACCAAGTTCGATAAGACCTGTTGAACGCGTGCCGCATCCGCCAGCACCGTACTCAGGTTCTCGTCGATGCTCGTCTCGAGTCTGACCGTGCTGCCTGCGGCAAGTGGACGCAGCATGTCGACCGTGTCGTTGATCAACGTCTCTGGCGCCTCCGCCTGCACATCCATCGTCAGACGCCCCGCTTCCATGCGCTTCACGTCCAGGAGATCCTGGATCATGCGGTTCATTCGATCCGCCGCACGTCGCACGATCTCCACCTGACGCCTCTCCTGAACGCGCTCGGGGGGCGTCGATTCGAGCATGAGTGTCACCGCCATCGACACGGTGTTCAATGGATTGCGCAAGTCGTGAGCGACCACGGCGAGCACATCGTCGCGCGCCCTCGTTGCCTCTTGCGCCTGATGGAAGAGTCGTGCGTGCTCGACGACGATCGCCGCACGGCGCGCCAGATCGGCGGCGAGGGACAAGTCCGCAACGTTGAACCGGCGGCCTGAGATGTCCGATGTCACCAACGTCAGCGCGCCGAGCGGCTTCCCTGACGATGCGAGAGGAACACAGATCAGGGATCGCGGTCCAAGTGCGTCGACGACACTACGCTGCGCGTCGGACGTAAACGAATTGCGAATGAACTCGGGCGTAATTTCCGCTTCCAGCACCGGCTCTCCGGTTGTCATCACCCGAATGAGGGGATGCCTGTCAGTAAGCGCACTGCGCGGGAAGGTCGCGACCTCACGAAGCAAATGGGACTTTGCCGGATCGCTATGCGCTTCACCAATGCGCTCGAACCTGTCTTCCGCCTCGACGATGTCGAGAGCGCAGTAGTCTGCGATGTCGGGCACCGCCAACCTGACCAAAGCGGCCAGCGTCGTCTCGTAATCGAATGAAGCGCTGAGCACGCGGCTCGCCTCTGCCAGGAGTGCTGCGCGGCGTTGGGAGTTTTCAGCCTCGGCTCGCGCCGCCTGCTCCCGGGCAAGAGCGTGTGCCTGCTCCTCCGCTCTCCGCCGGGCCGTTACATCACGGAAGCTCCAGACGCGTCCCACCGGCACGTCGTCGACGAGCTGCGGCTGTGAGTATCGCTCGAAGGTACGTCCATCCTTGAGGTCGAGCACATCGTAGCTCGCTTCCTCCGGATGGCGATACAGCTCGATGACCCTGCGCATGAACTCGTCGGGATAGACAAGCTTTTCCAGCGCCGCGTTGATGGCCGCGGTATCGTCGCCGCTCCCGAAGATTTCAGCTGGTATCTCGAACATGTCGGCCATCTTCTGATTGAAGCTCAGAATCTTGCCCTCGAGACTGACGACGAGAATCCCGTCCGCTGTCGACTCGAGGGTGGCGCGGAGTAAGGAGAGCGAACGACTGGCCTCCGACTGCGCTTCCCGCCTCTGGGTGATGTCCTCGATGAATCCCACCAGGTACATCGGTTCGCCGGCCGCCGTGCGCACGATCGACACGGTGAGATTCACCCATATCGCATTGCCGTCGCCGCGGATGTACCGCTTCTCTATCCGATACTCCGGAAGCTCGCCATCGCGGATGCGCCGGAGGAAATCACTGCTTGCCGCGACGTCGTCGGGATGGGTGAAGTCCTCGGGCCGCATCTTGAGGATCTGCTCGCGGCTATATCCCGTGATCTCACAATAACGCTGGTTGACGGAGATCCATTCCTCGGTGAGAGTGAGGTGGACGATTCCGATCGCCGCCTGCTCGAAGGTGGCCAGCAGCAGCGAGCCCGGCCCGCCCAGTGGCACCGCGTACTCCGCGGTCCACCCCGGCACTGCTGATGTCGGAGCCAGCACTCTTTCTGACGCGGGTGAAAGTGGCGTCATGCGATCTCCCCTCTGGGGGTTTGATCTGCTTGTATCCGCTTCTGGATTCATGCGCACCGGGACTCTCTAATCTCGCATCCCCCCCACACAGGCGACAGAAGAATTTTTGCGGATACGCCGCGTCGGTCAAGAGAGCTCGTCGAGCTCCCGCAGCCGGGGGATCTTCCAGGCCGTCGCCCCGACGACCCCCAGCGTTACAAACCCACCCAGAATGACCGACCGAACCGTACCGAGAACGCGCGCGGCTACGCCCGATTCAAAGGAGCCGATCTCATTCGATGATCCGATGAAGATCTGGTTCACCGCCGACACTCGGCCGAGCAGGTGAGGCGGAGTCCGCAACGTCAGCAGAGTGGAACGGATCACCACGCTAACGTTGTCCACCATCCCGCTTATGAAGAGAAGCGCAAGTGATAGCCAGAACCAACGGGAGAGCGCGAAGAAGATCCAGCACAATCCGAAAATCCCGACACAGATGAACAGCGTTGGCCCTGCTCTCCGAAGTTTCCGGTGGACCAGCAACACCGAGATCACGACCGCTCCGGCGGCTGGCGCAGAGCGCAGAATTCCCAACCCCTGAGGGCCGACGTGCAGGATCTCTGACGCGAAGATTGGCAGCAGCGCAGGCGCGCCGCCGAACAACACCGAGAACAGGTCGAGCAGCTGCGCGCCCAGCAGCTCGGGCTGCTTCAGCAGAAATCGAATCCCAACTGTGAGATTTTCACCGATAGTGCTTTCGGTGATCACGGGCGGCAACCTGGTGTAAGCGATCCGTCCGAAGAGAACCAAGGCAACCGCGCACAGCACTGTCTCTACTATGTAAGCGAGTCGTGCGCCGGAGAATCCGTAGATGATTCCACCCGCCGCGGGGCCGATCACGGCCGCGAACTGCCACAGAGACGAGCGCCAAGTGATGGCGTTGGTGTAGGTCTCACGCGGGACAATTTCTGCACCCAGCGCCGTGCGGGCCGGCTGCAGAAAACTGCGCGCGAGCCCACTCACGCACACTACCGCATAGATCGGGAGAATGGATCGGGCAAGGAACCGGCTGGAGTACGCGGTCAGGACGAGCAGCGCCGCTCCGCAAACGAGCTGCACCGCAAGCGCAATCATCGACCGCGCCTTTCGGTCGTGTCTGTCTGCAATGTGGCCCGCGTATAGCGCGGCCCCGATAAACGGCAGCGCCTCGGCGAGCCCTACAAGGCCCAGCGAAAGAGGATCCTTGGTGATCGCGTAAACCTGCCAGGCGACGACGGTCGCCTGGATCTGGGTCCCGAGCGTCAGCGCCACCAGGCTCGCAACGTACCACAGAAAATTCGGATTACGAAGCGATACGTACGGGTCGTGTCGGTCTGCCATTCCCGGGCGCCAGTGAACACGCATGATACAGAACCATGACCACTCCGGCAAATCGAATGTGTGGCGCGCCGCGCGGCCTTAGATTCTATTACTCGCAGGGATGATTTATCCCAGGAGAAAACAGTGAGCACTGCGGAAACAATGAGTGCCAGCGCGATCAGACCAGCGAAGTCGGAGTTCCTTCCCTACTACGAGCGCTACATCGCGCGCGTGCCGGAAGGCGACGTTGTGTCGACGCTCTCAACGCAGATCGGAGAGACGCTCGGGTTGCTGCGCAGCCTGCCGGCTTCGGTATCCAACTATCGGTATGCCCCTGACAAATGGAGCGTCAATCAGCTGATCGGCCATGTAATCGATAGCGAGCGACTTTTCGCCGGTCGCGCGCTGAGATTCGCGCGCAACGATGCAACTCCGCTTCCCGGATTCGAGCAGGACGATTACGCGCGGAACTCCACATTCGACGCATATCCGCTCGCAGAGCTGGCATCAGAACTGGAAGCCGTCCGCCAGGGCACGATCTATCTCTTCCGCCACATGGACGAAGAGGCGTGGACTCGTCGCGGCGTTGCCAATAACTCCGAGGTGTCCGTGCGCGCGCTCGCGTACATCATCGCCGGACACGAGCTGCACCACCGCGACATTCTGACCTCACACTACCTGTAGACAAACCGACGCGGCCGCCAACGCCGCCGCGTCCAGGTCAGATCATGTCGCAGCTTCTCGGATCGCCATTGTCGAAGCCGCGTTTGAACGACGCCGAGCGCTGGGCCGCCGACCCGTGAGTGAACGAATCCACATTCACCCGACCGGTCGTCTGCTTCTGAATTCGATCGTCACCGACCGCCGCCGCTGCGTTCAGCGCTTCATCGACGTCGCCGGGGTCGAGATGCTGGCGTTGCTGAGTGGAGTTGGCCCAGACTCCGGCGTAGCAGTCGGCCTGAAGCTCGAGCCTCACCGACAGCTCGTTGGCCGACGATGGATTCGACTCCTGCAGCTGCCGCACCTTGGCGTCCGTCCCAAGCAGATGCTGGACATGATGGCCGAGCTCGTGCGCGATCACGTATGCCTGCGCGGCGTCTCCCGAAGCGCCGAAGCGCTGCTTGAGCTCGTCGAAAAAGCCAAGATCGAGATAGACCCGCTGGTCAATCGGACAATAGAACGGTCCCATCGCGGATTGCGCCGCACCGCAGCCAGAATCGGTGGAGTTACGAAACAGGACGAGGCGCGCCGGCGAGAACCGGGTGCCGTACTTGGGAAGAATCGTCGACCAGGTATTCTGGACATCGTCCAGAATGAAGGAGACGAACTGAACCTCGGGCTCCTGCGCGGCGGAATCCGCCGAGGACATCGGGGCCCCGGAAGCGACGCCAGGCTCGACGCCGAGATCGGAAAAGAGGTTGCGCCCAAAAAGCAGACTCAGCGCGAGGACCACCACAGTGCCGCCAATGCCAAGCCCCCTTCCCATTCCACCACCCCCACCAAGGGAGCGTCTGTCTTCAAGATTTGAACTGCGTCCGCCGGGTGTCCACTTCATTCAGCTAGCCTCCGGAAGAGTGAATCTCCGGCAGCTGTAAAAGCAAAAAGGTGGCCGCTCGAGGCTAAGCCACTAGCTCGGCGGCGCCTTGCCAGTCGATTTCAGCGAGGGCTTTGACTATGGCAGGGTCGAAGTGGTTGCCCGCACGGCGCTTGATCTCGGCGAGAGTTTCCGCGATTCCCCAGGCCGGGCGATACGGACGCTCGTGGGTGAGGGCATCCAGGAAATCGGCCACCGCGACGATGCGGGCTTCCTGTGGAATGCTCTGCCCGGAAACGCGGTCGGGATAGCCGGACCCGTCCCACCATTCGTGATGGCTCCGCGCAATGCGTTGGGAGAAACGAACCAGCTCCGATCTTCCCTTCGATAGCATCCGGGACCCGATGACGGTGTGGGTCTTCATCGTCTCGAACTCGTCACCGGTCAGCGGACCCGCCTTGAGCAGGATGCTGTCCGGGATTCCAACTTTGCCGATGTCATGGAGGGGAGCCGCACGGCGAATGAGTTCTACTGTCGTGGGCTCGAGCCCGATCGCCTGGGCCAGCATCGCCGAAACTTCTGCGACACGACGCGTGTGATTGCCGGTGTCGTCGTCTCGAAATTCGACAGCGGCCGCCAGGCGCTCAAGCACTTCCAGCTGCGACTGCTCGAGCTCTTTGGTGCGGTCGGTAACCATCGCCTCGAGCTGAGTGTTCTGGTCGCGTAGCTGGCGATAGAGGAACCTGGTTTCCAGATGATTGCGGATCCGCAGCAGGATTTCAGCCGAGTCGAATGGTTTGCCGACGAAATCCTTCGCTCCCAATGCGAGCGCCCGTCGCTTCGCCTCCGCGCTGTCGTCGGCGGTGATCATGATCACCGGGATATGCTCGCCGCGCGCGCTGTGGGAAACGATGTCCTCGAGGACTTTGAAGCCATCCATCTCCTTCATGTGAACGTCAAGGAGAATCAGATCAGGCTTAAAACGCGCTTGCAAAGCCAGAGCCTGGGTCGAATCGTTGGTCGACGCTACATCCTGGTAGCCCGCCTTCTCCAGGATCTTGCCGAGGAGGCGAACGTTCTGTTCCTGGTCGTCGACGATCAGGATGCGCGCCGGTCGATCGGTCTGCGGCGCTCTGGTCGGCGACATCTAGACCATCCTCGTCGCAGGTTTGCTGAGCACGCTCCGGACGGCCGCACAAAGCGATTGCGCTGTGAACGGCTTCTGCAGAAAGTCGGTCTCCGAAGCGCGGATTCCGCGCCTGAGAATCTCGTTGTCGGTGTATCCGGACATGAACAGCACGCGCAGCCCGGGACTCAGCTCGTGGAGCTCGTCGACCATCCCGCGCCCACCAAGTGTCGGCATCTCGACGTCGGTCAGGACAAGATCGATTTCCCCCACTTCCTCGGCGGCGATCCGAAGTGCCATGGCGCCGTCTGATGCTTCGAGCACCCGGTAACCGGCGTCTACCAACACACGCGTTCCGAGTTTGCGCAGCGCAGCCTCGTCGTCGACAAGAAGAATCGTTTCGTGGCCGGTACGTTCGTCGTTGGCAAGACTGCGCACCTGGCCCGATTCGGCTTCCTCGGTTTCTCGGCGTGCACGCTCTTCCGGGGATTCCTTCAGAGGCGACCCGGGAAGTGGGATTTTTTTGGCGGCGAGATCGAGTCCGGTTGGCTGTGGGAAAACACGCCGGCTATTGAGCAGCAGCTTCTTCGTAATGCCTCCCGCACGCTCAGCGGCCTGTCTAATGTCAGTTGCTTCGTTCGGCGGTAGCTTCGCGTCGGCGAGGACCGCCTCGAGCAGATCCGCGTTCATGCGGATCACCGTAAGCAGATTGTTCAGCTCGTGCGCGCTACGGCTGGCGAGGTCGGCGAAGGCGTTCAGTTCCTGCGTTCTCTGCTCGAGCATGTCTTCGACAGCCTTGCCCCCAGAGAGATCCTCGATCTGCAGCAAAATCGTCGCATCGCGCGGGTCGGCTGACGGGACGAGTCTGGCACTCAGCCAAAGGACTCCCTGCCCGCCCGCCTTCTCGTCGTGAATCAACTCGAAGTGGTCGGACTGCGCCTCGCCGAGGACGACGAGCTCGAGCATACCCTGTAGTTTCTCGTCCCAGGCGCGGCCCCCAAGCTCGTAGACCTTTTGCCCGACGCATTCCTCCGGAGCGAGGCGAAACATCGCATAGAAGGCCTTGTTGGCCGCCCGGACGTTCAGAAGAGTGTCGAGGACGAGGAGGGCCTCGCCGCCCGCGGTGTTGGAACTAGTCATGACGAACCGATCAGGGGAGAATGTAAGACTCGGACCCTAGTAGGACGATTCGAGACACATCTGAGTATCGCCTAATCCGGCACCGAGCCTGGGCCACAAAAAAAAAGACCCGCCTCGTGAGAGGCGGGTCTTCGATTTCGGTCTGTTACGCCGGCTCTTCGATGTACGAGTCGGGCGGCGTTGGAATCGGATCCGACATGTTGTAATCGTCGGACTCCATCGGAATCACCTTGGAAGGCGTCTCGGGCCGGGGCGGCTGCTCCGCCGGAATTCCAGTCACTGCCAACACGATGCGGCGGTGAATCGGATCGACCTCGAGAACTCTGAGGTCGAGGTTCATCGTCTCGTAGACGATGTCCGCGGGGCTGTTCACCGGTTGACCGAAATTAAGCTGGCTCACCGGGACGAACCCTTCGATGTCGTTGCCGATATCGACGACCACTCCCTTGTCCATCAGTCTCACGACCTTGCCGCGCAGCTCGGTGCCGACCGGATAGGTCTCACCAATGCGGAGCCACGGATCTTCAGTCGCCTGCTTGAGTCCGAGAGAAATTCTCTTGTTCTCGGCATCGACATTGAGAATCACCACGTCGACCGAATCGCCTTTCTTCACCACTTCCGACGGGTGCTGGACACGCTTCGTCCACGACATGTCGGAGATGTGAATGAGGCCGTCGATGCCGGGCTCGATCTCGACGAACGC
>JBJMOT010000130.1:0-41581 GCA_045803585.1 Gemmatimonadaceae bacterium
ATCCGCCGTCTCCGGTAGATCCGCCAGCAGACTCATGTCGAACTCCCGACCGGCAAAGCTCGCGTCGAGCTGAGTCGTATCGACGCAGACCAGCCGCGCCGAGTAGCCGCTGTCGATAAACGCGCGGGCGAGATCCGTCGTGTTGGTGCCCCAGATCGGAACGACCGGATCGAAGCCGGTGCCTGCGAGCAATCGCTCGCGGTACGCACGAACGTCCTGGAGAAATAAATCTCCAAATGCGATGTGGCGGACCCGCGGAAAATCTTGTCTGACTGTCCGCAGAGCATCGTGAAATGCTGATTCGTAGGCGTCGTTGCTGGATTTCTGCTCGAGCATTACCTCCACCAGCGGCAGTCCCACGCTCTCCGCCTGCGCGTAGAGGAGCGAGCGTCTCACTCCGTGGACGCTGATGCGGTCGTAGCCGCGCGTCACACTAGTCAGCAGCGCGACGACATCGAACTCGCTTCCGTTGCGTAAAGATTCCAGCGCCAGCGCGCTATCCTTGCCACCGCTCCAGCTCAGAACGACCCGCTTCTTGGCTTCCACTCAGTGCGACACCAGGACAGCGCAGTAGTCGGCGAAATATTGCGCGGGGTGATCCGTGCGCTTCAGAATCGCGTGCAGCATCTCATGTCTGACAACGAGCGGGTTATCCTTGACGTACTCCGCCAGGGTGATTGAGTTGGTCTGCGGCTGCCAGACGCCCACAACATCCGCGCTGGTGCCCACCGGAAATCCGCCATCGCCAGGGACGTAGTAGAACTTCACGGCCGCGAAATCAGCGGTCTCGCCCGAGCACTGCTCGATTTCGTTCCAATAGACGCTGTAGATGACGGGAGGCGGATCGAGTGGGATCGCTCCCTTCGGCAGTGGCTCGGTCGCCGAGCCACACCCGACGAACCCGGTGATGCATCCCGCCGCAAAGAACATCAGGGCCGTCACGCGTGCAGCGCAGAATTTTGCCAGGCTTCCCCCTCGATTGCCGCCGATCTCTTTGAGCCTACCCTCGCTCCGGACGGTCAATCTGCGCCATTGCCATCCTCGGCGCGAGCGTGCTGTCGATCAGCCGACCCTTCGCGATCAACCAAATGGCGAGCGCGAGCTCGACGACGTCGAACGCGAGAATGACGGGAAAGATCTTCGTGGCGAAGGGCGGCCACAGGAAAGTCGCTGCACCCACGCCGGCGACGATCCACAGCCAGCCGAACCATCGTGGGAAATAATTCGACTTCAGAATGAGGTAGCCGAGCAGCATCTCGAAGAACCCGAACAGGACGAAGGAGATGCTGAAAACACTGCCGTATAGCCGCAGGCTGAACAGCGCCGCCGCCTGGAGCTGTTGCGCGCTGAATGCGCTGAAGGCCTGGTTGTCGCGCAGCAACACGAACGGAACGAATCGCAGCAGGCCGCCGATGATCTGGGTTATGCAGCCGGCAAGATTGAAAGTCGTCGCCAGCAGCGCCGCATTCCGATCGACTTTTTTGAACACGCCGTACAACACGATGGCGAGAACTACGTAAGCGCAGTTCCCAAGGAGGTCGAAGGAAGCGCCCGCGCTGTAGATCGCGCCGTGCGCGAGCAGATTGGTCGCTGTCGCCGCGGCGTCGTCGCGCACGACGACTCCCTTCATCAGGAGAGTTCCGGCGACGCCGATGACGAAGTAAAGCAGCCATACAACACCCGCCGTCCTCGCTCTCGCGAAGGGCGAAGGCCGGTCCGACGGATGGCTTAACGTGGAGTGGGGACCGCGCTGCGCGATTCGGACAGCAGCTTCGTCACGAAGCGCTGTCCTTCCGAGATGCGCTCGATCTCCACCGCCACTGCGTCCATTCCCTGCTCCAGGCGCTGCAGCCGCTCCGAATCCGCCGAGATCATCTGCGAAGCTGGAGCGCGCTTGCGCGACTTCCTTCTCCACCACCGAGACCCCAGGAAAAAGAGAATGGACATTGTCACGACCGTCCCGGCTACTCCGGCGCCGACACCGTCGTCGAACGACCCGTTGGTGTCCTCATGCGACGGCTCCCCCGCCATCGACATCAAACCGGGCGGAGCGGCCGCGATCTCCTGGCCGGTGGTGGCGAGGTCGTGCTCCAGCTGCAGTACCCGCGCGTCGAGCGCGCCGAGCTGCGCCTGGAGTCCCGACATTGCCGGATTGGGAGCAGTCCGCATCTGCTCGATGATGTCGTTGCGACGATCGGTCACGTTCTCCAGCTGCTCGTTGAGCTGATCGCGCCGGGCCGTCAGCGCCATCATCTCGTCGTGGCTCGTGGGAATCTGAAGAACCTGGTTCTTCGCGCCAGCGATAACCGTCACCTTTCCCTGAGGCGAGATGACGACGTCGGGGCTTGCCGTAGTCTGTTGCATGATGGTCATACGTTGCGGGTCGCCGCCCGGTTACAGCAAGCGTCAATCTTTGTAAGGGTCATACTCGTTCTCCCCAGCCATCACCACGATCAAGGGCCGCAGTGTGTGAAGCACTCGCACTGTATCACCCTGCGCCGCCAGCACTTCCGGCAGCCTCCGGTAAGCCTGCGGCGCCTCGTCGAGGCCGCCGCCCCGCAAGATAATTCCTTTCGGTCCCAGCCATTCGTTGACCATCTCCCAGGAGATTTTGCCCGGCGAGACGATGCGCGCCTTTGCCCCCCACCCCTTCTTCTTCCCACGCGCTTCAGTGCGCGACATCACTCGGCCGGCGCCGTGCACCGTCGACCACAACGCGGCTTCGGATTTGTCGGGAGCATCAGCCGTCCCTTCGAGGATCACCGCGTTATCACCCATGGAGCCGCCAACGAATCCGCGCTGGCCGGGAAACGCGGGAGTGGCTCCTTTGCGCACCACGATCAGATCTTCGCCATGATGCTTTTCCTTCCAGGCGAAGTTGTGGTGGTTGTGGACGAGATCCATCTCCCTGCCGCCTAGTATGTCGACGACTTTCCGCGCCACCCATTCCCTGCCGGCGTAAGCATACCTTCCTCCGAGCTCCATCAACGACCAATAGGCGTCGCCGAGCGGTGACGCGAGGTCCAGCAGCGCCTCGCGCTCGGGAACCCGAGTGCCCCACTTCTCGTTCATCGACAGCGCGAGAACGCCGGATGCCACGGTGTGGCCGAATCCGCGCGAGCCGAAATGCACGCCGACCCAGATTCGTCCCTCTTCGTCGGCGAAGACATCGACGTAGTGGTTGCCGCTGCCGACGGTGCCGAGCTGCGACCGCGCCTTCTCTTTGAGGGGGCGTTCGACCTGCTTCGGCAGCGCGCTCCACGCCGAGTCGTCGAAGAGATCGTCCGCTCGCGGTGCATCGCGCGAAACGTTGTTGCGGCCCATGCCGAATGAAACGCTCCGCTGAATCTGATCTGCGATGCGCTCCAGCTCTTCGCGCGTATAATCACCGATCGTCTTGTCGGTCATGATCGCGGCGTTGCCGCAGGCGATGTCGAACCCGACACCGACCACCGAAACCTTATCGCGATAGGCAGCGACGCCGCCGATCGGCATCACGTAACCCATGTGGCCATCGGCCATCAGCGCAACACGCTCGGCGCGGGTAGCTACGTCGCGGAGCTGGATGAGAGTCTTCTCGTCGTGAGAGCCGAAAACTGCGAGAGGCGCTGTCGATGGAGCGGGTGCGTCGATCATTAGGGAAGATTCATTCAAGAATCCCGCCGCGGTCCAGTGCTACGCGTCTACGACGGCCTCGGGAGCGATGCCATAGTCGCGCAGTTTGCGATACAGAGTGCGCTCGCCGATGTCGAGAATCTCCGCCGCCTTGCGACGGTTACCGCGCGTCTCTCTGAGCGCGCCTTCGATCGCGGCGCGCTCGATCTGGGCCATTGTCATCCCAGGTGCGAGCGTGACGGTCGTCGGAGGCGCCGGCTGATTGGGCGCTTCGATTGCGATCGCACCGCTCACCGGTGCCAGCGCGGGCGGATGCACTTCGCGCGAATTGCCTAACCACACCTCCTGACCGTTGCGCTCGGCGTCGAGACGGCGGCGCAGCTCTTCGACCTGCAGTCGCAGCTCCAGCATGCTGCGCACGAGGAATTCCAGCTCGCGACCTTCGGTGCCGACCGCGCCGCGAATCACCGGGCCGACATGAACGGGCAGGAATCGTGCGGAGCCTCCTTCCCTGATCGACCGCGGAATATCCTCGGGGCCTATCTCGCGGCCGGGCGCCAGCACCACCATGCTCTCGATGAGATTGCGGAGCTCGCGCACGTTTCCCGGCCACGGATAACTCATGAGCATCTGCATCGCGTCGGCGGAGATTCCCTTGAATTGCCGGTCGTGCTGCGCCGCAAATTCGCTGATGAATCTCCGCACGAGCAACGGAATGTCCTGCGGCCGTTCCCGCAAAGGCGGCAGGTAGATGCCGAGTACGTTGAGACGATAGTAGAGGTCGGCGCGGAAGAGGCCTTCTTCGACGCCTTCGCGCAGTGGACGATTCGTTGCCGCGACGACTCTGACGTTGATTGGAATCGACGTCGTGCCGCCGACGCGGGTGAGCTTTCGCTCCTCGAGAACGCGGAGCAGCTTGACCTGCGTCGAAGGCGGGATTTCGCCGATCTCGTCGAGGAAAAGCGTTCCTTCGTCGGCGAGCTCGAAGCGTCCGATCCTGCGCTCGGCGGCGCCGGTGAAGGATCCCTTCTCGTGTCCGAAGAGCTCGCTCTCGATCAACGTTTCGGGCAGCGCGCCCGCGTTCACGGCGATGAACGGCTTCCCGCGACGCGGACTCAGCTTGTGGATCGCCTGGGCAACGAGCTCTTTGCCGGTGCCGCTTTCGCCCTCGATGATGACGGTGCTCGACACGGGCGCGATCTGCTCGATCTTGAGCAGTACTTCGTTGATGGCGTCGCTCTGTCCAATGAGTCCGGTCGCTTCGGTGAGTCGCTTGCGATCCAGGACCCTACGCACAGCGAGATAGAGCTCGTCGGCCGAGATCGGTTTGGTGAAGACATCCGTGAACCCAAGCGTACGAAGACGTGCCCGCAGCTCGGGATCTTCGACGTCCGCGAGCCCTATTACCGAAGTTCCGCTCCACAACTGGTCGCGTACGATCTGGAGGTTCATCGGATCACCGAGGTTGCCGGTGAGGACGATGAGGTCTGGTTTGAAGCGTTTGATTTCGCCGCGCAGGTCGTCGAGTGGCGAGACAACGGCGGTCTGGATGGTATTCGCTTCGAGTAGCGCGTTGAGCCTGACCGCGGGCTCGACGTCCGTGAGGGTGATAAGGACCTTCACCTTGACGTCACCGAGGAGGCAGGGACTGCGTGGCGCAGCTTCACTTCGCGAGCTGCGGCGCGCCCGGTGGCGGCCCCCCACCCGGAGTATGCTCGGTTACTTTGCCGCTCAGGACATCACAAGCGTGCTGGATTATCGGATCCAGCGCATCCAACCCATCTCGCACTCCACTCGGCGAGCCCGGCAGATTCACGATGAGAGATTTTCCGCGCACTCCGGCGACTCCGCGCCCCAGCGCCGCGCGCGGAAATCCGGGCAGCGCCAGCACTCGTATGCGCTCGGCGATTCCTTCCGCCTCACGGTCGATCACCGCCCGCGTCGCTTCAGGCGTCACGTCCCGCGGTGCAAGACCCGTCCCGCCGGTGGTGAGCACGAGGTCTACTCGATCACCATCGCACGCCTGAACGAGGGATCGCACTATCTCGACGGTATCGTCAGCGCAGCTGCCCGTGGAGACGACGTCATACTTTTTCGCCTTCACCCAACCCACGACGACAGCGCCCGACACATCCTGTCGCTCTCCTCGAACGACCGAATCCGAAACCGTAATCACCGCTACACGCATCTCACAACCGGCTTCCATTCTTGTAGAACGGCATTTTGACGACGGTAGCCGGAATTCTTTTCCCGCGTATCTCGATCTCTATCGTCGATCCTTCGGCCGCAAGATTCGGCGGCACATACGCGGTGCCAATCGGAATCCCGAGCGTCGGACTCATCGTGCCGCTCCTGATCTCCCCGCTCGGCTCGCCACCGGCGAACACCGGATACCCATGTCGCGGAAAGGATCTCTCGGGAGTCGTGAATCCAACAAGCTTACGGGTGAGTCCCTGCTCCTTCTGCTTCGCCAGTGCATCGCGCCCGACGAAATTCCCCTTTTTCATTTTCACCAGCCACCCCAGCGCAGCCTCGAGCGGCGTGGTGGTGTCGTCCAGATCATTGCCGTAAAGTGCCATCCCCATCTCCAGCCGCAACGAATCGCGCGCGCCGAGTCCAGCCGGAGTGACTTCACCGGATTTGGTGAGCGCGCTCCAGACTTCTGGCGCGCGCTCCGCCGGGAAGTACAGCTCGAAACCATCCTCACCGGTGTATCCGGTGCGCGAGATGTAAACCTTGTCGACGCCGGCGACGGTACCCGTGACGAACTCGTAGTACTTGATGGCGGACAGATCCGTGTCGGTGTGCTGTTGAAGAATTCGGGCTGCGTCTGGCCCCTGCAGTGCGAGAAGCGCGATACGATCGCTGATGTCGTCGAGGGTGACGTCAAAGTCTTTCACGTAGCGCGAGACGTGCGCGAAATCCTTGTCGATGTTCGAACCGTTGACCACCATCAGCACCCGGTCTTCGGCGCGATAGACCAGACAATCGTCGACGATCGTCCCATCCTCGCGAAGGATGGTCGAATACTGGGCCTGGCCAGGCTTGAGCGCGGCCACGTCGTTGGTGGTGACGTGATTGACAAATTCCACGGCCTGGGGTCCTCGCACGATGAACTCACCCATGTGGCTGACGTCGAACAGGCCAGCCTTCTCGCGCACCGCCTTGTGCTCGGCGGTGATGCCGGTCGGGTATTGGACGGGCATCTCGAACCCGGCGAAGGGGACGATTTTGGCGCCGAGGGCGACGTGGGTCTCGTAAAGCGGCGTGCGCTTCAGAGCTTGGGTCGTGTCAATCATTGCTTGCGAGGGCTCGGGTCGATTTCTCGTCCCAATATGCGCGAAGCGCCCCTCGAATTGGAGGGGCGCCGTGACAATTTGGCAGAGACTCGTTGAAACTTCTGCCTAATCCATCAATTCGCCGGCGGTGACCTCTCTGACCTCACCGATATCGACTCGGGATCCGGTCACCATTCCCTTGAGCACCTCGAAGAGCACCACCGGCCGCGGCTTGTTCACCTTCATATAGGTAGCGCTCTCGGCTTCGACCATGATGAGGGCGATGCGTGGGTCGTTGGGGCCGCCGTCCTTGTCGCCGCCTTCGTCGCCGAACCAGGCCTTCCAGTCTTCCTTGTAGAGCTGACGGATTCGCGACCTGTTCTTCGATACGTGGGCGACGCCGGAGACCGACACCCACTCCCGGGTCTTGTTGTTGTAGTACGCGCAATTGACGTGTGGATCCAGCAAGAGCTCGTCGAGCTTGTGTGTCTCGCCGTCGGTGACGAACCAGAGATCGGTGCCTTCGATGCGGCACTGCGTCGCCATGGGCCTCGAGACGAGCTGTCCATTCGGACGGCGCGTCGTGAACATGGCCGTCTCGATGCCTTCTATCAGATCGTACAGATCGTCGATTTTCTTGGAGGGGGTCATGCCAAAATGATGTGCAGAAGACATGCCCCTGAAAACAAAAACGGGGCGCACTTTCGTGCGCCCCGTTTTTGTTGCTTTTATTGGGTCAGGACGGGTCCTTACCCGCGACTGCGCGAGCCAGAGCAGCCAAGCACCGAGATGATGCGATTGGCCTCATCCGTCATATAGTTTATCGAACCACTCGGGAAATCGCGTGCCTTCTTGGCTGCCATGCTGATGAAATCGTTCATCTTCACGCAGGCGACGTGGTTGTCGCTTACCGAAGCATTCAGCGCCGCGGTAACCTGATTGGCCAACGGATTCGTCCCGCCATTCGGCACGCCGAGCCCATAGAGATAGTCGAGAAGATTCTGCATTTGGAGCTGGGCGTTGAGCACGCTTACTACGAAGCCGCCCTCCACGCTATTGCCAGCCGCGTCAGAGGCGGTGCACTCGACGTACGTATCGCCCATCGGGAAACCGGTGCCCGAGATCTTCGAGCAGACGATCGAGACAACCCCGACGTTGTCGTGCGTGGCGATGTTGTAGTTCACTACGCCACCGGTGATGCTGGTCGCGTTGACGATGAAGTTATCCGGCACGGTGATCGTCGGAGCTTCGACGTCGCGTACGGTTATGGACTGCTCGGCCGAGCTGCTGTTGCCGGAAGCATCGGTCGCTTTCCAGGTGATCGTGGTGACACCGACTATGAACGGAGCGTCGGCCAGCGCGCCGTCGCTGCGCGAGCTGGAGATGACCACGTCGCTGCAGTTGTCATGAGCCGAAGGCGACCCAGTGGCAACAACCGCCGAAGGAAGATGCGGATCGTTGTCGGCGACGATTCCCAAGGGCGCCGTAATCAACGGACTTTCCTTGTCGCTGACGGTGACAGTCTGTGCTTCACTGTCCGTCATGCCGTCGTTATCAGTCGCCGTCCACGTAATCGTGGTCACGCCGCTCGGGTAAGGAGCGTCGAGAGCGAGCGAAGGATCATCGCTTCTGACACCGACAATCGATTCCACGTGGATGTCGTCGGTCGCCGTCGCAGTTCCGACGTTGACCGAAGCCGCGAGGCACGATCCGTTCGCAGGCTGAATCGAGATGTTCGCCGGAGCAGTGACAACCGGCGGGCGCGGAGGCGCGAACCTGACCGCGTCGTTATTGAGCTTGAAGAAGTTCCTGACGCGATTGCTCACGGCGCCATTGATCGGATTCTGGACGGTATCGAAAGCCGCAATGGTGCCGTCGGCATTCTCGATACCCTGGGTAATGCGCTGGCTGCTGTTGGTAACGTTCATCGTGTTGGTGTAGATCACGATCTCGTTGGTGTTCTCAAAGAGAACCATCTG
Source organism: Gemmatimonadaceae bacterium (assembly GCA_045803585.1). Classification (GTDB taxonomy): domain Bacteria; phylum Gemmatimonadota; class Gemmatimonadetes; order Gemmatimonadales; family Gemmatimonadaceae; genus UBA4720. The sequence goes on from JBJMOT010000130.1 coordinate 8,873, forward strand.
CATCATGAGCAGCCCCGGCGGCGAGAAGGCAGGGACGTTATTGAACTGGAGCACGAACCGGCGATTGGGCGCCTGGCCGCGTGTCTCGAAGCGAATGCCGCCGTCGACCTTCTGGGGCGACCAGTCAGTCCACGCAAAGGCAATGATGTTCTTGGGCTCGGCTGTCGAAGGAATGAAATTCCCCATGAAGAAGCCGGCTTTGTCGTCGACGTAGGGCCCGAACTTCACAAACCCGTTCGAGTAGATGTTGAGCTTGTCGTAGTCGACGCCGTAGAAATTGAAAGTGAATCCGAGGGGAACGTCCTTGATGGCGCCGTCATCCTTGATCGAATCCCGCGGGACAGTGATGCCCGGGTACGCTTCGGGTTCGAACGGGACGTGCGAGATCGAGTACTTCATGCCCGCGACCGAGGCCGACTTTGACCCGCCCGGGGGCGTGAGCAAGTTGGCCGAGACATCGGGCGCCGCGACGAGACCCTCGTTCGCTACGGATTCCAGGTAAGCAGTTTTGGTCGAGTCAGAAACGAGCATGTCGGCGTAGCTTACGCCGTCAGGCATTGTTCTCGGACCAGTGCTATCTGTGCAAGAGAGCGCAGTCGCCAGCACAAGGGCGGCGACGGAGCTCATTTTTAGGAGGCTGGAAGCAGAGGAAAACAGGTTCGGGCGACGCATCATAGTCTCGGTGGTTGAGGCTACACATAAGACGACCATCTGCCCCAAGCTCAACAGGAGTTAAGGCGGCATACGCGGCCGTAACCCGCTCACACAGACCCATTGTGAAAGACAGTTTTGTGAGCCAAAAAACAAGCGGGGCGCATTTGATTGCGCCCCGCTCTTACTGCGTTGGTTGGTCGCCGCGGGACTACAAACGTCCCGGTGGCGGACAACCCATCACGTCCATAATCCTGTTCGCCTCGACGCTAAGGTAAGCCGCATCGGCACTCGAGATATTCGAGCTCTTCTTTTGAACCATGCTCAGGAAGTCACCCACCTTTTTGCACGCGGGTTGGCCGTCGCCCGTCTGGCTATACGCAGCCGAGAGCTGATTGATGAGAGGTTGAACCGTGCCATTCGGCAGACCGAGGTCTGCGACCGTTCCCATCAACACGGCGATCTGTTCGTGAGCGCCGATGACTGTCACAGAGAAGGAGGTCGAGTTGCTGTTGCCAGCCGCGTCTGCCGCCGTGCAAATCACCGATCTGGTGCCCACTGGAAATACGCTTCCCGACGCCGGCTCGCACGAGCGCGAGGTGACACCGACGTTGTCGGTAACATGAAGGTCGTAGGTCACCGCCGCGCCGCTGGGACTGGTGGCGTTCACCTGGAGAACTGACTGTAGGCTCGGAGCGAAGACTGGGGCCTCTACGTCGACAACTTTTACGCTCTGCGTCGCCGACGCGGTATTACCTGCGTCGTCGGTCGCCGTCCACGTGATGTTTGTCAGACCAACCGGGTAAGGAGCATCCAGCGCCTTTCCGTCGCTGCGAACGCTGCTCACTTTCGCGTTGCCGCAGTTATCGCTGGCTACTGGTGAGCCGACGGCGACGATCGCCGAGGCAAGGCCAGGATCGTTGTTAGCGGTAACGTTCTCGGGTGCGGTGATCACCGGCTTCTCTTCATCCTTTGTCGAGACGAGGGAGAAGCGAACGGCGTCGTTCTGGAGATTGAAGAAGTTCGTTACGCGTCTGCTGACTATGCCGGTGTTGACATTCAGCACACTGTCATAGTTCGCCACTGTTCCGGTCAGGTCCTCGAGGCCCTGCGTCACTTTATGGCTGCTATTCGTGACAGTCATCGAGGTGGTGTAGATCGTTATGTCGTTCGAGCCCTCAGAGAGAACAATCTGAGAGGTCACGCGCCCCACTGTAGGTGAGATCGCCCCTGGCTTACTGGCCGAAGCGTACTCGGGAACGTTATTGAACTGAAGAATGAATTTGCGATTGGGCGCAGATCCACGGGTTTCCCAGCGGATTCCGTCGGCCACGAGCTGCGGCGACCAATCTGTCCATGCAAGAGCGATGATGTTATTCGGAGCCGCCACCGATGCGATCGAGCCAGCGTTCGGAAACCACGTAGTCGTAGCCGGCGCCGCCCCGAACAGCAGGAAGCCATTGGTGTAGACGTTGACTTTGTTGTAGGTAACGCCCTGGAAGCTGAAATTGAATCCGAGCGGCACGTCCGAATCCGGAATGACGCCATCGTCCTTCAGGGGATACGGCGCGATGTTCGGAATCGCTTCAGGAGCGAAGTCGACCTTCGACTTTGTGTAACCGGCGAAGGCGCCGCCACCGCCACAAGAAGGCGCGCTGGCACTGGAGACCGCAGAGACCGGCGAGCTCAGGATCGTCGCCAATGGGCCCATGGGCACCATGCGGGTCGCGCCCGCATCAGCCACCGCATCGGCTTCCAACGCCGACTTCACGGAATCGGGGATGTCCTCGCCGATCACATTGACCTTCACGCGAACTACGCCGTCCGGACTCGTTTTCGCGGAGGTCGAATATTCAGAGCAAGAGAGGGCGGTCGCCAGGAAAATTGCCACGGCGGAACCCAGCTTCAGAAGGCTAAAAGGAGCTGAAAAAGGCGTCGGGCGGCGCATCGGGACTCTATGGTAAAGGGTTACCATAAAGACGATCATCGACCCCAAGCTCAACAGGGGTTAAGCCCTTCCAGACGCGGGCAACTCCTTCTCACAGTCGTTTTGCGAACAGCATATTTGTGAGCGATGGGTTCGCTTGTTTTATGTTTGTTCGCGGCCTTTTCGGGTAGGCTCTGGACCGTTTTGTTACCCCGGTTTCCGGCGATCCGGTTACTTCTTCCGATTACAGCTTTTCGCCGCCCATCAACGCGGCCATGACGGCCTTCTGGACGTGCAGCCGGTTCTCCGCCTCGTCCCAAACGCGGCTCTGAGGCCCATCGATTACCTCCGCGGCCACTTCCTCTCCGCGGTGGGCCGGCAAACAGTGGAGGAAAATCGCGTTCTTGTTTGCTCGGCGCATAAGCGCGTCGTCGACTACGTACCCTTTGAACGCCTTTTCGCGGATCGCCTGCTCCTCCTCCTGACCCATCGATGCCCAGACGTCGGTGTTGATGACGTCCGCCTTCGATGCGGCTTCGGCCGGATCGCGAACTACGCGCACCTTCGCCTGCGACTGCGCGCGCTTGAGGATCGTCGCGTCCGGGTCGTAGCCCGCGGGACACGCCAGGGTGAGATCGAAGCCGAGGACATAGGCCGCGTTGATCCACGAGTTCGCCATGTTGTTGCCGTCACCGATCCACGCGACGTGCTTCCCTTTGTACGACCCGAGGTGCTGCTTGATAGTGAGAATATCGGCGAGCACCTGACACGGGTGTACGAGATCCGTGAGGCCGTTGATGATCGGCACGTCGGCGTATCTCGCCAGCTCCTCGATCTCCGAGTGGGCGAAGGTCCTGATCATGATGCCGTCGACGTAGCGCGAAAGGACTCGCGCGGTATCGGCGATCGGCTCGCCCCGTCCGAGCTGGACGTCGCGCGGCGACAGAAACAGCGCGTGGCCACCGAGCTGCCACGTCCCAACCTCGAACGAAACGCGCGTTCGGGTGGAAGACTTCATGAAGATCATCGCCAGCGATTTCCCGGCGAGCGGTTTCTTCGTGTACTTCCCTGTTCTCATCCGCTCGGCGAGCGCGAAAAGATTGTCGATCTCCTTCGCCGAAAAGTCGGGGATCTGGAGCAGGTCGCGGTGTTTCCGTTCGGAGGGCTTGGAGGAGGCTTTACGGGGCATGTGAGTTGCGCGGACTGGTGAGATGCTGTGCAGGCGTGAAATATATCATTGCACAGTGTTTCTCTCTTTTCATGGGTGTGTAATGTCACGAATGATTCGTGTGCTTTTTTCAGGCGCCGCGCTGCTCGCGGTGGCGGCTTGTAACGATTCGACTGCCCCCGGCGATGGCGGAGGGCCGCTTCCTTCCGGTCTTGCTCTCAAACTGGATCCTTTCATCAGCAGCGGACTCACCGCGCCGGTGTTTCTAACCCAGCCGCTGGATGACGGAAGGATCTTCGTCGTCGAACAGCCCGGCCGCATTCGTGTGATCCGCAATGGTGTGCTACAAGCAACGCCGTTCCTCGACATCACAAGCAGAGTGTTGTACAGCGGCGAGCGAGGATTATTGAGCGTCGCGTTTCATCCGCAGTATGCGACAAATCATTTCTTCTACGTCTACTTCACTACTCAGACCAACGGCGACATCCGCATCGAGCGATTTTCCGCCACGACCAATCCTGAGGTCGCGGACCCGGCAAGCTCGAAGCTCATTCTTACCACCGCCCACTCGTCCCAGCCGAATCACAACGGCGGGCTCCTTACCTTCGGTCCCGATGGAATGCTCTACGCCGGACTTGGCGATGGCGGCGGCGGCGGAGATCCTGACGGCAACGGCCAGAACGTCAACGCGTTGCTCGGCTCGCTGCTCAGGCTCGATGTAGATCACGGGGATCCTTACGCAATCCCTTCCGACAACCCCTTCGTCGGTCAGGCGAATCATCGCGGCGAGATCTGGGCAAAGGGCCTGAGAAATCCGTGGCGCTACGCTTTCGATCCGCCCACCGGAAATCTCTACATCGCCGACGTGGGCCAGGGTCTCCATGAGGAAGTAGATGTCGTTGCCGCCAACAAGGCGGGAGTCAACTACGGCTGGAACATCATGGAAGGCGCGAGTTGCTACAACGCCGCCACCTGCAGTCAGACCGGTCTGCAGCTACCAGTAATCGACTACGGCCACAACCCTGCCTGCTCGATCACCGGTGGTTACGTCTATCGCGGAACCGCGATCGATGGTCTGCAGGGACACTATCTCTACTCCGATTACTGCGCCGGATTTCTAAAGAGCTTCCGCTTTGACAATGGGACCGCGACCGATCAGCACGATTGGGGGCTCACCGCCAGCCAGGTAACCTCCTTTGGGCGGGACTTCGCCGGCGAGCTGTATCTCATGTCGGGCAACACCATTCTGAAGATCGTGAAGGGCAGCTGAGGAATACACTCGCGGTGGGCTCAGCATGAGAGGCCGGACGATCCGGTGCGGGATAATTTTGTTCTCGCTATCGGTGGTGTCGAGCCTCGGTGCTCAGGAGGCGAAGTCCGAGCTACGCATCAAGCTCAACCCGACTGATGGGTCCATGGTGAGCGGCGCTCTTGTCGCATTGCTCAATTCCAGAGACAGCGTCGTCGCCGAGGGACTCGCCAGCGAGGCAGGTACGCGCGTGCTGTTCGCGCCGCGGGGCGCGTACCGCATTCGGGTGCGGCGGGTTGGCTATCTGCCCTTCGTGTCCAGCGAGCTTACACTGCCGCGCCCCAACGAGCTCATACTCAACGTGGAAAGTCCACGCGTGGTTCTACAGAGTATTGTCGTCAATTCGACATCGCAGTGCTCGCGCAGCGATCCGAACGCGCAGGCACTCTCGACCGTGTGGGACGAGATCGACAAGGCGCTTCGATCGAGCCAGCTCACGCTCGGCGATTTGGCGGGGATGGGACGCGCGCACCAGTACCGGCGCGAAACCACTCCGGACGGCAAGGTGACCGCCGGGGACAGCAGTGAGTTCCCGATTACTGACCGGCGGCCGTTCGGCGCCGTGGACCCGCAAACACTCGCCCGGGACGGTTACGTTGTCGGCGACGAAGACAAGGGCTGGGTTTTTTATGGACCGGACGAGACGGTGCTCCTCTCAGACGCCTTTGCCGGCACGCATTGCTTCAAGCTCGTGCGGCAACTTAACCGTCCGGCGCAAATCGGCGTCGCCTTCGAGCCCGTTCCCGGCCGCAAGATCGCCGACATCAGCGGGGTGCTATGGGTCGATCAACGCACATCGGAGCTGCGCGAGGTCAACTTCCGTTTCGTCAACGCCGGCGCACTGAGTCGTTACGACGCCGGTGGATTCACTCGGTTCCGCAGAGTGCGCTCCGGCGCGTGGATTGTCGATGAATGGAAGTTGAGCGCGCCGAAACTGCAGATAAAGGAAACGTCGACGGTCAGTCCGATGGGCGTCCCGGGCGTCAAGCGTGTGCTTGTCGTAGTCGGCCGGCTCGACAATGGCGGCGGGATTCTCGGCACGCCTAAGTAGCGCCCCATCGGCCAGCCGAGATCAACAAGGGAGGGGACATGATTCGCAAGCTGAAATCGGGTAAGTACCGGCTGTATTCGCGAAAGAAGGATGCGAAGACCGGCAAACGAAAGAATCTCGGAACGTTCAAGAGTCTTGCTGCTGCCAAGAAACACGAGCGCGCGGTTCAGTTCTTCAAGCGGGGGTAGCAGCGCCTCGATAGCTTTCCAGAATGTCACAGGGCCCGCGCCTTCAGCCGAGTGACCTTGGCGACACGCAATTCGCCCTCACATCGTCTCTAGCCGACCGCTACACCATCGAGCGCTTACTCGGCGAGGGCGGAATGGCTACCGTGCATCTCGCCGAGGAGCGGAAGCACCAGCGCAAGGTTGCTATCAAAGTGCTCCGACAGGAGCTCTGCGCGTCGGTAGGCGCGGAAAGGTTCATGCGCGAGATAGGGATCGCCGCGCGGCTTTCGCATCCCCACCTGCTGCCACTGATCGATTCCGGCGAATCCGGTGGCTCATTGTACTATGTGTCGCCTTACGTTCCGGGCGGCTCACTGCGGGACAGGCTTAAGCGCGAGAAGCGACTGACAATTGACGACACTCTTCGCATTGCCCAGGAGGTGGGGGCAGCACTCGACTACGCGCATCGCAACGGTTTCGTGCACCGGGATGTTAAGCCGGAGAATATTCTCTTCGCCGATGACCACGCGCTGCTCTCGGATTTCGGTATCGCCCAGGTGCGCGCGAGCTCCGAAGGCGAGAGCGAGTCGCTGACTCTCGCCGGTTTCACCCTCGGCACGCCGGAGTACATGAGCCCGGAGCAGGCGGCGGGTGAGAGCGCGGTCGGCGTGCCCGGAGACATTTACAGTCTGGCGTGCGTTATCTACGAGATGCTCGCGGGTGAGCCACCGCTCGCGGGCGCGACGGCGAGAGCGACGATGGCAAAGCAGGTGACGGAGCGGCCGCGTCCGTTGCGGGCGCTGCGGCCGGATGCCCCCGCGGGTTTTGAGCGAGTGCTCGAGAAAGCACTCGCCAAAAACCCGGCGGAGCGTTACACGACGATAGCCGAATTCTGCGACGCGCTGAATCGCGCCCGAACGGAGCCGACGCGGCGGTTCACGATGATGGCGCGGAGCATCGCCGTCCTTCCCTTCGTCAATTCGAGTCCGGATCCGGACAACGAGTATCTGAGCGACGGGATCACCGACGAGCTGATCAACGCACTGGCGAAAGTCGAAGGTCTGCGGGTCGCGTCGCGCACCTCCGCCTTCGCCCTCAAGGGCAAAGCGCAGGATGTCCGCGCAATCGGCGCACTGCTCGAGGTATCCGAGGTGCTCGAAGGGACGGTGAGACGATCGGGCGACAACCTGCGCATCACCGCATCACTGACGTCGACCGAAGACGGGCGGCTGATGTGGTCCGAACGCTACGACCGCAAGCTCGACGACGTCTTCGCGATCCAGGACGAGATCTCGCACACCATTGTGACGACGCTTCGCTCGACGTCGTTCGCAGATCTTGCCGCGCCCGCGACGGACCGGCACACCGACAACATCCAGGCTTATGGGTTATACCTGCGCGGACGCTACGCCTGGAACAAGCGCACCTCGGACGGCGTGGTCGAAGGAATCAAATTCTTCGAGGAGGCGATCGCACTCGATCCGAAGTACGCACTGGCTTATACGGGCCTCGCCGATTCGTACTCGCTGCACCTCGACTACCGAAACGTCGCCGTGCATGAGGGCCACGAGAAAGCGAAGTACTACGCCCGCAAGGCAATCGCTCTCGACGAGTCGCTTGCCGAAGCGCACGCGTCCCTGGCGTGGAGTCTCTTCGTGTACGACTGGCGCTGGGACGAAGCTGCATCTGAGTTTCGGCGCGCCATCGAGCTCGATCCCAGGTACGCGCCGGCCCACCAGTGGTACGCATTCATGCTGGCGTCGCAGGGCCACTTCGAAGAAGCGCTCATCGAAGCTCACACTGCACAGGAAAACGACCCGGCATCGGTCTCAGTGCGCCGCAGCCTCGGCTACTGCTACCTGTATGCGAGAAAGTACGATCAGGGCCGCTACCATCTCGATCGCGCCATCGCCATGAACCCGACGGCGGAGGAGAGTTACCGGATTCAGGGACTGCTGCTGACGCTGCAGAAGCATTACGTAGCGGCGGACCGCGTGCTGCGCGAAGGATTGGCACTCGCGTCAGAGTACGGCACCACCACGAAGGCGACGCTCGCGTATTCGCTCGCGCTGGCCGGCGATCCATCGATGGCAAAGGAGTTCGGTCCGGAGCTCGTCGAGCGACAGAAGAGGGAGTACATCTCGCCGGTCGATCTGGCGCTGGTTTACATGGGGATCGGCGACAAGGAGAGAGCGCTCGATTGGGTGGAGCGCGCGATCGATGAACGTCGTGGCTGGGCCGCGTACCTTCGCGTGCATCCGGTGATGGACACACTTCGTGGAGAGCCGCGGTTTGATGCACTGGTGAAGAGGATGGCGTTCAACGCGCCGGCCGCGCCACCTGTTCAGACTATCGGCCGAGCGGGATCCTGACGACCTGTTCGTAACGCGCAGGTCCGCCGCCAAGCCGGCTCCGATAGACGATCACCGAATCGACGGTCATGCTTCCGCCGAAACGCGGCTTGCTCTCGACCAGGGATGCCACTGAAACCGGCGGGTCGATGCGACAAAGTGTGAGGTGTGGCTTGAACGCTTTCGTCTCAGCGGTGAATCCGGCATTTCTCGCCGCGGCTTCGCCGATTGCGGCGATCTGGAGCATGCGCTCGGACCCTTCATCGATTCCCAGCCAGAGGATTCGCGCCTTTCGCGGCTGGGGAAATGCGCCGAGGCTACTGAAGCGAATGGTGAATGGCGCGCCGCAGCTTGCTGAGTCTATTTGGCGAATGATTTGGTCGCGCGCTTCGGGCGTCGTGGCGCCCAGGAAGCGCAATGTGAAATGCCAGTTCTCTGCTGGGACCAATTTTCCCGGTAAGTTCTTTGGTAGCGAATTCGCGATCGTGAGTCGCGCTTCATCCGAGAGTGGAACACCGATGAAAAGACGTTCGGCCATTCATCGATTATAGCATGGGTCGCGCGTGAAGATCGTAATTCCCGGCGGGACCGGTCAGGTCGGCACGTTGCTGGCGCGGGCGTTTCATCGCGACGGCCACAGCGTAGTCGTGCTCAGCCGAAGGGCTGACGGTAAGCGCGCAGGTAGTGAGGCCGCCTCGGCGACACCGTGGCGGGTGGTACGATGGGATGCGCAACGAATCGGCCCTTGGGCGAAGGAGCTCGAAGGCACTGACGTGGTGGTTAACCTCGCGGGCCGGAACGTCAATTGCCGCTATAACAAGAAGCATCGGCGCGAGATTATGGAATCGCGCGTCCGCTCGACACGATTGGTTGGCGAGGCCATCGGCGCGGCCCGCAAGCCTCCACGGATTTGGCTGCAGGCAAGCACAGCCACCATTTACGCCCATCGCTACGATGCGGCGAACGATGAGCGTACCGGAATCATTGGCGGCGACGAGCCGGGTGCGCCGGATACCTGGCGATTCAGCATCGATGTCGCCAAGGCGTGGGAGCGCGCTGTAGATGAATCGCCAACACCGGCTACAAGAAAGGTAAAACTCCGCTCGGCGATGGTGATGAGTCCCGACAAGGATGGAATCTTCGACACACTTCTTACGCTCGTCCGCCGGGGCCTCGGCGGCACGGCCGCGGGTGGACGCCAGTACATCTCGTGGATTCACGAGACGGATTTCATTCGCTCGCTTTATTGGCTGATCGCGCGGGAAGACATGGAGGGCGCCGTCAACGTCGCTTCACCCAATCCACTGCCGAACATGGAGTTCATGGGCATACTGCGCGAGGCAGCGCACGCGCGCATCGGACTTCCTGCGACGAGGCTTATGCTGGAGGTGGGTGCATTCTTCATGCGGAGCGAGACGGAGCTGATTCTCAAGAGCAGGCGCGTTGTTCCAGGGCGAATGCTCGAGGCCGGCTTCGATTTTGTGTTTCCGCAATGGGAGCAGGCAGCGCGCGATCTGTGCGCGCGATCGCTCGCGAGCTAGAGGATGTAGCGCCTCAGATCTTCATCGTCGGCGATGGTCTTCAGGCGGCTTCGCACCCGCTCCTGATCGATCACGACCGTCTTTTCGCCGGTGTCGGGAAGCCCGAACAGGATATCCTCGAGCAGGGTCGTCATCACCGTATGCAGGCGACGCGCTCCGATGTTTTCCATCCGCTCGTTCACGTGCGCGGCGATCTTCGCGATCTCGGCGATTCCGTCGCCCGTAAACTCGAGCTTCGCTCCCTCTGCTTCCACGAGCGCCGAATATTGTTTGGTGAGCGCATTCTCGGGCTCGGTCATGATGCGCACGAAGTCGGCTTCGGTGAGCGAGTCGAGCTCGACCCGTATCGGAAACCTCCCCTGAAGCTCTGGAATCAGATCACTGGGCTTGGCGACGTGGAACGCCCCCGCGGCGACGAAGAGGACGTGATCCGTCTTCACCATTCCGTGCTTGGTCTGAACGTTCGATCCCTCGACGATCGGAAGGAGATCGCGCTGGACCCCCTCGCGCGAAACGTCAGGTCCGCCCGAGGACGGGCCACGTTGACCCGCGATCTTGTCAATCTCATCAAGGAAGATGATGCCCATCGTCTGCACCCGCTCCAGCGCGTCGGCGGTGACGTCTTCCTTGTTGATCAACTTCTCCAACTCCTCGGCGAGAAGAATGCGCCGCGCTTCGGAGACTTTCACACTGCGTTTCTTCCTGCGCTTCGGCAGCATGTCCTGGAGCATCTCGGAGAGGTTGTCCATTCCCTCCGGCGCGCCCTGGGGAACCATCATGTCGAAGACCATCGGCGACTGCGCCGTGACTTCGATCTCGAGCTCCCGTTCGTCAAGCTGGCCATCCTCGAGCAGTGCCTTCAGCTTCTCGCGCGTTCTCTTGTAGCGTACTTCCGAGGCATCGTTCTCGGTGGACACGGAGCCGCCTGGAGATACGACGAACAAGTGAGCGCCGCCGCCAGCGGCGGCCGACGCGGGGGCAGATTGCTTGATGTCAGGAGGAACGGGAAGCAACAGATCGAGAAGTCTCTCTTCCACTTTCTGCTTGGCGATGTCCTGAACTTCGGATTCGCGCTCGCCGCGCACCATGTTGATAGCGCTCTCTACCAGGTCGCGAACCATCGATTCGACATCGCGACCGACGTAACCGACCTCGGTGAATTTCGATGCTTCGACTTTCACGAACGGAGCGCCGGCGAGACGCGCCAGTCGGCGGGCGATCTCGGTTTTTCCCACACCGGTGGGCCCCACGAGGATGATGTTGTTGGGAGAGATTTCTTCGCGAATCGGCTCTGGCGCGCGCTGTCTGCGCCAGCGATTCCTCAACGCGATGGCGACCGCTTTTTTAGCGTCGCCCTGACCGACGATGTAGCGATCGAGCTCCTCGACGATCTGCCTTGGCGTGAGACCGGCCAGCTTTTCCAGTGCGGCCTGGGTGCGGGGCGATGCCATCAGCTCGGCTCGAGGACGGTGATGTTGGAGTTCGTATAGACACAGATCTCGGCGGCGATCTCGAGGCCGCGCTTCACGATTTCCTTCGCCGACAAATCCGTGTTCTGCACGAGAGCGCGTGCCGCGGCCAGGGCGTAGCTGCCGCCGGAGCCTATGGCGAGGATGCCGTCATCTGGCTCGATGATGTCACCCGTGCCCGAGATGATGAAGCCGTGCTCGCGATCGGTGACCGCGAGAAGTGCTTCGAGCCGGCGCAGCACCCGATCGCTGCGCCAATCCTTGGCGAGCTCCACAGCCGCGCGCTGAAGATTGCCCGGGTATCGCTCGAGCTTTTCCTCGAACTTTTCGAAGAGTGTGAACGCATCAGCGGCGGCTCCCGCGAACCCAGCGATCAGTTTGCCGCCGTGCAGGCTGCGGACTTTCTGGGCGTTCGACTTCATCACCGTTTGGCCGACGGTGACCTGGCCGTCGCCGCCGAGCGCGACCTGCCCGTTTTTGCGAACGGCCAGGATTGTGGTCGAGCGGACTCGCTCGCGATTCATCGCTCCAAATTAACACCCGACCGCGTTAAGCGCGGCTGGGCGGGCTTTAGTTGCGCCCCCTTCTTGCATTTGGAACGGCTATGAAAGCAGAGCAGTTGCCAATCCTGATCGGCGTGCTGGTCGCCCTCTTCGGGCTGACAATCCTACTGGATGCCTGGCAAGCTGGTGGCGTAGCGCCACTTCGTGAACGCCGCCGCCGCACCCGCGCGGTCCCTAACAAGGGCGGACAGACTTTAGTTGCGCTCGGAACGTTGTGCATGGCAGCGGCCCTGATCGGCCGGGACACCTGGCGGTGGGGCACGATCGCCGTTTTGACGGGGATCGCGCTGTTGCTGGTAGGAGCGGTGATGAATCGAGCGTACCTGCGCGAGGTCTTACTGTTTCGCGGCGCGGCCCGACGGGGAGAGGGAGAAAAGAATTCGCGGTTGAATCAGACGCCGACCAAAACTCGCATCCGCTGAGCTGCAGGCGAAGTACGCGTCGCGCCGCGATACCTAAGGTGCAACCTCAAACACCGCCGTACCACTCGTACCCCTGATCGCTCCAATACCCTCCGTTCATCACGGGCATGAAGACGATCTTCGTCAGGTACTTCGTGTTCTTGTAGCCCAGCTTGACGGGTGAGTACACGCGGGCCGGTGCACCGTGCGCGGGCTCGAGCGGGCTGCCATCCAATCCGTAAGCGACGACGGTCTGCTTGTGCATGGCGCTCTCGATGTCCCAGCTCTCATGGTAGTTATCATCGAATGACTGGAAATCGACATAGCGCGCTTTCGGATCAGGACGCACCAGCCGCGCGAGCTCGGTGAAGGGGACGCCCGTCCATGTTTCGACCGCAGTCCATCCTTCCACGCAATAGTGATTGACGCGATTGGAAACTTGTGGCAGGCGCTGCATGTCTTCGATGCTTAGCCGCGCAGGGTTCGCGACGAGCCCACTCACCTCGAGCGACCACTTACCGCGCGCGGCCTCGTCCCACACGGGCACCGAGGGCGACACGTAATAACTCGGGAGCTTGTTTCCCGCTTCGTTCGCGCCGGCCTGCACGACATCCATCGAAGTATGCCGGAACAGTTTTCGTTCGAGGACCAAATTCTTGCGCTCGGCGTACTTGAGAAGCCTGTCGGCGGCTTTTGGCCCACGTGAATTGCAGGCCGCGAGAAGAGTCGCCGAGATGAGGCCCGTCCCGCGCACGAGGAATTCACGTCGATCGATTCCGTCTACGAAACGAAAGATTCCGTCATCGTCGTGAGCGCTCATGTCGGAGTGCCCGATGGTGGCGCTGCTGCCGGCGGCGGTGCTGCGCGTCTGGGCAGAAGATGATAGAACGGCCGCGCATTTCGCGCTTCCGGCGAGAGCGAAGGATCGTAATTGCCCGTAATCATCGACGGCAGCGAGTATGGATCCACCGCAAACACCATGAAGACGTGCGCCACGCTCAGAATCACGATTATCAGCATGGCGAGGAAGTGCCAGTACCGCGCCCACACATAGCCGCCGAACAGCGCCGTATACGGAGCAAACTGAACGGGTTTCCAGATTGCGATACCTGTGAGCACTGCCAGCACGCCCGCCAACGGTAGTGTGAAGTACGTCGCTTTCTGCAGCGCGTTGTGCTTCCCCTGATGCGGGTGATTCTTGCGACGGAACGTGTAGAACTTGACCATCTGCCAGCTGTCGCGGATGTCGCCTTTTCCGGGAACGAGGTCGCGCCACTCTCCGTGGAGGTAGACGAAGCTGAGGTAGATGATTCCGTTGACTACGAGCAGCCACATCGCGGCGAAGTGCCAGTGCCTGGCCCCGCCGAGCCAGCCGCCGAAGGTCAGCCAGGAAGGTATCGGCTTGTGCTCAAAGGGATAGCAACAGAAAATCTCTCCCTTACGCGCGAACGCCGGGTAGGCGTTGAAGATGCGAAGCCCGCTGCCGACCATCACGATGATGGCGAGGACGTTCACCCAGTGAGTGACGCGGACAATCCAATGGTGACGCTTCATACGCTGCATAGATTGTCCGCGCTCACCCCCGATAGCAACCGGCGCTACGGAATTCTCCCCGTCGCGACCCTCAGATTATCGATGAACATCGACTGATCCACCGGCGAGCCGTCGCCAATGTAGGGGGCAATGAGGAACTGACTGAACTGGAGCGTCGGATGCGCACCGGTCCGAAAGAGAATGTCGTGACGGTCGATGATCAGCGTCCCATTGAACCAGTACTGTATCACTCCATCGGCCTTGCCTATACCATTAACGATTGTGTTGAGCTGGAAATAAGCTTCCACAAAATTCCAGTTGCTCTTGTAGCCATCTCCAGCCACGGGCTTGAACACGACCGGACCGGTGAGCTGCTTGTCGTTGTACCAGGACGATCCGGTGTTATAGCACTCGGAGAATATGTTGCTCTCTACCACGCCATTGCAGCCGCCCGTAGAGCGGTTCTCGGTAACACCAACCAGATTGTTCGGCAACGGCCCGTTGCTGGTGTTAACGGATTTGTTGTCCTGCATCGCCAGACGCGGCCGGCCACCGTTCTGATAGTTCTCTTCTACATAGATAGTGAGAAAGTTCTCGGAAGGACCGTCATAATCGCCGTCCAGAGTACTCATCGCGTAGAACTCGTGCGGATGGTACGCCTGACCTGACCCCACCCAGTTGGTGCTGTACTTCACGTAGTAGCTCAGATAAAAAGAATTCGACGGCGTGAACTTGTGCCGTTGTGAGCCTCCACTGGTCGGAGTGCTCGCACCAGCAAGGAAGCGGTACTGCGACGAACTGTTGCTGCCGGCGATGTGCTCAGTGGTCGAAAGCACGGCACGTGTGTTGTCGTACCAACCGCGCGACGCAATGTTGGCGTCCTCGAAGTTTTCCTGGAATAGAAGCGTTCCGGCCGGCGGTGGGGGTGGCGGCGGTGCGGCCTGCACTGTAAGCGGCGCGCTCCCGTTCTTGCCCTCGCTCGTCGCAACTATGTTGGCATTCCCGCTGGCAACCGCGGTCACGAGCCCCGCTGTCGAAACGGTAGCCGCTGAAGTGTTGCTGGAGCTCCAGGCAATTTCGCGTCCGGTCAGGACGTTGCCGTTCGCATCCCTTGTCGTTGCTGTAGCCTGCGTGGTTTGCCCCGGATTTAACGTTGACGAGGCAAGACTCACTGTGACGGTGGCAACAGCCGTTGCCGTGCTGGATGTGACCGAGAGCTGAGCGCTGCCGGTAACTCCCCCGCTGCTGGCGATGATTGCAGCCGTCCCGACTTTTATCGCGGTGGCGAGTCCGGAAGCCGAAATGGTCGCAATCGTAGTGTCGCTCGATCTCCAGGTGACAGGACGAGAAATCGCTCTGCCGCGACGGTCCTTCATTGTGACGCTCGCTTGGGTGGTCTGGCCTACCTGAACCGAGCTCGACACCAGGTGCACCTGAATCGACGCCACCACTCTGTTTGCATCGGCAGACAAATCATCGGTACCGAGGCCGTCCAACCCTGTTGATGCTTCCGAGCAAGAGAGAAAACCAATCAGTGCGAAGGCGACTGCCACTCCGCTCATTGTTGTGCGGTTCACGGATACACCCGTCAATCGCGCGACCAGCTTCAGCTGGGCAGAGAATGCCTCCATAGCGCGCTACAACGCCGTTTTGGCGCGGAGCGGCAAGAGTCATGTCTCAACCAGCAACGCCGTGGGACGACGCGCATCTATATACGTCAGGCGAAACGTTCGAATCGCCATTGTGGTAAGCGTTGATTTCAGTGAAGCAATCGCGCCGTGCTGCGCGCGTATCGGGCAGGCAGGCCATTATCGTGCCCGCGCCGCGCGACACATACGATTACAGCCGCTTTACCACCTCATGCGCGTGGATGGGCCTTTTGATAGACCTGCTTGAGCCGCTCGATGCTTGTGTGCGTGTAGATCTGGGTCGTAGAGATGGACGAGTGGCCGAGCAGCTCCTGGACGGCCCGCAGATCAGCGCCAGCGTCGAGCAGATGCGTCGCGAAAGTGTGTCGAAGCGAGTGAGTCGAAAGGCCGGAGCTCTCGTCGATCTTGTCCAGAAAGCCCTTCACTGCGTTCTGGATCGCGCGCACCGAGATCCGTTTGCCGCGACTACTCAGGAAAAAAGCGGTGCGATCGCCGGATTGGCCAATGCCGCGCAACAACTCGTCACGCTTCGATTCGTAGTTTCTGAGTGCGAGCTGCGCGTGATCGCCGAGCGGAATGATGCGTTCTTTCCTTCCCTTCCCTCGAACCTTCACCTGCTGCGACAACAGGTCGATGTCCATCCGATTGATGCCGCGAAGCTCCGACAGGCGCATCCCTGTCGAATAGAACAGCTCCAGGATCGCGCAATTTCTCACGTCGGGAAAGCGCCCCTCCTGCGCCTTCAGCTCTGCCGACTGAAATAACAACTCGATCTGCGCACGATCGAGATAACCCGGCAGGTACTTGTCCTGCTTCGGCGTGTTGACGCCGCGCGCGGGATTCGCATCGACGAGCTCATTGCGATGGAGATAGCGGTATAGGCTCCGCACCGCGGAGAGGCTGCGCGCAACCGATCTCTTGTTCAGTTTCCTGCGCGTCAGGTGCGCCAGAAATCCCCGGATCGCCAGCCTGTCGATGCCCTGCCACGACCACTCGCGCGCACCGTAGTATGTCCCGAGGAAGGCGACGAACTCCTCGAGATCGCGACGATAGGCAATCACAGTATTGGGCGAGACGTCGCGCTCCTTCGCCAGATGCGTCAGGTAATCCTCGATCGTCGCTGGTACGGCTTCCTCGACCGGGGCGTCGGCAAGCTGACGTCTGCTCGGCTTGCTCATGCGCGAGCGGTCAGTGCGCCGGTGATGTTGTTTGCATCTATCCACTCCTGCATTTCGCGTAGCGCACGGTCCGCGAACATCTCTCTTTTTTTCTTTTTGTCCCGCACAGGCTGTGGCAGCTCGTCGAGCAGCCCGAAGTTCGCGTTCATTGGCTGAAAATGCTTCGGATTGGCTTCACGCATATACCGGTACAGCGCACCAAGCATGGTGGTTGGCGGAGGCACCACCGCGTCTTCGCCGGAAAGCAGACGGGCGAGATTGATTCCGGCCAACAATCCCGTCGCCGAGCTCTCGGTGTATCCCTCGACGCCTGTAATCTGGCCGGCAAACAGTACCTTCGGCTCATCCCGCGCTGAAAGATGCGGTGTCAACGCCGCGGGAGAATTCAGATATGAGTTGCGGTGAATCGAGCCATAACGGAGAAATTCCGCCTGCTCGAGCCCGGGAATCATTTTCAGAACGCGCTGCTGCTCCGGAATTCGCAGCCGCGTCTGGAATCCAACCAAATTAAACATTCTTCCGGCGCGATCCTCCTGACGCAGCTGCACGACAGCGTGAGCATCCCGACCAGTTCGAGGGTCGCGCAGGCCAACCGGTTTGAGTGGTCCAAAGCGCAGAGTATCCCGTCCTCGCTTCGCCATGACCTCGACGGGCATGCACGCCTCGAAGTACGGCACCTCGTCGAACTCGTGGCCATGGTATTGATCGGCCGAGATCAACGCATCGAGAAACGCGTCATACTGCTCGCGCGACATCGGACAGTTGAGATAGGCACCGCCCCCATCCGCGCCATCCATGGTCTCTTTCCCGTAGCGCGAAGCGCGATATGCAATCGATTCGTCGATGGATTCGCGCGCGACGATCGGGGCAATCGCATCATAGAAAGCCAGGGCACCTGTTCCGAGCTTCGCTTTAATCGACTCGGCGAACTTGTCGGAGGTCAGCGGCCCGGTGGCAACGATGCACGGTGCGGAAATCCTCGTCGCTTCGCCGCGCACCACTTCGATCCGAGACTCCGTTGCGATCCTCTCGGTGACCGCCGCCGAGAACACGTCACGATCCACCGCCAGCGCGCTGCCAGCAGCCACTCGCGCCGAGTCCGCAGCCTCGAGGACTATAGACCCGAGCAGCCGCATCTCTGCCTTCAACAGCCCATGCGCGTTGGTCAGCTCTGTGCTCTTGAACGTATTCGAGCAGACCAGCTCCGCCAGCCTGTCAGTCTTGTGCGCCGGGGTCGTTACAACCGGTCGCATCTCATGAAGAGTTACGTCGAAGCCGCGCGAGGCGAGCTGCCAGGCGGCCTCCGATCCGGCAAGGCCTCCCCCCACAACGGTGACGGCAGAATCGTTCTGCCGCTTTCCCGCCTCCCGCCTCCCGCTTCCCGCTTCCCGCTTCACACCGCCACAGCTTCGGGTGTCGGCGCGACATCCCACTCGTTCGCGCATTTGATGCAGCGACGGTAATCACCGCGGGCCTTCGTGAACTTCATCTCGGCGCCGACGTAACCACACTCCGGGCAGGTCTCCGCGACCGGTTTATCCCAGACGACGAAGTCGCACTTCGGATAATTGGAGCAGCCGTAAAATGCCTTGCCGCGCTTCTTGGACCGGCGGACCGCGATGTCGCCGCCGTCCTTCGGACACTTCACGCCAGTGGGCATCGAGCGCGTTCCGCGGCACTTCGGGAACTTGCTGCAACCGAGGAACTCGCCAGAGCGTCCGTGACGGATTACCATCGGCTCGCCACACTCGTGGCAAATCTCGTTGGTTGGTTGCGCCGGTTTGCGATCGCCGCGGAGCGGGCGCGTGTATTTGCATTCCTTCGGATGATTCTCGCACGCGAGAAACGGCCCGAAGAATCCGCCGCGCGGCACCAGCTTGCCTCCACAATCGGGACACCTTTCGGTTGACAGCGAGGAGAGATCGTGCGCCTCTCCAATCAGCGCTTCGATATCGGCGCCTTTGAGCGCAATCGCGAATGGGCCGTAGAAATCGCCGAGCATCTTACGCCAGTTCACGTCGCCTTCCTCGATCTTGTCGAGGTCGGTCTCCATGTGTGATGTAAACTTGACGTTAAAGACGTCCGGGAAGCTCTTCACCATGACCTTCTCGACCTGCTCGCCAAGCTGGGTCGGGAAAAAACGTCGCTGCTCGAGCATCGCGTACCGACGATCGACCAATGTTGAGACGATCGACGCGTAGGTCGAAGGCCGGCCGATGCCAAGGCGCTCCAGCTCTTTCACCAGGCTCGCCTCGGAGAAGCGCGGGGGCGGCTCGGTGAAGTGCTGCGATGGCGTGATCGACTTAACCGGGATCTCCTCGCCCTTCTCAACGGCAGGAAGACCCTGCTCCGCCTCGAGTGGCTTTCCTTCCTCGGCCTCGCGCGATTCCTTGTACAGCTTCTGGTAGCCATCGAACTTGACGACGCTGCCGGTGGCCCTGAACAGGAATCGATCGAAGTCGAAGTCGATCGTTGTGGTGTCGAAAATTGCCGGCGCCATCTGGGACGCCATGAATCGCTGCCAGATCAGCTCGTAGAGCTTGTACTGATCTTCCTTGAGAAACTTGCGAATGTGCTCAGGACGGCGCGTCGGATCCGTTGGGCGAATTGCCTCGTGCGCGTCCTGGGCGTTCTTCGACTTGCCGTCCATGTAGAGACGCGGTCCGTCGGGCAGATATTCCTCTCCGAACATCATCTTGATGTAGTCGCGCGCCTGGCCGGCTGCCGAAGCCGCAACGCGGGTCGAGTCGGTACGCATGTAGGTGATCAGACCCGTGGGTCCATCCTCACCCACATCGATGCCTTCGTAGAGATCCTGCGCCAGGCGCATGGTTCTCTTGGACCCGAATCCGAGCTTCTTGGCCGCGTCCTGCTGGAGCGTGCTGGTGGTGAACGGGGCGCCGGGATTCTTCCTGCGCTCGCGCCGCTTGATCTCGGTGACCTGAAACGTCTTGCGCGACTTGAGCGCGGCGAGAATGTCGTTCGCCTCTTTCTCGTTGCTGATGACGGGCTTCTTGCCGTCGAGCAGGTGCAGCTTCGCAGTGAACTGCTGGCCGTTTTCCTCGAGCAGCGCTTCGACCGTCCAGTATTCGACAGCTTTGAACGCGCGGATCTCGCGCTCGCGCTCTACGAGCAGGCGCAGCGCTACCGTCTGTACTCGTCCGGCTGAAATTCCCTTCTTTACGGTCTTCCACAGCACCGGACTCGCCTTGTAGCCGACGAGTCGGTCGAGAACGCGCCTCGCCTGCTGCGCGTCAACTTTGCGCTCGTCGATGTCGCCCGCGTTCTGAATCGCCAATTGAACGGCGTCGCGCGTGATCTCGTGGAACAGGACGCGCCTCACCGGCGCGCCATTCTTGGATTTGATCTGCTGGGCGACGTGCCAGGCGATCGCTTCACCTTCACGATCGGGGTCGGTGGCGAGGAAGATCTCGCGCGAATCACGCGCCGCGCTTTTCAGCTCGGCGACGGTCTTCTCCTTTCCAGGAATCGTCACGTACTCCGGCTGAAAGCCGTTCTCGATGTCGATTCCGATTTTCTTTTCAGGCAGATCCCGAACGTGACCAACCGTCGCGCGCACGCGGTACCCGCGGCCCAGGTACTTGCCGATTGTCTTCGCCTTGGCCGGCGACTCGACGATTACGAGCGAAGTCGAGCCAGGCTCGTGCTGATGATCCCCGTCGAGGTCCTCGGCGACCTGCTTGCGCGATTTGCTCGCACGCGCTGTCGACTTGGCCTTGGGTGTGGTTTTCGTCGCGCGCTTCGTTTTTTTGGCTACTTTAGCTTTCGCCATTTTCTTTAGTGCACCGTAGTGTTGTCGCCGCTTCCCGACGAATCTTCCAGGCCCGTGCCCTCGAGCAGTCCGCGCAAGTCGTCGAGCGCGATGCGTCCATCGAATTGCATCAGCGCTCTTTCGATTATGTGCTCGAGCTCCAGCCCGTTTATGGCGCCCGACCCATTCAGAGACAAGAGGTGGCCCCATGCTTCGGGTGCAAAACGCCCCCGTTCATGTGGTCCCATGACCCGAAATGTAGGTTGATTGGGAATCCCGTCAGACATGGCGTAGCTTGTTATTTAATGGTCGAGCCGAGCTCGACGACCTTTGCTATAAGTTGTTGTCTTGCAAGGCGTTCCGTGTCGAGAACGGCGTCAGCTGTCTCGTACAAAGCGCGCCTTTTTTCGTACAACTCCCGGAGCGCTACCACCGGGTCACGCCCCGCCAGGAGCGGGCGGGTCTCCACCCGGCGCAATCTACGCGCAACTGCCTCGGGTGACGCTCTAAGGTATATGATACGTCCAGCCAAACGCAAAAGTTCGACGGATTTTTTTTGCGTGATCCATCCCCCGCCCGGTGACAGCACCATTCCGCCGGTCCCGCTCAGCTCCTGCGTCAGCGCGAATTCCATCGACCGAAAGTAATCCTCACCCCTCAAGCGAAAGATTTCGCGCACCTCCAATCCTTCGCGTTTCTCGATCTCGCGGTCGAAATCGAGAAATGGCCTCCCCAGCTGGCGAGCCGCTGCCTTGCCGATCGTTGTCTTGCCGACTCCGGGAAGCCCAACGAGGATCAGATGCGGTGCAGACGTCTTACCGTCCCTTTCTATCAGCCAGAGACGCGATGTAGCCGTTGTAATTGCGCTTCGTCTCGGACAGCGAGTCGCCGCCGAATTTTTCCAGGAGCGCCTGCGCTACGACGAATGCTGTCATCGCTTCGGCGATTACTCCCATCGCAGGAACCGCGGTGACATCACTTCTCTCCGCCACCGCCTGCGCGGGCTCGCGTGTCTTCATCTCGATGGTTCCCAGCGGGCGCATCAGCGTGCTGATCGGTTTCATGGAGGCGCGAACGATGATCTGTTCTCCGTTGGTGATTCCACCTTCCAGTCCACCCGCTCGATTGGTCCGCCTCCGCACGCGTCCCGCTCGTACGTTTTTTTCGTCCGCGTCAATTTCGTCGTGGACATCGGAGCCCTGACGCCGCGCACTCTCGACACCCAAGCCGATCTCCACAGCTTTGACAGCGGGAATCGACATGATCGCCGCAGCGAGCCTGCCATCGAGCTTCCTGCCCCACGAAACGTGGGAGCCGAGTCCGACTGGCACACCGTCGCATATCACCTCTGCGGTCCCGCCGAGAGTGTTGCCCTCTGATTTGGCGGCATCGATGCGAGCGATCATTTCCCTTTCCGCATTGGCGTCTAGCGTACGGAGCTGCGATTCGTCCGCGACAGCATTGATGTCGGTCGGCATGATCTCGGGACGCCTGGCATCAATTCCACCCAGATGCACGATATGGCTGCCGACTGTGATGCCAAACTCGCGTAGCAATCGCTTGCAGATGGCACCCGAAGCAACCCGCGCTGTCGTCTCGCGCGCGGAGGCGCGCTCCAGGACATCGCGCGCGTCATCGCGATTGTACTTGAGCATGCCCGAGAGATCGACGTGCCCTGGACGCGGACGCGTCACCTGGCGCTTTCGGTCAGGATCACCCTCTCGCGGCGCCGGATCCATGATCTCCTGCCAGTTCTTCCAGTCGCGATTCTGGACGACCATCGCGATGGGCGAGCCGAGCGTTTCGCCGGCACGCACGCCAGAAAGGAACTCGATGTGGTCGGACTCGATCTTCATGCGTCTGCCGCGCCCGTAGCCCTGCTGGCGACGCGCCAGCTCGACGTCGACGTCGGCGGCTACCAATGGAAGACCCGCCACCATCCCCTCGAGGATGGAGACAAGGGCAGGTCCGTGAGATTCGCCGGCGGTGGTGAAGCGAAGCATGAGCACAAAAAAGAACCAGCACGTGCTTCGATTACAACCCCTACCGCCGCGAAGTCTGCCCGACGATCGCCGACAAAAGAAAAAAGCCCGGCCGGTCGGCCGGGCTTTTTCAGTGCTTCTTAGCGAGTTACGGGCAGGTGGTGGTGAACGTGTTTGGCAGCTGCGCGATGACTACGCCTCGCGCCGTCGCTCCCACCAGCACCAGCTGGCCACTCGGCCGCAGCGCCGCCGTTATAGGACCGATGATCGGATCCTTGATCGGAATGGTGCCCACTCTCAGGTAGCAGTTCGTGTCGTAAATCTCGATCAGCGGCTCCGACGACGCGGCAAATGCCAGTCGTGTATTGAGCGGGAAGGAGAACGTCCCCGTGTTCTGCGGATGGAAATCCAGACCCGCGTTGGTGTTCGTCGTCTGCAGAATACCCAGCAGTCGGAGAGCCGGATTCAGGATGTAGCTGGAATCGGCACGAATAGCTGCGAGTCCGCCGTCGAAGTTGATGGCCACTCCGAACATTCTCGCCGAAGTGTTGGCGATGAAGTCCGTCACGTCCGCCGGCGGAGAAACACCGCGGTCGACCCACCAAATGGTGGGATCGTATCCTCTGTCGACGTCATACATCATTGCGCGACTGTTGATGACGCTGCCACCCTCACCGAACACTGAACGGCGGAAGTTACCCGAGCTGCGTACGAAAGTGGTGTCACGGAACGCCAGCCGCCGGGCGATCACGACCGATGAACCTAACGGGTTGAAAGCCGGCACCAGCACCGCGTGCCCAACGCCATCGGCATCCCACCGCTCGATCTCAAGTGTGTCACCACGTGCGCCGTCCTGGCCGATCGCCTGCTCGAAGAAGAAGTGCGAAGTGGTTGAATCCGACTTGCCGGCCGCCGTAACACCCTTCGTCAGGTTTTCCCAGCGCAGAGTGCCGGCGAGATCCGAGAACGGTGGTGATTGTCCAGGCGTAGGCGTAGTCGAATACGTCAGCATGACGTCCTGACAAATACCGCCCACTTCGTGGCACGTAGCGCCGATGTACTGCGGACGATCGCTGAAGTCATAGACGGTCTTCACCTGAATCGGGAGACCGCTCGTCGCGGACGTCGTCGTTGTGATCGTTGCGACGACGATGTTCGGCAATAGGTAGCGGAACACTTCGAGACCGCTCCCGCTGGTCCCGCCATTCAGATTGATGTAACTGATCTGGGTGCCGCCAGAGTTGGCGACCAGCAGTGTGTCACCCTTGGTTCCGTTGCGGTCGCGCGGCCATGCCGTGATACCCCACGGGCGTGAGCCCACAATCACGGGAGCCTTGAACGATGAATCCGCCAGGTTGAAGACTTCGACCTGATTTCGGGTGATGTTCGTGAGGTATAGGCGATCCTTGCCGGGGT
Organism: Gemmatimonadaceae bacterium; assembly: GCA_045803585.1. Classification (GTDB taxonomy): domain Bacteria; phylum Gemmatimonadota; class Gemmatimonadetes; order Gemmatimonadales; family Gemmatimonadaceae; genus UBA4720. The sequence continues at coordinate 33,001 of JBJMOT010000130.1, forward strand.
GGTAAAGAGCGTCGGCAACCTGTCCGCCGAAGGGCAGAACCTTGGTAACGCCAGCGACGACAGTGACGGTATCGATTCTATCGAGACCGCTCGCGAGCTTGGCATAGGCTCTGACGCCGTTCGAGTTACGCGCGAACACCTGGATGTAGGCGGTGGTCGGGAAAGTCGTGTACGGCAGCCTCATCTTGAAGTTGTGCGAATCGAAGGTGAGCTGACCACTGGAAACGAATGTCAACGAGTCGTCGATCGGTCCACCAGGCGTGCTTCGCACCTCGTATCCGAGCTGACTGATGCCGCTCGGATCGTCGGCTTCGACGTGCACTGTATCGCTTACTTCAACGCGTCTGACGTGGCCGCAGGCGTTATCGTATGCGGAATTGCCGACGCAATACAGATTGACCACCGGCACAGAGTTGATCTGGGCGGCCGTCTGGACATTGATGGTGATGCTCGGCCCAACGGCGCGCTGACCCAGCGAGTCCCGGAGGAACGGAGTGATGGTCAGCGTTCCCGGCGTAGCATTGGCCGGAATTGCGATCGTATCCTGCATTGTAGTCGAATCGAGCATCGGACTCGCGAACAGCACCGAGTCATTGCGAACGACGGGACCGGTTGAATTAAGGCCCAGCGACATCACCTTCGTCGCAGCCTTACCCATGACGGTCACGAGAATCGACTTCCCTACGACCGCGGAGCTTCCGGAGAACGGACTCAGCACCTGCACCTGCGGCGGCGGAAGATTACCCGTCGCCATGATGAGTGTGTCGACGCCGGAGGTATTCCCCGCTCCGTCGATTGCGGTCGCAGTGATCGTCACCGGTGTGCCCGGTGGAACGGTGCGACTGGCAAAGAGCGTGAACGGCAGTTGGATGTCGGTCACAGCGCTGGTGAACACGGTGTCGAAAGCAAATCCGACGGCACCGATCGCCTGAACGTGGATCAGCTTCAGCCCGAGGTTATCCTTCGCCTGGGTTGAGAATGCGATTACGGTGTCGGCTCGTCCACCAACGGCGGTGAGCGTCAGCGTGGGCGGAACGCGGTCCCGCTGCGGATCGATCGACGTCGATTCGTTGCACGCCGCGACTCCAAGTGAGACCGATGCCGCGAGTACAGTTACTGCGAAACCGCGGCGGATAGCGCCGAAAGGAACTTTATGCATGCGAGTCACCTTTAACGGGTGGCTGGTGGCATCGGGTTCGACGAGGCGCCTGGAATCGGCGCGCCGTCATCGATGATGTGTGGCGTGACGAGTATGAGGAGATCACGCTTTTCGTCGTCGGTACGAGTCTCGCCGAACAGTCTGCCAATGAGCGGCAGGTCGACGAGTATCGGAATACCCGACTTGGACTGCGTGGTCTGGGTGACGGTGAGTCCGCCAATGACCGCGGTCTCGCCATCGCCTACGAGGAGCTGGGTATCGCCGGCCTGCTTGCCGAAGATGAACCCGACGTCTGATGAAGCGAGCTGCGCGTCGGAGTTCTCAGCATGCAGCAGGAGCAGGATCTGCCGGTTGTTGGTGATGTGCGGCGTGACTGTCAGGATGATACCGACCTGCTTCATCTGAACTGTCGCGCGGGGCTGCTGGTTCGGATTGCCGCCACCCGAAATGTTCGCGGTATTCGCGTCGAGCACTCGGATCGGAATTTCCTGACCGACCTGGATCGATGCCTGTCTGTTGTCGAGCGTCACGATGCTCGGCTCCGCCTGCAAGTCCGCCAAGCGAACTTCCTGCAAAGCGTCGAGGAAGCTGGTGAGCTGGAACTTGCCGAGCGCGGTCGAGAAGACGACGCTGAGCGCCGGGTTTACGACTCGCGCATTCGCGTTCGCGATCGCCGACAGCGCGTTGCCCCCGAGCAGAATTCTGTCGCCCTGGAAGGGCGTGCCGCCGCCGAGCGCGTCAGGAACTCCGTCGCCGTTGGTGTCGATCGGCTTGAGCGTCGAAGGATCCGGGCGCTTGATAAGCTGGCTGAAGAACTGGTCGGTGCCCGTGCCGAGATCGTACGAGAGCCCGATGTCTTCGATGTTGGTTCTATTGACGAAGATGATCTTCGCCTTGATGCCGACCTGCGGCGTGCGAACGTCGAGGTTGCGCACGTACTGCAGCACGTCGGCGAGGCGTGAAGCCGTCTCCGTAATGATCAGTGTATTGGTCGTGCTGTCAGCGGCCACCAGACCGCGGGCGACGCAGTTGGGGCGGGAATTGTTCTGGACGTTGCCACTCGAAGGAATCTGGGCGTTGGCGAGGCAGTCCTTCTGAAGGAGCTGCTGCACCGTCGGCACGAGGTTGGTCGCGCGAGCGTAGTTGATCGAGACCAGCTGCGTCTGCAGCGGCTCCGACGCCTGACGGTTCAGAATGTTGCTGTAGCTGTCGACCGTGATGATGCCGGAGATGGGATCTTCCGAGGCTGCCAGACCCTGGCCCTGGAGGATCGCGCGCAGCGCGACGTCCCACGGCTGGTTCTTGACTTCGGCGGTGATCGTTCCGGTGACATCCTTACCGACAACGATGGTGCGACCCGAGAACGCCGCGAACGACGCGATCACATCGCGAATGTCGGTGTCCTGGAACGTGACCGTAATCGGCGGCTGCTGCGACTGTTGCGTCGCGACGAACAGGCTGGACGTCTTTACGTAATCGGACGTCGCGCGAGTGGTGCGCGTCGGCTCCGAAACGGGTGCTACATAATCATCCTGTGTAGTTGCCGGAGCTGGCGACGTCTCGACCTGGGCGACCACCGTCGATGGCGCGGGCGCGGTGTAGGCCGGTCTCGTTGCGGGTGGCTTCCACGCCGGGCGAGCAGCTGGTACCGCGGTGTTCGTTGCATCTGACGTTGTCGAAACCGGACGCACCGGCGTCGGCGCGGGAGCGGCTGCGTATGTGGTCGCCGACGAAGAAGACCACGAGCTGTAATCGGCAGTCTTGCCGCCGGTCACGGAGACGCGAACCTCACCGCTGTTGCGCTTCACTTCGTATGGGTGCTTCTCGTCCAGCTCGATCACGACGCGGACGATGTTCGGGCGATACTGCGAGTAGCGAACGTTCGTTATGCCGCCGCGGGAGACCTTGTCATAGGTCCGATACCGCATGTCGAGGGTCGCTCCCTTCATGTCGACCACTACCCGGGCGGGTGCGTCGAGCGTGAAGTCCTGCACTTCGACGGCGGCGTTGACCCCGATCACCACTTCAGTCTTCCCGGACGACGGGACTACACTGACTGAGTGAACGGTCGCAGCCGTGGGCAGGAACAGGAGCGCCGCTGCTGGCAGCGCCTTCAACATGCTCATTGACGGGGCCTCATTTTAGTCGAATCGGGCGGCGCTATCGGCAGAAGCTCCTGACGACTGTAACCGAACTCTTCGATCGTGAAAATCACTGCTTTCGGTTGGATGGCCGCGACGCGCATTCTGCCGAGTATCTGGCCAACTCTTACCTTGTACTGGTCCTTAGACGTGACATCGCGCAAAACCGCAACAGAGTTTTGTCCGCGCGGATCGTAAGCGACGCCGACCAGTTTCAGATCGGTCAGGAGAGGTTTCAGGTCGGAAGTGGTCAGCAGCGACACAAACGGATCGCGACGACCGTCGCCTTCGTACTGAAAAACCTCACGGTTGATCAACACTTTTGGCGATGTATCAGCCGCCGGGGCAGGAGCCGGAAGCGGCAGCGAGCCCTTCGCGCCCGCCGGGGCAGGCGTCTTTGGGGCGGAAGCCTTTGGTGCCGGCGTTGAAGTCTTGGACGCTGAGGTGTTAGCGGCGGTGTTCGGCGACGGATGCGATGTCGCCTGCGCGCGCGCCTGGGCCGAGGCACCGTTGGCGACCGCGGCCACGAAAATCAGTGCGAAAGAGAATGGTCGCTTCATCTTATTTCACCGCCGATGGCGGAGCGTATGGCGTTGTGCGGGCTACGTAGGTCTGCACCTGGAACTCGGTGTCGACGAGCGATTCACCCTTCTTCACTCGTGCCTTGGTCTGAGCGCTAACCGGATGCAGCTTGATCTGCATCGTCACCGGCGCGATGATCCGGTTCAGCGAGCCCACATTGCTGAGGAACTGCCCGACCGGGTGGTAGCCGCCGATAACACCGAGCTTGTAGCGATAGGTGTCGAACTGCTCACCGGGCAGAACCGGCATCGGCTCCACGCTGGCGAGATCGAGTCCGACGCGGCGCGCCGCCGTCGAGATATCCTCGAGTAGCGCGGGCACTTCGTTGCTCCTCGGCACGAGCTGCCTCATGATCTTGAGACTCTGGTCGTACTCGGTCGCCTGCGCCTTCAGTTTCTGCAAGCTGCCCTGAGCGATGTCCGCCTTCGCCTGCTGGTTCTTCTTATCCAGCGAGTCGACGTGCGCCTGGATAACCGTCATCTCTGCCGATTTCGGTTTGTACAGGAAATACCAGTATGCGCCGAGCAGCAGCACTGCACCCACGCCAATCGCGGCCATGGTCTGCTCACGCTTCGTCATGTTCGCGGCAAAAGCCATTAGCGCACCGCCGAGACTATGAGTGGAACGGTCTTGACTGCAAATGGAGGCGGAGGTTGGGTCTCCGCCTGCAGTGTGAACTCCGTGACTTCTTTCCCTTCGGCCTGCACCAGATCAGACTGCTTGAGCTGGACGTTCTGTATGAACGGCGACGCCTCGAGCGACTTCATGAAGCGCGTGAGTGCCTGAATGTCGACGGTGTGGCCTATGATCTTGAACTCAACCGTTTTCGCATCGGCGAGCAGTGAATCGGCTCTCGCCTTCTTGGCGCGATCGCGTGCAAGCGCCCTCTCGCGGGGTGACTCTTTGGTGCTCGTATCAGCTGGTGTCGCTGCCTTCTTCGTGGTATCAGCGGCGGCGACGCTCTTCGGATTGCTGGTCTGTGAAACCTCGGTCAGCCAGGTGTACTGGGGCAGCGCATTGCTGATCTCGTACATCAGGTGCGACCACAGGTAACGCGAGTCGTCGATGGACTTGATCACCGCGATCTGCTGATACAGCGAGTCGCGGGTCGCCTCGGCGCGTGCCTTGGCTGTGAGGACGGCGCTGTACTGCGCGGAATCCTTCACTGCCTTTGTCTCGCGCGATTCCAGCATCGCCGCTCTCGCCGTCTGGCTGATGAAAAGCAGCACGATGAGTGCGCCCGAAACTCCAACGGCGGCGACCGCACCGAGCATGTACTTGTCGGTGATTTTCTCTGTGATCCCCGCGAACCATTGTCTGGGATTGAAGTTGATGCGCGCGCTTGACGATGTCTTGGCGCCCTTCTTCCTCTTCTTCGCGTCCCCGGGGAGGAGATTGATCTCGATCATTGTGTCTGTGCTCCGGGGTTAGTTCTTGCGCAGGGCAAGACCGATGGAAAGCATGAGGAGCGGGGCGACCTCGTCGGTCACCAGCGACTCCAGCGCTCCTTCGCGCACCGACATCGTGGCGAGAGGATTCGCGAGCTCCACAGGCTTCTTGAGTCTTTGCCCAAGTGATTCGGTAAGACCCGGCGTGCGTGATCCGCCGCCGCAGGTATAGACCGCCTTCATCTGCCCATCGCCCTTGAGCGAGGTCGAGAGGAAAGCGATTGCGCGCTCGAGGCCGGTTGCAATTTCCTCGGTGCGCGCTGCGATCACCGAGTCCAGCTGCGGCGACCGGTCATATCCTCTAATGAGAGCTTCGGCGTCGGCAGCGGAAAGGCCGTGCTCGCGCTGAAGATCTTCACGAAGACGACGGGTTCCCACCGGCAGATCGCGCGTGAGAATCGGGACACCGTCGTCGAGAATGTTGATGTTGGTTACTTCATGGCCGATGTTGACCAGGCCGACCGCGCCGCTCATCGCGGCCGGATAGTTGACTTCGAATGCGTTGTGAAGCGCAAAGGCGTCCACGTCCATCGAGCTCGGCGTTATCCCGGCTTCAGCCAGAATGCGGAGCTTGGCTTCCACGAGGTCGCGCTTGGCTGCGACGAGCAGAACGCTCATCTCGTCCCTGCTGCCACCATCATCCTCGAGGATCTGGAAATCGAGCTCCACGGAATCGACGTCAGGCACGTGCTGCTCGGCTTCCCAGCGCATAAGCTCACGCGCCTGCTGCTCCTTCACGCGTTCGGTCTTGATGCGCTTGATGATCACGTCGCGACCGCCAACGGCGGCGACTACCGCCTTGGTGTTGGCGTCTACCGACTCGATCGTGGTGCGAATTACGTCCGAGACGAGGTGCGGATCCATGACTTCGCCTTCCACGATGGCATCATCGGGAAGCGGAGTGATCGCAACCTTGACCAGTTCTGGCGTTGACTTCGAGTGATCGACCACGGCGACCTTGACCAGGCCTGATCCGATGTCGAGCCCTACGGTAGTCTTCTTCCGGCCAAATAACCCCATCGCGGCCCTTTCTTGAAAAAGAAGCGGGTGTTACTCGGGCCGCGCCATCCTGCTAACCAGAGGCGTGACGACCCAAGGACCCTGTTTGCCTGCGTTTGCGTGGAGACCAACCGAGTGGCACTGCTGCCTCCTGAGTCCGTCACCAGTCGTTCGAACAAGACACGATTCAATTGGCGGGAAAGTAACGATGGGCTACCATGGTCTCAGAAAAGCTCCGACCACCATCGTCCTGCAATTCGGTCGACTGCTGTCGAACCGTCGGAACTAGTGCGCGCACGCGCGATAACACCGATGCGTCGGGTCGCGGATATACCAGACGACACGCGACCGGCGTCCGCAACGATCCAGTAAAGAGTTGAGTCGAGACGGGTGACGCTGACTGCGACCGGCACGCCGAACCCGTCGATCGTGGTGGAACGCACACCGGAGATACCAATCGGATCGCTGGATGCGCCCCGCCAGTCCAGAATGGTCCGCTCGACAGCTGACTCGGCCGCGGACAAGGCGAGCTGCCTTGCGCCGGCTATGGCGCTGATTCTGGTTTCTTCGTTCGCCGCCAGGAATACACTCGCCATGAGGGCGGCAATCAGCATCACCGCTAGCAGCGCCGCTGCCAGCGCGAATCCTTTGCTCCGATCGGTCGTGCGTCGAGCTGTTGCGGACTGACGCTCCTTCACGGCAGGCGGTTCCTTATCGCGATCGACACCGTCGCCGAATCGGCTGGCTTGAACGTATGACCTTCAATCGACAGGCGCTGGTTGCTCTCGGATCGCGCAGTGACGTCCACCCGGGCGAGGCTCAGAGAAGACGAAGCTGCTGTCAGCCGGTGTCCGTCGTCGTCGAAGTACTCGAGAAGGAGACCGGTAGCGGCGGGGTTAGCGCTATAGGCGCGGTACGGTCCGCTTAGCGGTTGTACAGCACCGCACGAAGATGCGCCCTGCGCATTGCAGCGCCGATAGCCCAGGTACGACGAGCCATCGGATGCGCGATAGAGGCTATACCGCCCACGGCGGATAAACCTGACCGGCGCGCCTGGTCGGATGTCCGCGCTCAAAGGCGCGTCGAGCGTTACCTGGAATCCCTGCGCGCCCGACGCAATGTCTTCCGGACTCGAGAACCCGGAAGATGCGGGACATACAGCAGCGAGCACGCGAGCTGAGAATGCGCCAATGCGGTGCGGCTCCCACGAACTGCCATCGCCGGTCGCGCGGTAGAACAACGCCAGATCGCCCGTGTCCGGCTCTGCGACGAAAGCGCTGAGAGTGTTGCCCGAAGGCACCGCGCGCGGGAGCCCAACCTCCTTGTCAATGACCTGACAGGCCACCGAGCTTCCAACGGACGAGTAGATCTCGATCGCAGAGTCGGCGAGGAGTCTCACCGTATCGTCGACGGCAATGCCGCGCAGGTCTCCCGCCAGAACCTCGAGCGCGTCGCGTACTCCCTCGCGTGCATACAGGAGCTCGCTTGCGCCGCGGTAGAAGCGCTGTTGGCGAACCAGCAGCATCCCCATCGCCGCGCCGGCCACTCCGAGGATCGCGAGGACAACAGCAAGTTCGAGCAACGTGAAGGCGCGCACCTTCGTCTTCAGGGACATGCGATCAGCGCGTGATAGGAGTCGCTGCGTCGTCCGTGTGAATCGGCGTAGCTGACCAACTCGGCGATCTCGATTGTGTTTGGCGTCGGGCGCGAGACCGTCCACTCGGATCTGATCTGCGAGTCGCTCTTGCTTCCGCTAGATGCGCGTTGGCATCCGGCAGCCAGTATCTCTATCTGCGTCCCCGCTACCCGCGCGGTCTGCTCGCGCAGTCCATCGCTATTGATCGACTTGCCAAGTACCGCACTGGTACTTGCGAGGGCGAGACCGCCGACCGCGAAGAGAAGGAGCGCAACGATCAGCTCCACAAGGGTGTAACCGGCTTGAATACCCGCGCATGTTAGCCGCACCCGATGACGATGGAGCGCGAACCGTCGGCGGCGTCACTCCAACAATGCAGCCGCCATCAATTCGATCCCGAGCGAGGTGCGGATAACGAAAAAAAGAACGGAGCGCCTTTCGACGCTCCGTTCTTTCAGGCTGGTGTCAGCCCTGATCAGGTGCAGGTGATCACACCACCGGTCATCGCGCAGGTCTTTGCAGACTGCGTGTGGGTCGCCGTAGCGTCCCATGAAGGCGGCGGACCAGCGGTCGCGGTGACCGTGACCGTCACGTTCTGCGAAGGCGTAAAGCCCTG
>JBJMOT010000131.1:0-23145 GCA_045803585.1 Gemmatimonadaceae bacterium
ATGTGCTCGACGACCGAGAGATCGTGGGCGATGAACATGTAGGTGACGTTGTGCTCTCGCTGAAGATCTTCGAGCAGGTTGATCACCTGCGCCTGCACCGAGACGTCCAACGCTGACACCGGCTCGTCGCAGACGATGAACTTGGGCTCGACCGATAGGGCACGCGCGATCCCGATCCGCTGGCGCTGCCCGCCGGAGAATTCGTGGGGATAACGGTTGGCGTACTCGGGCCGCAGTCCGACTTCGCGCAACAGCTGACTCACTCGCGCATCCGCAGCCGCGCCCTCGGCGAGATGATGTATGGTGAGCCCTTCGCGAATGATCGCGCCCACTGTCATGCGCGGGTTGAGCGACGAGACCGGATCCTGGAAGATGATCTGCATCTCGCGTCTGATGGCGCGGAGCTCGGACGTTCCCATCGCGCGCACGTCGCGCCCCTCAAAGTGAATCTCACCGGAAGTTGGCTCGATCAGTCGCAGTATCGCCCGGCCCGTCGTCGTCTTCCCGCATCCTGATTCGCCAACGACGCCAAGTGTCTCGCCTCGAGCGACGTCGAACGAAACATCGTTTACCGCTTTCACCGCGCCTACTTGCCTCGAGAAGACCCCCTTTCTGATCGGGAATTCCTTTTTCAGGTTCCGAATCGAGAGCAGTGGAACGTCGCCGTTGACGCGAGTAGCGGCGGTCATGCGGCGCCAGCTCCTTCTTCAACAACAAGTGGTGGGTGCGGCTGATTGCGACGCTCGGGCTCGACCGCGAGATGACAGCGCGATATATGGCCGGCGCCAACATCGTAGAGCGGTGGATGCTCGCGAAGGGGCAGGTCCCACGAATACGGACAGCGCTCACTGAACCGACAGCCCACAGGCCAATTCGTTGGCGCGGGCACGGTACCAGGAATGACGTTGAGCCGTTCCTTGTCGTGGCCGATGTGCGGCATCGAGTGCATCAATCCTTCAGTGTAAGGATGGTGCGGCCGCGCAAAGAGCTCTGTGACGGACGCCTGTTCGACGATCTCTCCGGCGTACATCACGATGACGCGCGATGTGGTCTCCGCGATCACGCCGAGGTCATGGGTGATCATGAGAATGGAGGTTCCGAATTCCTTCTGGAGATGCACCAGCAGATCGAGGATCTGCGCCTGGATGGTGACGTCGAGCGCCGTGGTCGGCTCGTCGGCGATAACGAGAGCGGGCTTCATGATGAGCGCCATCGCGATGAGAACGCGCTGCCGCATACCACCAGAAAGCTGATGGGGATATTGTTTCGCCCGCTCCTCAGGCGCGGGAATGCCGGTGAGCGCGAGAGTCTCCACCGCCAGATCCCACGCCTTCTTTCTACCCAGTCCGGAGTGCACCCGCGCGACCTCGGCGACCTGATCACCGACGCTGAACACCGGATTGAGCGCCGACATCGGTTCCTGGAAGATCATCGAGATGCGGTTCCCGCGAATCCGTCGCATCTCGTCGTCGCTCAGTGTGGCGAGATTCTTTCCCTCGAATTCGATGACGCTGCCCGTCTCGATGCGTCCGGGCGGCTGGATGAGTCGGAGTATTGACAGAGCGGTGACAGACTTTCCGCACCCGGACTCTCCGACGATGCCGACCGTCTCGCCGGCGCCAACTTCGAATGAAACTCCGTCGACAGCTTTTGCTATGCCGCCTTCTGTGTAAAACCAGGTGCGGAGATCGCGGACCGACAGGAGTGGGGAAGCCATCAGATCAGGACCTGCGCTCGTAGGAGTCACGCAGCGCTTCGCCGAGGACATTGAGCGTCATTACCGTCAGCACCATGAACAGACCTGGAAAAAGTGACATCCACCAGAGTGTCGCAATCTGATCGACCCCGTCCTGAATGATGTTTCCCCAGCTCGCCAGCGGCTGCGGGACGCCAACTCCCAGATACGAGAGTCCCGCCTCCAGCACAATCACGTGCGCGACTCCGATGGTTGCAGCTACGGCTACCGGCGAAACGATGTTCGGGAGTACGTGCCTCGCCAGAATACGCCGCCGACTGGCGCCGAGGGCCTGGGCAGCGGTGACGAATTCCGCGTGTTTCAACGCAAGAACCTGACCCCTGACGATGCGGCTCAGGCCGAACCACCCGGTGAGTCCGAGAAAAAGAATGAGAGCGCCGATCGATATGTGTGGCCACGCCACGAGCACTCCGAGCAGCAGCAGCAATCGCGGGATGGACAGCAGCGCATCGAGTACTCGCATCATTATCCCGTCGATGATTCCGCCGAGATATCCGGCGATCGCGCCGTACGCGACGCCGAGGGTAAGACTCACGATCGTCGCCAGAATGCCAATGGTCAGCGAGAGGCGCGCACCATAAAGCACGCGACTGAGCACATCGCGGCTGTACGGGTCCGTCCCAAACGGATGCGCCAGTGACGGAGGAAGATCCTTGAGGGCGACGATGTCGGGTTGCGCGGCCGGATCGTATGGAGCGAGCAAAGGCGCCAGTGCGCCGACGGCCATGATCACGCCGAGCAGAATCGCGGCGCCACGGGAAGATCTCCGGCGCAGGAGGCCGCGCACGGCGACCCCGAGCGGAGATTCGCGCGGCCGCGCCGTCTCAGTGGCCACGAAGCCTCGGATCCGCCCACAAGTAGAGCAGGTCGGCGATCAGGCTGCCCACCGTGACCATGATACTTCCGATGATCACTCCGCCGACAACGAGCAGGTAGTCGCGTGTCGCGATCGCATTAACGACCGCGTACCCCATGCCCTGCCAGGAGAAGATCTTCTCGATGAAGAACGTGCCGGTGAGAAGCGCGGGAAAGGACAGACCGACGAGAGTGATGATCGGGAGCAGCGCGTTACGCAACGCGTGCCGGCGAAGGATCTCCCGCTCCGTCAGCCCTTTGAGACGCGCAGTTCTGATGTAATCGGAAGGAAGCACATCGAGTAGCGCGGCCCGCTGGTACCTCGCAACGGTTGCCGAAGCGAGCAAAGTCAGAGTGAGTGCGGGCAGCACGAGGTGCTTCAGTCGATCGAGGATTCTGCCGCCAATGCTCATGTACTCGTGCATCACCGGATCGACAATGCCACCGACGGGAAATACCGGCAGCCAGTACGTCAGCGACGAGAGCGCAAGGATGGCCAGCCAGAAATCCGGCATCGAGAAAAAGAGCAGAGTAATTCCGCCCAACGCCCGATCGACCACCGAGCCCCGCCGCCCCACCTGGATCAGCGCGATGAGAATACCGAGTCCGAAGCTGGCGACGAGGGCGACGCCCATCAGCAGCAAGGTGTTCGGAAGCGCTGAACCGAGCACTTCGAGCACTGGTCGATCGTGGGAGAATGACCAACCGAGATTTCCGTGGACGAGCGCATCCGCATAGCGAAAGAACTGCTCGGTCAGCGGCCGGTCGAGGCCGTACTGCGCGCGCAGCGTCTGACGAACACTCTCGCTTACGTTGGGATTGTCCAGCACCGCGCTGAACGGATCGCCGGGCGCGAGATGGATGAGAGCGAAAGTGATCGTGGCGACAATTGCCACGATCACCGCCGCCTGAGCAAGCCGTCGCGCGAGGTAGCGTAGCACCCGCTACGGGGTTTTCTGTCCCGCCGGTTGAGCGGGCGCTGCCGTACCGGGAAGCGTGTCGCGGGCGATCCGCTTGTCACGCGGAATGAACCAGTCAGGAATGTGTATCCACCACGCGTCGGGCCTCAGGGGTGCCAGCTGCAGGCGGCCGTGATATCCAACTATCTGCTTCGGCTCGGCGAGCCAGATAGCCGGCGCGTCCTGGATGATCGTGTTATACGCGGTCGTGAAATAGCGCTTGCGCGTCGGCAGATCGAACGATGCGAGCGCGCTGTCGACATTGGCATCGAACACAGGGTTTTCATACGATCCGAAGTTGTTGCCGTTGGCGGCCTTCGACCCAGCGATCCCCCACGATCCGAGAACGGCTCCGGGACTGGGTTGGGTATTCCACTGTCCGATTGTGGCGTCGATGGCGCGCTTTCTGTCCTTCTCGGCCAACACCGGGAAATCGAGCTTCTCGATGTCCATCTGCACTCCGGCACGGCGGAACTGTTCCTGGAGGAGAACTGCCATCTGCACGCGGACCTGGCTGCTATTCGGCACAGAAAGGCTGAAACGAAGCGGCCTGCCATTGCGAGTGCGCATGCTGTCCGACGTCGTGACTCGCCAGCCAAGGGAGTCAAGGATGGCGCGCGCGCGTGGAAGATCGAACGGGATCTGCCGAAGGTTCGGATCCGTCGTCGGGTACACGCGCAACGTCGGCCCGAGCGCGGGTAGGCCCAGCGTATCGAAGACATTTCGTACAATGGCGGCTCGGTCTGTTGCCATGGTCAGGGCGCGACGAAGCTCGCGGTTTCCGAAAATCGGGTGCGGACGGTCGTGGTTCGCCGGATCACGAAGATTGAATTGCACAAAATTGTATGCGAGCCCGCGAACTGACTGAGTTTTAAGCTCCGGGTGCTTCGCGACTTCGCGAAGGTTTTCCGGACGTAGCTGAGGAAAGAGATCAGTCTCACCGGTAAGGAATCGGGTCAGCGCGGATGTGAAATCGGGTGCGATGCTCCAGATCACCCGACTCAGCTTGGGAGCGCCGCGATAATTCGCGGTGTCGGCGGCCAGCTCCACCACAGCCTTCGGAACCCATCGCACGAACCGGTATTGGCCTGATCCGATCGGATGCTTCGCCGCTTCCGAGGCGCGCCAGCCGGCGAAGGGGATGTTCTTCCAGATGTGCTCCGGCATGATCGGCAGCTGGTAAGTCGCATCGTAGAACTGCTGTGGGGAGCGCGCGTGAAACCAGAGCACGGCGGTCGCCGAGTCTGGTGTGCTGACAGAATCGATGTTGGTGATGACGGAGGCGTTCGGCGAGCCCAGCGTCGAATCCTTTGTGCTGGCAACGGTGAAGCGGACGTCGTTAGAGCGTACGGGCTGCCCGTCCTGCCACTTCGCGTTCGGATTTAAATGGAACGCGATGCTCAGCGAGTCCTTCGCCCAGGTCCAGCGGTCGGCAAGTCGCGGAGTGAAACCGTGATCTCCGACGACGCTAAGAGAGTCACCGATGTCTGCGAGCCGTTCGTAGACGAGGTCGATGACCTGCGCGGCAGTAGTGGTTTGCAGGAGTGCTGGTACGAGGACGTCGGGATCGCCACCGGTCGAGATTGCGAGAGTGCCGCCGGCGTTGCCACCGGACGACTCGGTTCCAACGCACCCACACACGAACGCTGCGCAAAGGATCCGAGCGTATCTCATCGGCGCCATGTCCAATCCTCATTCACAAAGTGGGGAACCCGTTCAAGCGCATCACGGCGTACTTCATCTTCAGGTAGCTCGGTGGCGTCGGGATCTTCGAGGGTGCGCACCGCTTCAAACATCGCGTTCGCCACTTCTTCAGCTCCCGGCGCCCGTCCGAGCAACGCCTCCAGTGTGGCCGGCGCCGGAATCGACTCGCCCTCGCGTGAAGCCGAAGCGGAATAATCCGGCAGTGACGACTGGTCATCAGCGACGAGGATGGAGCCGTGTTGTAACAGCGCACCGTTTTCCCGCCACTGCGCGCTTCCAACAAGCTTGGCACCACCCGCGACCAGCTCTCCCTCGCTTGGAGTCTCGAAGCAGCTGCGCACGCCTGAAAGAGTTCTTTCCCGGGATCGAGGCACAGCCTCGACCAGAATGCCGAGGCGGCTCAGTCCCTTCTGCAGGATGCGGTTGATCCGCGCGTAAGTGTCCCGTAGTGAGCCGGCTTCGTCCACCGGGCCCGTGACGCTGTAGGTGACCTCACGACGGTGGAGTATTGCCCGCCCGCCAGTCGGACGCCTTACGATATCGATACCGGCCTCGCGGATTTTCCTGACGTCGTATCGTCCTCGCGCCGGCTGGTTGCGTCCGAACGATAGCGTCGGCTTGCTCCAAGAATAAACGCTGAAGACGGTTTCTCCCGTGCGCGCCGCGCGGGTCTGTAGCGCGCTGTCGCGAGCCATGTTCTCAGCGCCAAAGCGCGGTGGAACCATGAGCAAACGCCAGCGGCTGTAACTGCGCCCAGAGTGCATACCGTGTTAAATTGTCACTCCTATGAGCACCACAATCAAGCACGTTGACGCGGCGATTCCTCCCGCTGAATCCTTTGTTCCGCGACACGTAGGTCCCGACGAAAGGGACGTCGCCGAAATGGTGAAAACCCTCGGCCACGCCAACCTCGAAGAGCTGATCGACGCGACGGTCCCGCCAAAAATCCGGTGGCGCGACGGGCTGAACCTTCCAAAGGGCCTGACCGAGCTCGAGGTGCTGACCTATTTCCGGGCACTGGCTGCCAAGAACCAGGTTTTTCGCTCGTTCATCGGGATGGGCTACAACGATTGCGTGACCCCGCCGGTGATTCAGCGCAACATCCTGGAGAATCCCGGCTGGTATACCGCGTACACGCCGTACCAGGCCGAGATCGCCCAGGGACGCCTCGAGGCGCTGCTGACCTTCCAGACCATGGTGATAGACCTCACGGGTCTGGAGATCGCGAACGCATCACTGCTCGATGAAGCAACTTCTGCTGCCGAAGCGATGACGATGAGCTACGCGCTCAAAGGGAAATCCGGCAAGGAAGTTTTTCTCGTGGCCTCCGAGTGCCATCCACAAACGATCGATGTGGTGAAGACGCGGGCGAGCGTGCGCGGGATCGAGGTGAGAGTCACTGGCTACGCGGATTTCAAAATCGGTCCGGAAGTTTTTGGAGTCCTGGTGCAGTACCCGGCGAGCGACGGCGCGGTGATCGATTACACCAAGACAGTGGAAGCGGCGCACGGCGCAGGCGCGCTGGTCACGGTTGCCGCGGATATTCTGAGTCTCGTCCTGTTGACCCCCCCAGGCGAGTGGGGAGCGGATATCGTCGTCGGAAACACCCAGAGGTTTGGTGTGCCGCTCGGCTACGGCGGACCGCACGCGGCATACTTCGCGACGCGCGATGAATTCAAGCGCCACATTCCCGGCCGCATCATCGGGTTGTCGCGCGATGCCGACGGGAAGCCGGCGCTGCGAATGGCGCTGCAGACGAGGGAACAGCACATCAGACGGGAGAAGGCGACGAGCAACGTCTGCACCGCGCAGGTGCTGCTGGCGGTGGTGGCAAGCATGTACGCCGTCTATCACGGGCCGCACGGGCTGTCGCGTATTGCGCGGCGCGTCCACGGATTCGCTGCCGCGTTGAGCGAAGGGCTGCGGCGCCTTGGCTTTACCATCGTCCACGACGATTTCTTCGACACCATTCGAGTGGCCGTCGGAAAACGGAACAGTCAGAAGATCATCGACGAAGCGCAGGGCCGCAGAATCAACCTGCGATTCATGGACGATCGGACGATCGTGATCGCGCTCGACGAGACTGTCGGGAGCGCCGACATCGAGAACCTCCTCGCCGCCTTCAATGACGGAAAGGATCCGGACTTCGGTGTCGATGATCTCACGATGACGAGCGATACCCGCTATGACGAGCGGTTTAACCGCACGACGCCGTTCCTCACGCATCCGGTGTTCAACAAGCACCATGCGGAGACGGAAATGCTCCGCTACATGAACAAGCTCCAGTCGCGCGATCTATCTCTCGTCCACTCGATGATTCCGCTTGGCTCGTGCACCATGAAGCTGAACGCGACCGCGGAGATGATGCCGATCACGTGGCCGGGATTCGCCAAGATCCATCCTTTTGCGCCGCTCGATCAGACCGATGGTTATCGGCAGCTCTTCGACGAGTTGGAGAGCGCGCTGGCCGAGATCACGGGGTTCGCGGCTGTGTCACTGCAGCCGAACGCGGGCTCGCAGGGCGAGTTCGCCGGGCTCCTGGTGATCGACGCGTATCACGCGTCGCGCAACGAGTCGCATCGGAAGGTGTGCCTGATCCCGCAGTCCGCGCACGGGACGAATCCGGCAAGCGCAGTGATGGCGGGAATGCGCGTCGTCGTCGTGAAGACCGACGAGCGCGGAAATATCGACGTCGCGGACCTGCGGGCGAAGGCGGAGGAGCACGCGCTTCATCTGTCGGCCCTGATGGTGACGTATCCGTCGACACACGGAGTGTTCGAGGAATCGATCGTCGAGATCTGCGGCATCGTCCACAAGTACGGCGGGCAGGTCTACATGGACGGCGCCAACATGAACGCGATGGTCGGTCTCTGCCGGCCGGGCGACATCGGCGCCGACGTCTGCCACCTGAATCTCCACAAGACTTTCTGCATTCCGCACGGCGGCGGCGGTCCGGGAATGGGACCGATCGGCGTGGCCAAGCATCTGGTGCCGTTCCTGCCGGGGCATCCGGTTGTCAGGCTGGATGGGCGAAATGAGGTCGGTGCGGTCTCAGCTGCGCCGTGGGGCAGTGCGAGCATTCTTCCGATTTCGCTTGCCTACATCAAACTGATGGGCGGAGACGGACTGGAGTACGCGACCAAGATCGCGATCCTGAACGCGAACTACATCGCGAAGCGTCTCGATCCGCATTTCCCGGTTCTGTACAAAGGAGCGCAGGGAACGGTCGCCCACGAATGCATCGTGGACACGCGAGTGGTGAAGCAGTCGAGCGGCATCGACGTCGAAGACATTGCCAAGAGGTTGATGGACTACGGCTTCCATGCGCCGACGGTGTCGTTCCCGGTGCCGGGCACTTTGATGATCGAGCCGATGGAGAGTGAGCCGAAGGAGGAGCTCGATCGGTTCTGCGAGGCGATGATCTCCATCAGGGCGGAGATCAGGGAAGTCGAAAGCGGAGAGTCGGACAGGCAGGACAACGTTCTAAAGAACGCCCCGCATCCTGTCGGCCGGGTTGTCGCGAGTGCCTGGACACATCCTTACACGCGTGAGAAGGCGGCCTTTCCGGCGCCGTGGAGCCAGGACTTCAAGTTCTGGCCTGCTGTTGCGAGAGTCGAGAGTGCGTACGGCGATCGCAATCTCATTTGTTCGTGCCCGCCGACGGATGCCTATGCGGAGGTCGAGGCGGGCAGCTGAGTCAAGACGGGCTGTATCAGCCGCCTACATGCGCGGTGTACGCGCCAGCATTCATAAGGGCGTCGATCTCGGCCTGATTACCCGGCTTGACCTTGATCATCCAGCCCGCCCCGTAAGGATCCGTATTCACCAGCGCCGGCTCCTTGTCGAGCCGGTCGTTGATCGCGACGACTTCGCCGGCGATCGGAGAGAAGAGCTCGGAAACGGCTTTCACCGCCTCGATGGTTCCAAAAACGTCGTGCTTGTTGAACTTCGTCCCGACCTTGGGCAGCTCGATGTAGACGACGTCGCCGAGCTCGCCCTGGGCGTAGTCGGTGATCCCGATCTCGGCAGTGCCGTCCTTATTCTTACGGACGTACTCGTGCTCTTCGGTGTACTGGAGATCGTTCGGGATGTTTGCCACTGTGCCCCGCTGTTGAATGCGCGCCTTGACTGCCGGGCGCGAAGTCTATCCGCGCCCTAAAACAGAGTCAAGAAACCTGCGCTGCTGTCTCTAACGGCTCCGCATCGCGCTGAAGGGAGCTCCAGAGCGCATCGACATCTCGCTCCAGATCGTCCAGCGAGCCGCTGTTGTCGATGCAGTAATCTGCACGCGCCCGTTTGAGTTCCGCCGGCATCTGGGAGGCGATCATGTTCATTGCGTCCGTCTCTTCGAGCCCACGGGTGTTGACGAGACGCTCGAGCCGGAGTGGACGCGGCGAGTCGACGAGGACTATTGCGTCGAACTCTTCGACGAGGTTTCTCTCGAACAAAAGCGGAATCACACAGACGACGATCTGATCCCCGCGCTCTTTTGCGATGGCAATCTCACGGTCACGAAGTCGAGTAACGCCGGGATGAACGATCCGGTTCAGCGCATCGAGCTCGTCCTGATCGGCAAAAACGATCTGGCGAAGCGCGCCGCGATCGAGGCTGCCGTCATCGTTCAGAATGTCTTTGCCCCAGCGCTTCACGATATCTCTGAGCGCCTGCGTCTCGGGACCAACGGCTTCCCGCGCGAGCACGTCGGCATCGATGAGCGTGGCGCCACGCTCCTCCAGCATCCTGGCTACCTCTGATTTCCCGCTAGCGATGTTTCCTGTCAGCCCGATGAGAAGCATCTGTCACTGGATTGAGGTTGGACCGCTCCCGTGCGTGGGCCAAGATAGGAATTTCTTCCAAACCTGTCACGCATAAACTTTTGCTTTGAGCCGCCGAGCATACTTTCCCCTTGGCAGCGGATGAGCTGCTAGAGGAGCGGAACCTGGGCCGCGTCGCCCGCTGGGACCGTGTGGCACATCCGACAACGCGCCTCGTACGACTCGGTGCCGCCAACCATGATCTGCGGAGAGTTGTAGGGCGCGGGTTTCCCCCCGAGCAGCCTTTGATTGCGGCTGGCGGGGCCCCCGCAGAGAACGCAAATCGCGTGCAGCTTATCCACGACCTCTGCGATAGCCATTAGTTCCGGCATCGCCCCGAACGGCTCGCCCCGGAAATCAGTGTCGGTTCCGGCGACGATTACCCGCCTGCCCCGGCCGGCCAGGGACGTCACCAGCGGTACCACTCCGTCATCCAGAAACTGGGCTTCGTCGATGGCGATGACGTTGGCCATCGGGTCGATCTGTTGGCCGATCTGGGCGGCCGAGTCGGCCGGGATCGCCTCGACCGTTCGGCCGTCGTGACTGGAGACGGAGTAGATGCCGGCATAGCGCGCATCCAGGTGCGATTTAAAGACTTGCACCCTTTTCCGGGCGATGATCGCGCGACGCACCCGACGCAGCAGCTCTTCGCTTTTTCCGCTGAACATGACGCCCGCAATGACTTCGATCCATCCACCACTCTGGTGGAATGGTCCGCTCGGCCCGCTCACGACCGGTCGCGATCTCTACGGGGTGGGGCTCCGCGGCCCGGCCTGTCCGACCCGCCGCGGCGGGGTCCATCGGATCTTCCGCGAGGCGGTCCCCCGCGATCGCTAAATTTTCCGCGGTCAGGACGATCTCCGCGTGGCCGGTCGCCTCGGGGACGATCGTCGCGTGGCCGGTCGCCTCGGGGTCGGTCCTCGCGCGGGCGGTCGCCACGCGGGCGCTCGTCGCGGCCTCGCTCGCCAAAGGGCTCGCGCGGCTTCGCCGGCGGAGCCGGATTAGCCTCGGCTGCGCGTCGTTGCGCCCGCTCGCGCTCGAGCAGTCGGAGCGCCGCGGCAGCCAGCTCCGTGGCGTCGAATTCACGGAGCAGCGGCTCGAGCGAAATCACTTCGCGTGGCGGAACGCCCTGCGCCAGAACGGCGCGCAGCTCTTCACGGACAGCCTCATCGCGGTCACGCGCGCGTCTTTCCGGACCGTGGAGGTTGAGCGGAGTCAGTCTTCCACTGGCCAGTTCTCGCAGCCATGGAACCTCACCGGGCGCGGCGAGCGCCACGACCTGGACCGGCTTCACCGCGGCGATGCGCTGCAGCTCCGCGGGGGTTACCGGTGGCTGATAAAAAATCACAGTGTGAGTAGTGGTGTTACCCAACTCTCCACGAGTGACGTTGATGGTCTTGTCGTCCTGATGGTAGCCAAGGGTGCGCAGGGTTTGCGTGGCCTCGGCTGCAGACGCCTCGTCGCGCGCGACGATGACCGCCGACGGCGGATCGAGATCGTCGAGCAGTTTCCGGAGGGCGCTGGCACGGGCGCTCCGCGCAACTGTCACGTGCCTGATCAAAGGCATCTCGTAATCCGGCGGCACCTGCGGCGCCTCGGTTTCGGGCGCGCCAACTCGACGCGCCCGGCGGGCGTAGCGCTCGAGAAAATCCTCGACCTTCGGATTGGTTTTGCGCGCGACGATCACTCTGCCTGCCTCGCCCAACTCGCCCAACAGCGATTCGAGAGCGCCGACGGTGGCCGCGCCTTCCTCGAGTATGTCGTCGATCCAGGCGAACGCGATCGACCGAACCGAGTCAGTCTTGAGAATCGAAGCACGCACGAGCGCGGCCAGCTCGGAGGCCGTGCCGGCGACAGCGAGAACCGGTCGCGTTTTGAAAATCCTGCCCGCACGCGCCGCGGTTGTGATCGGCACGACCTCGATTCCCGCCGGTCCGGAAAGTCGAAGGATCGTCTCGGAGATGGTCAGCGCCGTTTCACCGTCACGCGTGACGACGAGGACCTGCGTCCCACCAGCAACAGGGTCCACCCGGCTCAGAACGGGAGCAAGGAACTCCGCGATCGATTCCGTGGTGTGTGGAAGGGTGTAAACGAGATTCTGAACGCGCGCGCTTTGCGCAGATGCGCGTTCACCAACTTCTTCCAATTCCGCCATCTATGACCTCAAATTCGCAACGTGGCGGAGCGTCCGTCCCGCCGATATCGTTATATGACCTTCCGCTATGCGGCCGCGCCGCCCACCAAAGATAGCAGCATCGGGACACTCATGATCACCGCCATCGTACTCATAAAGGCCGAGCCCCAGCGAATCGCGGAGTGCGCGACCAAGCTCGCGGGAATAGATGGTGTCTCCCAGGTCTATTCAGTCTCCGGAGAATGGGACCTGGTGGCGATGGTCGAAGTGGCCGAGCACGAGGCGATCGCGCGGATCGTGACTCAGGAAGTGACGGTGGTGCCGGGAATCAAGTCGACGCACACCCTTACGGCCTTCAGGGCATACTCGAAAAAGGATCTCGAGCAAGCTTGGGACATCGGACTCGAATAGCAGCGTGCTGGTGAACAATGCGGGTCCGGACACGGCGAGCCGGGCCGTGCTTCGATTGCTGAGACAGTGGCTGCCCGAGATGAGCGTCATCGACGGCGCCAGCTCTCTCGAGCAAACCTCGCCCGGCGATCCTCCGATTCTCCGTTCAGCGCAGCTGGTGGAAGGCAGCGCGATGCGTGCGATCAGAATTGCGGGCCTCTCTCGCGACACGACTTCGGATTTCGGGGCGTTCCTCGACGGCACTCAGCGGGTTCGGGTGATCGGACATCATTTCGGTTTGCCCATCGTGCTGGGCACCGTCAGCGCGGCGATTAGAGTCAGAGTCAATCGCCGCTTGACCACCTGGGGTCATCAACCACCCCGGGTGGACCGAAAGATTTACGCTCCGCTCAGATACATCCCGAGCCTGGCGAACATCTCGCCCGGCGAAGCGGGTGAGGCGAATTGGCAGATCGTTGACACTTCGACGGCGGACAAGAACGGCGAGTACCCGAGCCAACACCCCGTAGCTCTCTTCGAAAGAGCGACGCGGGCCGTGGATCGGGATCGCGAAGCGCTGGAGGACGAGCTCGCGGAAGCGTGGTGCGCGCGCGGTGAAGCGCCACTGTTCGTCGACGGCGGAATCAGTCGCAGCGCCCGTGTCTCGGCGTCGTCCTGCGCAATTGGAGTCATAAAGAGTCACCGGACGCTGTACGTCGAGGGCGATGCGCTGCGGACGGTCATGGGTCTAAAGCGCGGCGAGCGATCGTCGATTTTCCGGGTCTCACCGCGCAGCCGCAATTCTGTTCTGAGCTGGTATCTGCGGCTACGTGACGCGGATGGTCACGATCCAATGTGGGGACTCGTTCGCGTAGAAGCAGCGGAATCCGAGCGGGCTGCCGAGAGGGCGGACGAGGTGTCGCGCTGGGTGATTGCGGAAACTAGCCCGCTGGCGCTTCCCGACGGGCGCTGGGACAAAATGTCCTACGGCATTCGCGACTGCGAAGAATTTCTGAGAGCCATTTCATGAGCACTGCACTGGGCCGTGTCGTCGCGACGGAGCGGAAGCCGAACACGCCGCACGAGTTCCATTTCTGGACGGCGATCGATTCGCCGGTCGGAATCGGGACAATCGTTCGCGTAGAGGGATCTCAGCCGATTGACGGTCACATCCCGCACATCTATGGAATAGTCGTCGAGGGGTTCAGTTACACCGATCTCCAGTCGCCGATGCACGACGTGCTCGGTCACGACGGTTTGCCGACGACGGCCGGCTACGCTCCGAGCGAGCGGGCGGAGATCAGGCTCTACACGGCCGCCGTTCTCAGACAGATCCCCGAGGAACCGCTCCAGCCGGTTCCCATGGGGCAGGTCTTTCTCGCCGAAGAAGCCGATGTGCAGATCGCTCTGCGAATGGACAGTTACCTGAAAGAAGGCGCGTCAACGGGAATTCCGGTGGGTGTGTATCGCGCGGGAGGCACCGAAGCGGTGATCTACCTCGATGCTGACTTCCTGCTCGGGCCCGAGGCGGCGCATCTTAACATCACCGGTGTGTCCGGACTCGCGACGAAGACCAGTGCGGTCGAGTGGCTCCTCGCGTCGCTGTTCACGCATTTCCCGGATGAGAAGGGGTCGATCGCGGCAGTCGCGTTCAACGTCAAAGGACCTGACCTGTGCTACCTGGACCAGCCTGGAAAAGTCGAGGACAGCGACAAGGCGCTTTATGAGAAGCTTCGGGTCGATCCGAAGCCTTTTCCGCAGGTCGAGTACTTCGCTCCATATACTGCGAAGGGTCTGTCGCTCAACACCTTCCGCAACAACGAGGCGTTGCTCGACAAGGTGACACCGCTCACCTGGGGACTGCGTGAGGTGCTGCAGTTCGCCGAGGTGCTGCTCAACAAGGATGACGTGGACGCGAAAGCCGACGCGCTAATCGACTTCATCCGCGAGCAAGTCGTCGACAAGGAATTCAGCGATCCGATGCTGAGCAAGAAGCATAAAGTCCAGTCCTTTGCGGACCTCGATGCGTGGTTCCGCGACGTGCTGCAGGGAATGGAGAAGAAGGACGGGGAGAGCTGGCGGACGCATCACGTCGCAACCATCAGAAAAGTTCGGAACCGACTGTCCAACATCTCCACCCGGTGCGCCGGACTGGTCACCAACACCGGTGAAGTAAGCGATCTACCTTTTGGGAGCTTTACCGACCGCACGGTGTACGTAGTGGACGTCGCCAACCTCGAGGAAGATGCGCAGGATCTCATCTTCGCTCGGATCGTGTCCAAGCTGCGCGAGCACCTGGAGCGTCGGGACCTCGGCGTCAAACATTTAGTGGTCTTCGTCGACGAGCTCAACAAATACGCGCCGGGTGATGGTCAGGACACCTACGTCAGGAAAATGCTGCTCGACATCGCTGAGCGCGGCCGGTACCTCGGGCTCGTGCTCTTCAGCGCGCAGCAATTCCGGTCGCAGGTTCATCGCCGCGTGGTCGGGAACTCGGGGACTTCGTTGTTTGGCCGCATGGATGCAGACGAGCTCGCCACTCCCGGATACGCGGTGCTGAGTCCGGCGACGAGAACCAAGCTGGCGACGCTGGAGAAAGGACAGTTGATGATTCGACATCCACATTTCACCCAACCGATTTTTGTTCGGTTCCCGCGTCCGTCGGTGATGCAGGGACGCGAGGGTGCCGAACGCTATCCCCAATCCGCTGACGTCTCTCTGGACGCCGCGATCCTTCGCGCGCTGCGTCCCCTCGACCCGACAATCACGCTGCCCTGGGTGCAGGAGATAACGGCGCTGTACACCGAGGACGAAATCATTCGCGCGCGAAACGCGACGCTGCTGGCGAGACCGGAGAATGTGAGGGCGTACTTCACCGCGCAGTTCCGGAAGATCATCCCGGCCCAGACGCCGGCCAGACCGATGGCTGCGAGCATCAAATCCGCGCCCGAAAACGATCCGTACGGTTTCTAAGCTGCCGCATGATTCGTAGGACTCTTCTCGCTGTCGGCTTGCTCGGACAGACGGCATTCGCCCAAACAGTTCTTCTGCAGATCCGCCCACACATCGGCGACACCCTGCGAATGCACCTTTCGCAATCGGTGGAGATGACCGGCACCACCAGCGATCGCCGACGGGACTCGACGAGCTCGATGACCACTTCAGTGGAAGTGTTCACCCGGGCTATCGCCGAGCAGTGGACCTCGGGCGGGACATTGATGCAGACGATCACGGATTCGGTGAAGTCGACTCCGGCCTCAGCCGCGGCCACCGACTACCTCAGGCGGAGGATCTGGCAGTCGAAGCGCGTCTGGCTGCGGGTTTCTCCAGACGGTGGAATGGAGGTCGTCCGCGATACGGACCCGTCGAGTGAGCTCCAGGAGATCTTCGGCGGAATGCCCGCCATGCTCGCGCGCCAGGCGGTAAAGGTCGGAGAGAAGTGGACCCGTGAGATGCAGATCCCGTTGAGCGGGGAGCCCGGCGCGAACGGCCTGGTGAAGGCGACGTTCCGTCTCGACTCACTCGGGAGGAACGGTGACATTGCATACGTGTCGCTTCACGGAACGATGTCTCGCCTGAATTCAAGCGGCGCCGCGGTTCCCGATGCGAGCTATACTACGTCTGGCACTTTGTCAGGCACCAT
Source organism: Gemmatimonadaceae bacterium (assembly GCA_045803585.1). Classification (GTDB taxonomy): domain Bacteria; phylum Gemmatimonadota; class Gemmatimonadetes; order Gemmatimonadales; family Gemmatimonadaceae; genus UBA4720. The sequence goes on from JBJMOT010000131.1 coordinate 16,256, forward strand.
TCAGATCGATCGACGGCTCGGCTGGATCACCGATTCGCGCAGCAGTATCACGGTGAGGTCGACCATCGCATCGACGCAGGGACGCAAGGGCGAGCCCCCGCGCGCGCCAATGCAGGTGCGGACGAAAATCACCCAATGGATAAGGGCAATGCGCGCGCGATGAGACTGGTTCACCTCGCAGACATCCACCTCGGCTTCAGACAGTACCAGCGACAGACACCCGTCGGCATCAACCAGCGGGAGCATGATGTCGCCAAGTCACTGGAACGTGTCATAGACGCCGTGATCAAACTGCAGCCGGATCTGGTACTCGTCGCGGGTGACGTGTTCCACACCGTGCGGCCAAGTAATCCGGCGATCCTCACGGCGTTCCTGCAATTCGAGCGGCTGAGGCGGATGCTGCCGGAAGCGGGCATCGTGATCGTTGCAGGCAATCACGACACTCCGCGCGCCCGGGAAACCGGCTGCATCCTCGGACTTTTCAGACAGCTGGGAATCATCGTCATCGAAGGCGAGCCCAAGTGGGTCTCAATTGCCGAGCATGATCTGGCGATCCTCGCCGTGCCGGACATGGGCCAGGGAAAGCCGCGTCTCGAGCCGGACCCGAACGCGAAGTACAATATTCTGCTGCTTCACGGTGAGATCGAAGGAGTTCTGCCGAAATACGGACGCGAGCTCGATCGCTCACCGATGGAGATCACGCTCGAAGAGCTGGGTGCGGAGAAGTGGGATTACGTCGCGCTCGGACATTACCACGTGTATCGGCCGGTGGCGCAGAACGCTTTTTATTCCGGCTCGCTCGACTATACGAGCACCAATCCATGGGGCGAGATGGCCGAGGAGCGGGACGCCGGGATCGAAGGTAAAGGCATCATCGAGCACGACCTCGCCAACCGGACGCACCAGTTCCACGCCATCGCGCCGGCACGCCGCTGGATCGATCTCGCGCCGCTCTCCGGCGCCGGATTGTCGCCCGCCTCTCTCGACGAGGCGATTCGTGACGCGCTCGACAGATGTGATGGAGGGATCGACGAAAAGATCGTGCGGCTCGTGGTACGGGATGTCCCGCGCCACATTCTGCGCGAGCTCGATCACAAGGCGCTGCGCGAGTACAAGCGCCGGGCGCTGCACTTCCATCTCGATACCCGCCGTCCGGAAATCGTACGTCCCGAAAAAGGCGAGGGCGCGCCCGGCCGACGCGCGTCGCTGGCTGACACTGTCCGGGACAAACTGCGTTCACGGTCGCTCACCGAGAACATCGATCGCGAAGCTCTCGTCGAGCTCGGTCTGCATTACCTCCGCGAAGCGGATCTGGTGGCAGGACCGACCGGCGAGGAATCGGTGGCGTGAGGCTAAATAGCCTCAGACTGACGAATTTCCGTCAGCACGCCCAGACGGAAATCAACTTCGAGACCGGAATCACCGGGATCATCGGACCCAACGGTGCCGGGAAGACGACGATCCTCGAGGCAATCGCGTGGGCGCTGTACGGCAACCAGGCGATTCGTGGCAACCGCGACTCTATTCGATTCATGGGCGCCGGCGCGCGCGCCCAGGTCGAGGCAGAGCTCGACTTCACGCTCGGCTCGCACCGTTACCGCATTGTCCGCTCCCTCACCGGCGCGGAGGTTTTTCTCGACGGCTCCGACTCGCCGATCGCGAATTCGATCACCGCGGTCAACGATCTGCTCCAGCGACGGCTGGGGATGTCTCTCACCGAGTTTTACCACACCTACTTCACCGGTCAGAAAGAGCTGAGCGTGATGGCGGCGATGAAGCCGGCCGGACGCGGACAATTTCTGTCGCGGGTGCTCGGCTACGAGAAGCTCCGCATCGCGCAGGACCTCACCCGCGAGAAACGCAATCGCGTCCGCGCCTCGATCGACGGAATGCAGCGCGGAATGCCCGATCCCGAGGGAGTTCTGCGGGCACTGGCCGAGGCCGCAACGCGTAAGGAGGAGGCAGAAAGTCGCGCACACCAGGCAGCACATCGGGGGGCGGTGCGTCAGCGCGAGTGGATGGCGGTCGAGCCGCGGTGGGAGATGGTGCAGCGCCAGCGCGAGCAGTCGGCACAGCTACTCACGCAGATCACCATCGCTGACGAACGGGAAGCCGCCCTGCGGCGTGACGCCGAGCGCATCACCCGCGAATTGGAAGGTGTGCAGGCGGCGCGGTCCCAGCTCGACGCATTGCGCGAAGCGATCGAGCCGCTATTTGCGTTGAACGTCGAGCTCCAGGCGCTGAACACGCTCTATCGCGAAGAAGGACGGCGCAAAACCCTGCTCGAGGCCGAAGCTGCGCTGCGTGAGGAGATCGCGCGTCTGGAAGAGCGGCACTCGAAGATCGAGCGCGCGCCGGCGCTGGAAGAGGAAGCGACGCTGGAGCTGGAGAAGAAGCGGGCTGAATTGGAAGACACGCAGGGGCTGCTCGAAGCACGGCGGACCGAGTGGGTGCGCGACCGGCAGGAAGCGCAAACGAAGCGCGAAGCGCTGCGGCAACAGTATGCGGAGCTCAAGCACCAGCGAGATCGCGTCGTCGCCGTCGGCGAGGACGGCGAGTGTCCGACATGTGCCCGCCCACTCGGCGGAAGTCTACATACAGTCGTCGAGCACCTGGACGAGATGATCGAGACCGTGAACGTTGACGGCAACTACTACAAGGGGCGCGTCGAGCAGCTCGAGCAGATGCCCGACGAAGTGCGCGCTCTCGACGAGAAGCGTCGCGCGGTGATGCAGGAGGTCGGTACTCTGGAGCGTCGTCTCGCCAAAGTACAGCTCGCGGTGCAGGAGCTGGGATCAATTGTGCGCGACATCGCCGCGAAACAACAGCGCCAGATCCAGATGAAGCGTGACATCTCGCGGATTCCGCCCGGTTACGATCCGGCGCGGCACACAGAAGTCATTCGCGAAGTCGAGCGCCTGACTCCGATGGAAGCCGAAGCAGCACGGTTCCAGGCGATGCTGGAACGGGAGCCGCAGCTCAAGCTCGAGCAAACGCGCATCGCCCAGGAAGTAATGCGCGTTCAGTCGACTCTTGGCACGCTACGGACTCGCCGCGCCCAGATCTCATTTACCGAAAAAGAGTTCAACGACCTGAAGGCCGACTACGATCGCGTCCGAACGGAGCTCCAGGAGTCGAAAGTCGCGGCTGCGCGCGCGCAGGAACAGGTCTCGAGTGCGACGGCTGCTCTGGCGGCGGCGCAGGAAGCAGCGGAGGAGCTGAAAAAGCGAGTCGCTGAATTGGAGCTGCTGCAGACCGACCGCAGACTTCACGACGAGCTGGACCGCGCGTTCTCGGACCTTCGCACGCATCTGAATTATCAGCTGCGTCCCGAGCTGTCGGAGCTTGCGAGCGCTTTTCTCAGCGAGCTCACCGATGCGCGGTATACCGAGCTGGAGCTGGATGATCAGTACAACATCGTCATCCTCGAGGACGGAATTCCGAAGCCGGTTCTCTCGGGCGGTGAGGAGGATCTGGCCAATCTTGTGCTCAGACTGGCTATCTCCCAGATGATCGCCGAGCGCGCGGGTCAGAGCTTCTCGCTGCTCATTCTGGACGAGGTATTTGGATCGCTCGACGAAGCGCGCAGGTTCAACGTGGTGGAGCTGCTGCGTGGATTGCAGGACCGGTTCGAGCAGGTCATACTAATCACCCACATCGAGCCGGTGCGGGAAGGAGTGGATCGGGTGATTTCTGTGCGTTACGACGCCGATACTGGCAGTTCGTTAGTGAGCGAGACCGAAGGTGGCGAGCCCGTGATTCGCGAGCAGCGCGGTTTCTTCGACGATCGGGGATCGCGCCGCCAGCGCACCACCGACGGATCTGTGGAGCGCGAAGCCGAGGCGGGGGCAGTCTGATGGCGTTCGCCCGCAACTGGAGACACGCCTGGGTGGCGGAAACTCCGGAGCGCGTAAGCGTGCGCGAGATTCCATCACTCAACGCCGTCTTCAGCGAAGCTTTCACCGAACGGTATCGCAAGGATGGGATGGTGGGCGTGAGAGTACCTCACCTCAATCCAGCCGTCTGGAAGTTCGCGATTACCGACGCCGAGGAAGGAGCGATGATCTGGCGCAACGCGCGCGACGGCATCGCGGCCTTCAACATGGTGCACCGCTCTGGTGTCGAGGGCTGGATGGGACCGCTGGCGGTGCACCCCGATTACCAGGGACAGGGCATTGGCAAAATGATCGTCTCGTCCGGGGTTGAATGGTTGAAAGCACGTGGCGCACGCGTAATCGGACTCGAGACGATGCCCCGGACGATGGACAACGTCGGATTCTACTCCACGCTGGGATTCGCACCGGGGCATCTTACTATCACGGTGACTCTCGAGGCAGCGCGCGCGGGAATCCAGTCGACGGCGATGTCGTCGCTTGCGCCTCACGAGCGGGAGCTGGCGGTCAAGCAATGTCGCGCGCTGATCGAGCAGCTCGCGCCCGGCTACGATTACACGCGCGAGATCGTCCTCACCGCGCAGCACCAGCTTGGCGACACCCTCTTCCTGCGCAAAGGATTCGACGTGACGGCTTTCGCTGTCTGCCATTCGGTACCCCTCGTTGAAGGCAGGGTGACCGAGGAAATGCGTGTCCTGAAGATGGTCGCGAAGACCGAAGCGGATTTTGACCTGCTGGTGACCCAGCTCTGCGCGCATGCCAGAGCCAAGGCGTCGCGCCGGGTGGCTATCAGGGTTCAGGGCCAGTACACCGACATTTACCGCCGCCTCATCGCGCGCGGCGCACGGGTGCGCTGGACGGATCTTCGAATGGCGTTGCACGATCACGCCGAGTCACGTCCCGCGAACGGCGGAATAGTTCTGTCGAACTGGGAGATCTAGGCGGCGGCCAATCGGTTGCTCGCTGTATTCAGATGCCACTTCACCCAGATCTCGTCGCGCTGCAGGAGCGCCTTGTCCGAAGCGGCACGACGGCCGTCGCGGTTGCCGACTATCTGGAGATAAGGCTCTCGCTCTTCTCGACTGTGAGAGTCACCTACGACGGCGGCCAGCTGTCGGTCGTGCCTTTCTTCGGATTCGTGCCGAGGACGCGGGCAACTCTCATGACAACGACGATCGTCGTTCTCGGAATCCCAGCGCTTTTTGTCCTGGGTGGTATTTCGCCGACGAATCTCGGCTTCGCGTTTCTCGGTGTTTTATCGCTGGTCCATGAGTGCACGCGTTATGTGCTGACAGAGTCTGCCATCACTCGGGTACAGATGCTCTGGGACAGGATGACCGGAGGCGACGCTATTGGCGTGGGACAAACAGCAGCATTTGCGAGGGTTCCCGGGGCGGCTGGGGAAGTCCCGCTTCAGCAAGCGACGCGCGCTTCGGGCGTTCGTACCAGGTAAGAAACCGGGTGGCGACAGCGAAACGGTCGCGGCAGACTCGCGGGAGGCCTGGCGAAGCGATAACGCCGGCCAAACAGATCGCATCGTTCCTCGCCAAATACACACCGGAAATGTCGGCGACGGCGAGCGACACGCGCGCCCGAATGAGAACGCGAGTTCCCGGCGGCGTGGAATTCGTGTACGACAACTACAATGCGCTCGTCTTCGGGTTCGGCCCCACAGAGCGCGTTTCAGATGCCATTCTTTCGCTCGCGATTTTCCCGCAGTGGGTGACGCTCTGCTTTCTCAAGGGCGCAAAACTACGCGACCCGAAGAAGCTCCTGCAGGGAAGCGGCAACATCGTCCGCACCGTTCGCTTGAGCTCGCCGGCGCACCTCGGGGATCCCGACGTCGAGAGTCTCATTGCGGCGGCGATCGCTACAGCGACGCCGGCCTACGATCTCGACGGCTCCAAACCCCGAACCATCGTCAAATCGATTTCCGCGAAACAACGCCCGCGCCGTCCCGCTGAATCCGGAGCGAGAAAGAGCAAGTAGCAATTGCTTGACGGCTCCCGCGCCGCATCCTACGTTCGGCTCGTCGTTTGTTTTCAGCCCTTCAACTACTACCGCTCTCCATGAGAAGACGCGAAGTCGTACGGTTTCTCGGCGCCGCACTCGCCCTGCCGTTCCTCCCGCGCGGCGCTGAAGCCGCGATCCAGCTCGGCGAGCAAATCCACCTCCGCCTCGGTGATGTTCCGTTCCGAACGCTGAATCCGGACCAGCAAAGGCTTGTGACCCAGATCGCTGAGATGATAATCCCGGAGACCGACACGCCGGGGGCTACGAGCGTGAAAGTCCCTCAGTTCATCGATCTGATTCTGACCGAGTGGATGAGCGACGAGGAGAAGGCAGCGTTTCTGGCAGGCCTCTCCGACATCGATGTGCAGACTGCGGCGATGGGGTCACCGCGGTTTGTCGAGTTGACTGAGGTGAAGCGGGGCGAGTTTCTAACCGGTCTGGATGCGAAGCGTCCCCAGAAGGCCGGCGCCGTCCACGCGTTCGAGCGGATCAAGGCGCTCACGGTCTACGGATACTTCACGTCGAAGCCGGTGCAGCAGGACATCCTGAAGACGCAGATGTTCTTCAACGGCTACGACGGCAATGTCCCCTTCACCCCACAGGTCTGACGATGGCTGACACTTACGATGCAATCGTCGTCGGATCCGGAATCTCCGGCGGCTGGGCGGCGAAGGAGCTGACCGAGCACGGTCTCAAGACGATAGTGCTCGAGGCGGGGCGGCCGATCGATCCTGCCGTCGACTACGTCGAGCACGTGATGCCGTTCGAGAAGCGATACCGGGCAATGGGCAATCGCAATCAGCAGGAGCGATATCAGCCGGTGCAGAGCCTGTGCGGGGCGTGCGACGAATACGCCAGCAAGTTCTTCGTCAACGACCTCGACAATCCGTATTCGACTCCCGAAGGCAAGCCGTTCTCGTGGATTCGCGGGCGTCAGGTTGGCGGCAAGTCGATCATGTGGGGCAGGTGCGTCTTCCGTTGGAG
>JBJMOT010000132.1:0-44748 GCA_045803585.1 Gemmatimonadaceae bacterium
CACCTGATACTGTCCGCGAAACAGCGCGATCGCCACCGGGACGGTTTGCCGCTCGGGACCGAGAGTGAACGACAACGCGAACAGGAATTCGTTCCAGCAGTAGATGAATGTCAGAATTCCAGTGGTTGCCAGACTCGGCACCGCGAGTGGCAGCAGGATTTTTGTGAAGCTTTGCCGTCGCGTTGCGCCGTCGACGTGCGCGGCTTCCTCGAGATCTTTCGGAATCTGCCGGATCGAGCCGGTCAGCACCCAGACAGTGAGCGGCATCGCGAAGGTCATGTAAGGCATGATCAGGCCCGGGTACGTATCGATCAGATGCAGAGAGCGCAGCAACAGGTACAGCGGGCTGACGATCGAGATCTGCGGGAACATGGTCACCGCCAGGATGAATGCCATGATAGGCGCTTTTCCTCGAAAGTCGATGCGCGCCAGCGCGTAGGCAGCGAGCGTTCCAACCGTCAGGCAGAAGAGCGTCGTCGTTCCAGCGACCACCAGTGAATTTCTTATCGGTGTGATGAAGTCGCGCTCGGTGAACAACGCCCGATAGTGGTCGAAAATCAGAGGCTGCGGAATGAGCGACGGGTCGCGGAAAAGCGCGGCGTCCGATGTGAACGACGCCACGATCGCCCAATAAAACGGGAAGAGCGTGAAGAGCATCAACAGCACGAGCGCACCGCCGAACATCCAGCGCCCCACGCCGCGCGTCGTCGCCCCCGCCTGCTGAGACTTCACTCTTCTCCGCCGAGCTTCACTCCCAAACCGCGCACGTAGAGGAGCGCCAGCCCGAACGTGATCGCAAAAATCACAACCGACAGCGCCGAACCATAGCCGAATCTCAGATTCTGGAGCAGCGCGTTGAAGGTGTAGAGCGCGACGGGTTCAGTCGACGTACCGGGGCCTCCTCCGGTCAGGACGTAGATCAGATCGAAAACCCGGAAGCCATCGAGCGTTCTGAAGATCAGCGTCACCAGGATCGCCGGCTTGAGCAACGGCAGCGTGATGTGCCGCAGCTGCCACCATGCGTTCGCGCCATCGACAGCGGCTGCTTCATAAAGACTCAAATCGATGTTCTGCAATCCAGCGAGAAGCAGCAGCGCGACGAATGGAGTTGTCTTCCAGACATCGGAAAGGATCACCGGTACCCAAGCCGTCGAAGCCTCGATGAACCAAACCATCGGCTGGTCGAGAAAGTGGGCTTTGACGAGCAGCGCGTTGAGGATGCCGCCTTGGGACTCGAATATGAAACGCCACAGAAGTGCGGCCACCACTGTAGGGATTGCCCACGGCACAAGTACCGCCGCGCGCACGAAGCCGCGTACTCGGAAAACCCGATTCATCGCCAGCGCCAGAAACAATCCGATTAGCAGCTCGAGTGAGATCGAAACGACGGTGAAGAACGCGGTATGGCCGAGCGCCGCCCAGAAACGCGGGTCTTTGGCGATCTCGATGTAGTTCGCCAGACCGATGAAGGGTTTGCCGAGCCACGGCATTCTCAGCTCGTGGAGATGGAGCGATTCCCAGAAGGTCCAGCCGAGCGGAAAAATCGCGATCAGCGCAATGACGCCGAGCGCGGGCGCGACGAGTGCCCATCCCAGTCTGGCTTCAGAACCGAGGCGGGAGATCTTTCTCATGATTTGCTTGCTCCCGCCATCAACTTTCGCATCCCGGTTCGCTCGATCAGCGCGTTGATCTTCGCGGCCGCCGCATCGAGCGCTTCCCTCGGCTCGGCCTGGCGGACGAGTGCGCGATGCAGCTCGATTTGCAGGATCTCCGAGAGCTCGGTGTAGATCGGCGTCACCGGACGCGGTGTCGCGCTTTCGATCGCACGTCGGGCATTGTCGAGCGGGATAGCGAGCGCGCCCTTCAGCCGAGGGTCGTCGTACAAGGCGGGTCGGGTTGGATATTGTCCGACCGCCTGCGCGCGCTCGAGCATTTGCTCGGGGGCGGTGAGATATGCGATCAGCTTGTAGGCGGCGTTCGGATGGTCGGTGTATGCGTTGATTGCCAGCTGCGCTCCGCCCAAGGCTGCGGTCGAGTGCCCACCGGGCGCGCTTCGAGCGGCGGGAATTGGAGAAACCGCGAACTTGCCCGCGACCTTCGACTGCGCGGTGTCGCTCATCGCTGCGACCGGATACGGCCAATTGCGCATGAACACGGCGTTGCCGTTCTGAAAGGCGAACCGCGCCTCCTCTTCATGCCAGGTGAGAACATCGAGCGGCGCCACCTTCGAGGCGTACAGCTCGTCGCGCATGAACTCCAGCGCGCGGACCGCTTCCGGGCGGTTGACGACAACTTCCCCGCGATCGTCGATGATGCGTCCGCCAAACGCGCCGAGATATTCGACGAAGCCCGTTATCAATCCTTCGTAACGCGCTGCCTGGAGGACGATGCCGTAACGCGGTCCACCGCGTCGAGCCATCGCGGTCCGCGCGTCGCTCACCACTTCCTCGAGCGTGCTTGGCTCGCGGGGAACCAGATCGGTGCGCCGATAGAGCAGCCCGACATCGGCGAACCACGGCAGCGCATAGAGCTTCCCTGCCCAGGTGTTCGCGGTGATCGTAGCCGGAAAGAATTCGGATTTACCGGGCGAGTAGCGATCCAGCGGGAGCACCCATCCGGCGGCCGCAAACTCGGGCGTCCATACCACATCGAGTTGAAGAATCGAAGGGTTGCCGACGCGCGCATTCAGCCACTGTACGTAAAGCTGATGCCGCTGGGATGCATCGTCCGGCGTTCGTTGCAGCTCGACGCGGATTCCAGGATTGAGCTGCATGAAGCGTTGCAGTTGCTTCGCGACCAGCGTCCCTTCCGCTCCGAGAGCGGAGCCGGAGAAGGTCAGGACGGTCTCGCGACCGTCAGTGGGCTTGGAGCACCCGAGCGTCGCTAGGCAAAAAAGAACGAGCAGGTCACGGCACAATGAAGCTCGGCGCGAGACCAATCGCTAATCCCCGAAATAGTGCAGGCGCGTGAGGATGAACTGAACCGCGAGGTCGGTCACGTTCCAAAGCTGAACGTCGGTGCTCGCTCCGTATCGGATCGGCTTGAGGGCTCCGCCACTGATCTCGTAGCTCCACAGCTCATTGTGTTTCAAGCCGGAAGTATCCACCGCCTCGTAGACTCGCATCAGCGCCGTTCTCATCTCGTCGACATAGGGAACTATCGCTTCAGCCGGCTGCTTCGACTTCCCCGAACCGTCGGTCGCCCCATTGATCTGATTCGCGAGGCCGAGAAGAATCAGATTGACTTCGCGGCCCCATACGACGCGGGGCGAGTGATAGGTGTCCTGCTTGAATGCTTCCCAGACTGCCGACGACGCATAAGCATCATTGGCTACGACCGGACCAAGGCGCTCCACGAAGAGGCCGACGGGAAACGGTCGCGATGCAATTGCGCGGACATCTCGTCTGACTGCGGCGATGGCTTCCGGGCTCAAGTCGCTCGCATTCCGCAACAGCAGCCAGGTCGCTGGATCGGTGTTCACTACCGGAATCGGCTTGCCGGCCGAGTCGAGCGAAATTGCCAGAAAAGTCAGGGAGGCAGTGTCGGCTGCTGTCCTGGTCAACACGTTGCTCCAGTACGTACGCTCCGCCGGCTGCATCCATGCCAGCTTCTGTTGCACGCGAGATCGAATCTCGGGCGGATTGAGCGTGACCACGAAATGGTTGACCGCTCCCTTCCAGTTCTGAATGGCCCGGTCCAGTGACGTTGGATCGCGCAGATAATCCGTCAGCATGGTCCCGCCGAATCCGGACGGGACACGCGCCAATAGCTGCTGGTCGGTCAAGCCTATCGTCTTGAGGGCGGCAAATATCTCGGAGATTGCCTGCAGTGCATGCGGTGCCCAGATGGCATTGATGTCCATCGCGAAGCGCCCATTCGCGTATCCCGCATTGCTGTCGCGCCAGCTGATCGATCGCCAGTGCGTGGCGTCCAGGCGCGGTGAGGCTATCAAATTCTCTACAACAGGATCGCGTCCGTAGGGCGTGGAAAGCGTCGCTACGAGGGCGAGTTCCTTGAACAGGAGTCCTATGCGCGGCCCTCTGCCGTCGCTCGCGTCCATCAGGAAGGCGCGCTTACGGGTATTCGAGACAGCCGGATTGGTCAGATATTTCGAGACGATGACCGGCAGCTGGAATTCGTCGTCGCGCATGTGATAGTTCTCGCGCACCTTCTGCAGATCGGAGAGCACCCCGCGCGCGTGGCTCAGCGCTGTATCAGCTGCACTTCTACTCCGCGCACGCAGGGCGAAATAGTTCGCCATGTGGGCGTTGTACTCAGAGGCGTTCTCGCGAATCGCCTGGCCGCCCAATGCCTCCTCGTGACTGACGTCGCCCTCTGGGCCGAGCTTGCGCAGTGCGCTCGCGATGACGAATTCCGGCATCGCATCGGTCCACACCGGCTGCATCATCAGCGAGGTCATCATCATGTCGCGCCCGAAGTACGTCGCATAATTCGGCAGGCCGGCCATCAGCTTCTCTTTGGAGCTCAGTAGCTCGGTACCCCGCACGTCGCGCTCGAGCAGCCGGTACCGCATCACTTTGGCGGCGTCGGCCGAGTTGCGCGCGGCGGTAGCGCGGGCCTTGTCGGCTGCTACACGCGAGTCGTTGAGAAACCGCAGAAACGCCGTGTTGAAGATCTGATCGCGCGCGAGTGGACTGAGCGAGGGGCCGTCCGTTGTAACACGGATCGTCAGGCGAATCGGCTTGTTGACGGTGTCGCGGATGGAAACGACCGGGAGTGAGACCAGGGTCGCCGAAGTCCGCGGATCGGGCGCGATCTCGAGCTGAAGGTTCGTTTTTCCGTCGAGACTGGTCTGAATGGCGGTAACAGTTCGCGCACCACGCACGTCGCCGGTTGTCAGGAGATCCGGCTCCAGCCGAGCCCGCAGATCCGAAGTGAATCCAGTTCCGAGCATCCCTAGCTGACGCTGACGCTCGGCGGGATCGAGGCGATCCAGATTTGCGATCAGATTTTCCTGCTCGGTGAGCTTGAACGCTGGCCAGTCGTAGGGCTCGAGGCCGCGACCCGAATAACCAAGGTCGCGCTCGACGCGCATCGAACCGAGCAGAATCCAGCCGATCTGGATCTGGCGCGCATTGGAGACGAGTTGGTATTCGATCGTTCGACGGTCGCCGTTCTGGGTGATGACGGCATCGGCTGATCCCCATTCGAGGCGAACCGGCTTGCCGGCCATGTCGCGGACGGTGAAGCCGACGCTCTCGTCAATTGCGTCGGCGAGGAGATTGACGACGCGTCCGGTCCGAGTGTCGAGATAGATCTGGACTACGTTGCCTTTGGTGTCGCGGAAAAACCGCGTCTGGTAGCCCTGGTAGGCGGCAGGATCGTCAACACCCTGCTCCGGGAACCCGAGGATTGGCTGCACTCGGGTCTGTGCGGGCGAGGCGCTGGTTGCCAGCAGGGATGCGAATAGCACCGCGGGTCCGACCGAGCGCAAACGGGTGTTCGGCATCGCCAATAATGTGGCACGTGGAGGCTCGCACGTCAGTAGGCAATGCCTTGCTTTCCCGACGTGGGCGGGATTACGGTTGGCAGATGCCTGGCTACGGATCCTCGTCCTTTCTTCCGTCCGACCGCCTCCGGTGACGTCCCTCGATCTCGCCCTGGTCGGCAACGGCACTATCGCTGCTTTGATCGACGCGCTCGGGTCGGTCTCCTGGTGTTGCTTCCCGAGGTTCGACGGCGATCCGACTTTCTGCTCGCTACTCGCGGGAGAGCAGCCCGCAAACGCGAATGGAACGTTCGAGATCGAGCTCGAGGGCTCGGTGCGGAGCGAGCAGGAGTATCTGCCCAACACTCCGATCCTGGTGACGAGGTTTTTCGATGGGAGCGGAAACGCACTGGAGATCACCGATTTCTGCCCGCGGTACGAGGCGGAGGACGGAATGTTCTGTCCGCCCGTGCTGGTACGCAGGCTTGCCCCGTTGGCTGGTCGACCGTTGGTGCGCGTGGGCGTGAGGCCCGCCTCGGCGTACGGGTGCGAGCCACGACACGGCGTGTCCGGAGCCAATCACGTGATCTACCCAGGCGAGCCACCTCTTCGCCTGGCCATGACCGCTTCCGTGCAGCCGGTTCTTGATGCTGTTCCTTTCCCGATCCACGAGCCCGTCACACTCGTCTTCGGCGTGGACTCGGCGATCGCCTCGCTCGAAGATGCAGAGGTGATGCTGGATAAAACGAAGAAGGAGTGGCTCGGCTGGTGGAGGAACCTGGAGTTGCCAAGCGAATGGGATGAGGCCGTAATCCGCGCTGCGATTACGCTCCAGCTGTGCGCCTACGAGTCAACCGGCGCGATAGTACCTGCGATCACGACGTCGATTCCGGAGGCGCCGAATACCGGCCGTAATTGGGATTATCGCTACTGCTGGCCGCGTGACGCGTACTTCACGGTCGCCGCGCTTTCTCGAGTGAATCAGCTGCGCTCTCCCGAACGCTACCTGGATTTTCTGTTTGGTGTCGCCGGCCAAAGCGGCGGTTCCAGCCTCGTTCCGATCTATGATCTGGACGGCGACGGGATTCCCGCAGAGCGAATAGCTCCATGTCTGCCGGGTTACCGCGGTATGGGTCCAGTGCGCGTCGGCAACAAGGCTAGCGAGCAGGCGCAGCACGATCTGTACGGCGAAGCGGTGCTGAGTGCCGACAAGTTGTTTCCGGGCTCACATCGCTCGCAGAGTGCCCGACCTCGTGAGGGTGTCGATGAGGAGATGCTCACGCGACTCGAGGCATTCGGGCATCAGGCGATCAAACTCTACGACAAGCCTGACGCTGGACTGTGGGAGTTGCGTGGGGTGCAGCGCGTTCACACATACTCGAGCGTGATGTGCTGGGTCGCGTGCGACCGACTCGCCGAATACTCGAAGCGCGTAAAGCGGGAAGCACGGGCGGCATTCTGGCGAGAGCACGCAGACGAAATTCATTCGGTGATCGTCAAGCGCTCCTGGAATACGGCACTGAACGCCTTCACGGCCACAATGGAGGGCGACTCGCTCGACGCAAGTCTGCTGCTGCTTCCCCGGCTCCGGTTCATCCGCCCCGACTCTCCGCGATTCGCCGGAACGGTAGCGGCAATCGAGAAGCAGTTGAAGCACGGAGATTTCGTGTATCGGTACATCGAGCGCGACGACTTCGGGTTTCCGGAGAACGCGTTTCTCGTGTGCACGTTCTGGTACATCGAGGCATTGGCGTCGATGGGCGGAGCGCGTAAAGAAGAGGCGCGAGCGCTATTCGAGAAAGTGCTATCCGCCCGCAACCGTCACGGGCTACTCGCGGAAGATCTCGATCCTCGAACGCACGAGCATTGGGGGAATTTTCCGCAGACCTACAGTATGGCGGGGATTATCGATTGTTCGTTTGCATTGGCTGAAAGGCCACGTACGACTACCGGCTAGAAGCAATGGGCGGGTCGGCTTTCTGACATCTCGAAACTAAAAGCATTTTATTGCAACAGAACGGGTGCAAGCAGTGAGCAATCAATGTTGCAAGCAGCGAAGTTCACGACGTCGGGACGTCTCTATCTGCCTTCGGTGCACAAGCTTTAGTTTTCTCATTGCTCGCACCCGTTCTGTTGCAGTGTACTGCCTACCGGTGGCCTACCTGAACACGATCCAAAGCGCCCCGATCGTCAGAGCCAGCAGCACCGACAACGCGATCTCGAAACTCCTCTCCCTGGGCGCCACTTCAACAGCCGCCGACGGAGCGACGGTTTGCATCGTAAGATCGGCTACGCGCTCCGGCGCCGGAGGCGGTGACATGACGCTTACAACGATCAGGATCAGACTGCATAGGACAAAGAGTAGTGCAGCGAAGTGGAGAAAGTTTATGTCGGCGTACCAATAAAGCGCCGACCCCTGCGTGAGCCGCGATTTGCCGAGCTCTAGCAGCAGCCGGGCAAAGCCCAGTACGAAGCCAGTCCACAAAGCTGACAGAGCTCCCTTCCCGTTCAGACGCGGGCTCAGGACTCCGAGCAGGAAGACGGCCGCGATTGGAGGAGCGATGTACGCCTGCACACTCTGCAGATAGATGTAGAGTTGCGGCGAGACGTACTTCATCATCGGAATCCAGAGGAGGCCCACTCCGACCAGTAGCACTGTCGTGATGCGCCCGACGAACACCAGTCGCGCCTCGGTCGCGTCCGGACGCCACTTACGATAGACGTCCCAGGTCAGCAGAGTCGATACCGAGTTGAACGCTGAGGCAAGCGAGCTCATGAGAGCCGCGAGCATTCCAGCGAGGACCAGGCCTTTGAATCCAATCGGCAGAAGGCGAGTGACGAGAATCGGGTACGCGGAATCCGTCTGCCCGTTACGCACGTCCTGGTACAGCGCGGCGGCGATGATACCAGGCAGAACGAAGATGAAAACCGGAAGGATCTTCAGATAGCCGGCGAAAATCGTCCCGCGCCGAGCTTCCTTGATGTTCTTCGCCGCCAGGACGCGCTGGACGATGTGCTGGTCCGTACACCAATACCAAATGCCCAGAATTGGCGCGCCGAAGACGACGCCCGTCCAGGGAAAATCCTTGTGATTTGACGGTTTCCACATCGAGAAGAAGTCAGGCGGCACCGACGCGCGCAGACCCGACCAGCCACCGACTGCATGCAGGCCGATGAACATCAGCGTCACCGACCCGAGGATCAGCACTACCGCCTGCATCACCTCGGTATAAATCACCGCCCGCAATCCACCGAAAATCGTGTAGAGACCGGTGATGACGATCAGAATCGCAGCGCTCGTCCAGAAATCGAATCCGGTGACGGCGCGCATGACGATACCGCCGGCAAAGAGCGTGACACTGATCTTCGTCAGGACATAGCCGACGATCGACACCCAGGTGAAGTACGAGCGCGCCGCGGGGTTGTAGCGTCGCTCAAGGAATTCCGGCATGGTGTACACGCCGCTGCGCAGATAGAACGGTACGAACAGCCAGCCGAGCAAGAGGAGGATGAAGCTCGCGAGCCACTCGAAGTGACCTACCGCGAGTCCGCTCGCAGCTCCGGTTCCCGCCAGACCAACCAGATGCTCGCTGCCGATGTTGGACGCGAAGAGGCTCGCTCCTACCGCAAGCCAACCCACATCTCGGCTCGCCAGAAAGAAGTCCGCGCTTACGTTCTTCTCTTTCTTGGCCGCCCAGTACGCAATGGCCGCCAGAACGAGGAAGTACGCCGCGATAACTACGATGTCGATGAAACTGAGGTTGCTCATGGCGTTCGGTCCGTGTTTAGAGAGTGGACGTCCGAGCTTAAGCGGTGCCCCTTCGGTCCCGAATGACGAGACGCGGAGAATCTGGAGATTTTCCCCGCTCTCCGCTATGAGAACGCCCGAATTAAACGGCTAGAGGGTTGGTTGACAGTCCGGGAGACGTGTCGCACATTCGCCGCTGACTCGACTGGATGGAGGTCGCATGGATCGCCGGAAATTCCTCGCCACGGGGACAGTGGCCGGTGTGGCTGGCCTGGCGGGCGCCAAGCCTCTCCGTGGTGCGACGTCGAATCCCGCCGGATCTAGCCCGGTACGTCACGATCGGGCCGCTGCTTCGAGACTCAAGCTATCGGTCTCGCGATGGCCATACGGCAAGTTCACGCTCGACCAGCTCTGTCAAATGTGCAAGGAGCTGGGGATGCAGGGTGTGGATCTATTGGAACCCGAGGACTGGGCTGTGCCCCCGCGCTACGGACTCGTTTGCGCGATGGGATACGCGACGGTCCCGCATCCCGAGAATCGCCTCACCGATGGGTTCAACCGCGTCGAGAATCACGCCTGGTTGATTCCCGCGTACCAACGCGCCATTCCACTGGCCGCGGCTGCGAAGGTTCCCAACGTGATTTGTTTTTCCGGCAGCCGGAAAGGACAGAGCGATGAAGACGGGCGGGAGATATGTGCGCGCGGTCTCGCCTCGCTAATCCCGCTCGCGGAGCAGCACGGAGTGACTCTGTGCATGGAGCTGCTGAACTCGAAGCGCGATCATCCTGATTATCAGTGCGATCACACTGCCTGGGGTGTCGCGCTGGCAAAGCAGATCAACTCGCCGAGGTTCAAGCTGCTTTACGACATTTACCATATGCAGATCATGGAAGGCGATGTCATCCGCACCGTCACCGACAACATCAAGTACATCGGTCACTTTCACACCGGCGGAGTTCCTGGGCGCCATGAGATCGACGCTACCCAGGAGCTGAACTATCATCGTGTGATGCAGGCAATTGCCGATGCAGGATTTCCGATGTTCGTGGCGCAGGAATTCGTTCCGACCAAGAATCCGAGGACAGCGCTCGCCGAGGCAATCGCCATCTGTACTGTCTGACTCCTCAGTCCGCGATCAGCAGCATTGCGGACCGGTAGCTACTATAGTGGTTAGGGACGGCCGGGAAATTAGTTACACTCCCTTTACACGTCAGAGTGACGCAATACGCTCTGCAGAGTCGACTATACGTTGACGCGAGTGTACGGCGTCAATAGGTTGCGAAAGAACCGTTTGTTGCAAGACAACCAATCGAAGAAATGATCCTCAACGCTCATCTGCTCTCCAACGTGAATTTCGGCCCCGCAATTAATTGCGGCGGCGGGACGCGTGGCGCGCGATGGCGATGAGGTTGATGCACTTACATGTTGCCTGAGACTCGCCCCCGCGTTCCGAATGGATGCGGGGGCGTTTCGTTTTTGTCACCGGGACGGGCGCGCCCGGTGAACGAAATACTTGGAGCGCCAGTGGAGGATTGATGAGGAAGTATTATCTGCTCGTGAGCGACTTCGATCAGACCCTGAGCTTCAACGATTCGGGCCTGGTCCTCGCCGAGATGCTGGGAATTCCCGATTTCCAGGAACGTGTCGCCAGCCTCTCGCGCCTGAATCTCGTGCAGTCAGGTGCCGAGCTTACGTATCTGCTGCGCCACGATCCGGATTTTCGCGGCGTGAGAGAACAACACCTGGTCGAGGTCGGCCGTCGCATCCGCCTGAAGCGCAACATCGCGCTCCTTGCCGATTTCCTGAAAGACGGCATCGATGGATTCAGCTTCGACTTCTATGTCGTCTCGGCGGCGCCGTGGCTGGTGGTGAACTCCGCGCTCCAGGGCCTGGTGCCAGCCGATCACATCATCGGCGCGCACTTCGGCTTCAACGAGGAGACGGGCGAGATCGAGAGCGTCATCCAGGTGCCCGCCGGGTACGGAAAAGTCGCTGCGGTCGACTCACTGCGCTGGCGGCTTGGCGTACCGAGCGATCGCATCGTCTACGTCGGCGACGGTAGCTCCGACATTCACGTGATGCTTCACGTCAATCGCGGTGATGGTCTCACCATCGCGGCGTCTGAAACTCGCCACATCGCGCAGATCGCGCGTCGCACGGTGATCAGCGACGACGCGTTGAGTGTGTTGATCCCGGTTCTCGAGGAAATCGGCGGCTACGATCCGAGTCAGATCCGCCTCGTCTTCGAGGAGCAGGGGCTGCTCATCCAGGAGTGGGATCGGGTGAGGACCGATTGGTTGACGATCAGGGACGGGACCGCGATCGCCGGGGCGGCGTGATTGCTGGCATCTCGAAACTGAAAACGCTATTAACTGCAACTGAACGGGTGTCACAGCGTAGTACACTCCGCTGCTTGAGCCTTTAGTTACTCACTGCTCGCACCCGTTCTGTTAAAGCGCTCTCAGTTCCGAGATGCCCAGAAGGGACGCAACTTTTAGATCCAGACAATCCTCTCTCCCATGCTTAAGTACATCGGTTTTCTCGGCGCGTTTATTACAGTAAGCGCATTCATTCCCCAGGTTATCCGGACCTGGCGGACGCGGCACACCCGCGATCTTTCGCTCGGGATGGTCGGGCTGCTGGTGACCTCCGGGTTGGTGTGGCTGGTCTACGGGATTGTCATCCACGACTGGCCGGTGATCCTCACCAACATCGGAATGGTGGTCCTCAACGGCTCGCTCGTCGGGGCGAAGCTTCGGTACGGATGATGTAGATTTCCGAATGCGAATCGTCAGCTTCCTCCCCGCTGCTACAGAAATCGCGTGCGCGCTCGGTGCCGCCGAAGAGCTCGTGGGTCGCTCCCATGAATGCGATTTCCCTCCACACGTCCGGTCCCTCCCTGTAGTCAGCAAACCCGCACTCGCACTCGAAGGCAAAACCCAGAAGGAGATCGATGCCGCGGTCGCGGCGCATCTGGCTACTGGCGAGAGCCTTTACCAGGTGGATGAGGTGCTGCTCGAGCAGCTGCGGCCCGACATTGTCTTCACCCAGGATCTCTGTCAGGTTTGCGCCCCATCTGGAAATGAGCTCGTGCGCGCGCTGCGAGACCTGCCGAATCCACCGCGAGTCCTCTCGCTCACCCCGCGCAACCTGGCGGAGATCGACGAAAATATTCTTGCTATCGGCACTGCCACCGAAAGACTCGGCGCAGCGGAAAAGCTGATCGACGACAACAGAGCCAGACTGCAGAGAGTGCGCGAAGCAGTCGCCGGCGCGCCGGCTCGCAACATCACTTTCCTGGAGTGGACCGAGCCGCCTTTCTGTCCCGGACACTGGGTACCCGAGATGATCGCCGCCGCCGCGGGCAACGACCCTCTCGGGCAGCTCGGCGCGGATTCGCGTCGAATAACGTGGGACGACATCGCGGTATCCGACCCCGAGCTCATCATTGTCGCGCCATGCGGATATGGTTTGCAGGAAGCCGTCGCGGTCGCAAACCGGCTACCGCAGATCACCGACGCTACGGTTTACGCGGTGGACGCGAACTCGTATTTCGCGCGGCCGGGCCCCCGCGTGGTTGAGGGGATCGAGCTGCTGGCACACCTGTTCCACCCGGAGCTGTTTGCCTGGCCCCACCAGCACCAGCCGTGGGCGATGACGCGCGGAGTAGCAGCAGCCGATCGTTATTCCGGGCAACAGCAATAAGCCGCTGATCGCGGGGCCCGCGAAGTATCTTCAGGTCGCGCACCTCACCGTCGATCGAAAAGCCGCTCTGATCGTAATCGACCGGAGCAAAATTTCCTGCCCCGTCGCCTCGTAGCATCAATCCGTAGCTGGCGTCAAAGCGGCCGAGTACCGGCGCGACTCCGTAAAGATTTCCGCCAACGAGCAGGTCGGTTTTGCCATCTCTATCGAAATCACCGGCCAGGGACGCGTAGATGGGCGCGAATTGCGCTTCCGCGGGCAATGGGCGGAGTGTAAAGGTGCCGTTGCCGTTGTTGAGCGCGACCGCACTCGCGAGTGTCCGCGCCTCCCGCACCTGCGCCTGATCGAGATCGGAGGACGGCACGACGTCCTCGATTCGGCTGGCGCCGAACGCTTTGTAAGACGGGAATTTTCCTTTGAGCGACGAAATGGTCGCAACCAACTCGTCACGGCCCGCAAGCGGATAGCTGACGCCATTTCGATATGAGGTGATGATCTGCTCCACGTTGCCCGTTCCGCTGTGCGAAAAATCGTTGACGTACATCCGTGCCGGCTCATTCGCCGACGCGCGCAAGAACGAGTTCAGCCCGAGATTCCCCAGCACCAGATCCTGCCGCCCGGTTCCGCGCAGGTCGACAGCTTCGACACTGTTCCACCATCCTTCGGTGCCGGCCAATCCCGCTTCCTTCGTGCGATCGATGAGCTTGCCGCCTTCCTGGTGGAAGATCCGCACCGGCATCCACTCCCCGACAACGATCAAGTCCAGCTTTCCATCGTGGTCGTAATCGATCCACGCCGCTGACGTTACCATGCCGGCATCGGACAAACCGGGACCCTTGGCCAGCGTTACGTCGGTGAACCGTCCACCGCCGTCGTTGTGCAGGAGATGACTCTTGGGAATTAGTCCGTATGCCCGCGAGACCACCCTGCTGCCAAGAAACACGTCAGGATGTCCGTCACCGTCGAAGTCGCCGACCGCGACACAGGAGGCATTTTCGAAGATTTGCGGCAGCGCATCACGCGCGCGCTGGAAATTGCCGCGCCCGTCATTCAGGTAGAGCCTTGGAAGCAACGCGTCCTGCTTGCCCCAAAACTCGTTGCCGCCGCTGACAACAAGCAGGTCGACAAAGCCATCGCCGTTGGCATCGAAGAATTCCGCGCCGATATCCTCGGCGAGACTGTCCGCGTCGATCGAGGGTTGATTGGTCGCCCGGAAACTGCCATCCGGTTGCTGCACGAATAGCTTGCTCCGCTGCCACTTTGCACCGCCAACATAAAAATCGTCGAGTCCATCGCCATTCACATCGCCGACTGCCAGTCGAGGACCCTCGGTCGACACGACGTGAGGAATGAGGGGCTCACGGCTGAAATCATAGAACGTGTCGTCGGTGTGCTTGAAATCGACGCCTGACCGCTTGGTCACGTCCGCGAACAACGCAACCGACGATCTCGTCGGCAAGGCATATCTGCCAGATGCATCGGCTTGCGAGACAGTGAGGATTCGATTTACCGCGAGATTGGTGAGAACCTGATATCTGCGATCCGGCCAAACCACGGTGAGCGAATCGACGTCCGTCGCGCTGCCGAGCCCGAAGTGGAGACGTGGGTCAACGGATGATTCGAACCCGCGCGTCGGTTGCTGCTCGAGCAGCTGATCGGCTCCCGCGGCCCTGACGATCACTTTTGCGCCAATTCCAGCGGTATTCGCGCCCGTGCCGCGAAGACTTACAGTCAAATAGGAATTGCCATTGCGATCGCGGGCGTGACTTCGATAAATCGACGCGGGCGCATCGATGTTGTTCACCACTAGGTCAAGATTGCCGGTGTTGTTGAGATCCACATACGCGGCGCCGTTGGAAAACCCCGGCTGCGCCAGACCCCACGCCTCCGCGAGGTTACTGAAAGTCAGATTGCCATTGTTGTGGAATGCGTAATTCGACAAGGGGACTTTCGGCATTTTGTGCAGGAGATCCAGATTGGCGGCAGTGATGGTGTCCTTCAGTGACGCTTGCACCGCCTCCTGGCCGACGTAGGCGATGTAATCCATGTCGTTCGGCCGGCGGTAGACGCCGTTGGTGATGAACAGATCCTTGCTTCCATCGTTGTCCAGATCGGCGAAGAGCGCCGCCCAACTCCAGTCGGTCGCCGCGACTCCAGCGAGAAAG
Organism: Gemmatimonadaceae bacterium; assembly: GCA_045803585.1. Lineage (GTDB taxonomy): Bacteria > Gemmatimonadota > Gemmatimonadetes > Gemmatimonadales > Gemmatimonadaceae > UBA4720. The sequence continues at coordinate 15,068 of JBJMOT010000132.1, forward strand.
CCGATGTCGCTGAACTTTCCGCCGCCGCCATTCATCTGAAGATTGTTTCGTGCAAACTGGGGGTGATACCCGGCCTGGAGACGCCGTTTGTAGACGTCGAAGCTCTCGGTCGTCGATGTCGTCTTGAGGATCTCCTCCTTCTCCGGGAGCATGTCGAGCGTGATGATGTCCGGCCGTCCATCGTTGTTGAAATCTGCGGCATCGACTCCCATCGAGAATCTGCTGGTGTGGCCGGTCGCGCTGGCAATCGACTGGGTGAAGGTGCCGTTGCAGTTGTTGATGTACAGGTAATCGTCGCCCTGAAAATCATTGGTGATATAAAGATCGGGGCACCCGTCTTCATTCAGGTCACTGGCGACGACGCCGAGCCCGTAGCCGTCGATGCCATCGTGTAGACCAGCGGCTCCGGTCACATCTGTGAAGTGACCGCCGTCGTTCCGAAACAACCTGTCACCAACCCGCGATCTCCCGCTTCCCGAATCCCGCATCACACTTCCGGCATCCCGTATCCCGCCGCCCGACTCCCGCTCCTTATGTGTCGAGTGGTCCAGCAGGTACATGTCCAGATCGCCGTCGCCATCGTAGTCGAAGAACAGCGCCTGGGTCGAGTAGCCCGCGTGGTCGAGTCCGACCTCCTTCGCGCGGTCGGTGAACGTGCCATCACCGTTGTTGATGTACAGCACGTTTCGCCCGTGCATCGTCAGGTAGTCGACGCCCGACACGTAGATGTCGACCTTCCCATCCCCGTTGACGTCGGCCATGGTGACGCCGGTTTTCCATCCGACCGAGTCGGCGACGCCGGCCTTGTCGGTGATGTCCTCGAACTGGTACTCGCCCTTGTTTCGATAGAGCTTGTCGGCGCCGAGGTTCGAGGTGAAGTACAGGTCGGGCAGTCCGTCGCCATCGACGTCGCCAACCGCGACTCCGGCGCCGTTGTAGTAGTACAGGTAGTTCAGGATATTGAAGTCCGGCTTCTCCGGGAGGGTGTTGGAGAAAGTGATGCCTGTTGCTTCGGGCTTGAGAAGCTCGAAGAGCGGCGGTTGCGTTGGCCGCTTGTCGCGCCCGCATCCGGCAAGGCAGACAAGCATCGCGAGCACGATGAAGAAACGACAACTACCTGCTGGGCGCTGACCGCCGCTCGCTTGCTGCTGGCCGCTACGTACGACGGGACATATCTCCCTTGCGCGAGAGGAACTGCGATGCCTTTCCTCCAAGTTCACGAAGATCTGTCCAGTCGTCTGCAGCAGTAAGCGGCCAGCGATAGAAGCGGTAAGCGCCCAGCAGGCAGTTAAACCAGTTGCCGTTAGACTCGTCTATCGCACCGGCGTAAACCGTATCGCCTGCCCACCACCGGGAGCCAGCGCCAGCGGCAGAGTCGTATTCGAGTCCACCGTCCGCTTCGAGATGGTCACCGACAACGGATTGGTCGCCCAATTCGCACCCGGCCCATCGCCGTATATCTCGGCGGTGTACTTCTGACCCCGCGCGAGAAAATTCAGCGGGACGTTGAACGTCCGTCCCTCTTCGTCCGTAATCGCCCCCAGGAACCAGTCGTTCGAATTCTTTGCCTTCCGCGCGACGATCACGTAGTCGCCGATCTTGCCGTCGATGGTCTTGCTCGTCTCCCAATCCACTGCTACGTCGCGGATGAACTGGAAGGCAGGCTTGCCCTCGTAGTTCTCCGGCAGATCGGCCGCCATCTGCAGCGGGGAGTAAATCACCACGTATAGCGCCAGTTGCTTGGCGAGGGTGGTTCTCGGGCGCGACTCGTCGACCCGGCGCGGCCTGCCGGTTCCCCTCTCGATCAGGAGATCGAATATGCCCGGCGTGAAGTCCATCGGCCCGGCAAGCAATCGAGTGAAGTACAAATTGGTCTCGTGCTCCGGCGGATTGCCGCCTTCACCGCCCCAGGCGTTGTATTCCTGACCACGCGCGCCCTCCCTGCTCATCATGTTCGGATAAGTCCGCCGCTCGCCGGTGTCGTGAATCGGCTCGTGCACGTCCATCATGATGTGATACCTGGCGGCGGTCTCGATGACCTTCCGGTAGTGACGCACCATGAACTGGGAGTGGTGGGAGTTGCCCTCAGGAGTCGTGTCGGTAACGTAGCCCGACTTGATGCCGTCGAGTCCGAGCGAGTGGTACATCGCGTATGCTGCTTCCATCTGGCGCTCGTAGTTGACGATCCCGCCCGACGTCTCGTTGTGGACGATCAGATGGATCCCCTTTGATTGCGCGTACGCGGCGAGCTGCTTGATGTCGTAGTCAGGGTATGCCTGGGTAAACGAGAAGGCGTTGGCGTTCTTGATCCAGTCTCCGTCCCAGCCGACGTTCCAGCCTTCGACCAGAACGCCGCCCAATCCGTTCGCAGCGGCGAAATCGATGTACCGCTTCGTGTTCTCCGTTGTCGCGCCGTGTTTGGGACCCGAGCTCCAGGTCATCGTGTTGATATGCATGCCCCACCAGATGCCGACGTACTTCATCGGCTTGATCCAGCTCACGTCGCTGATGACGCTGGGGGGATTGAGATTGAGGCCTAGCACCGAAGGCGAGAGATCGGCCGCACGATCTGCGAGCTGGATGGTGCGCCATGGCGTCATAAACGGCGCGTGGCCGCGCACCTTGTCGCCGTTCTGCCACGGCGCCAGCGCCACCCGCAGCAGCCGACCATCCATTCGCGGGCCGGCCAGGTTCATCCGGGCGTAGTCGACGAGATTCGCTTCGTGGATCACCATGAAGGTTTTTCCATCGCGAGTCGCCATCGTCAGCGGTGTCTGGATGCTATCGATTACGCTCACCGGCGACGAGGAGTACAGCATCTCCGATCGGTCGAGCCGGCCCCTGTTGGACGGAATCCACCACGACTTCGCATCGTCAGCGAGGTTGAATTGGGTGAGCTCGTCCGAGATTACGAAGTCAGCGAGAGGCGCCTGGGCCGGAAACTCGTAGCGGAAGCCGATGCCATCGTTGAACGCGCGGACTACGAACTCGAACCGGCGTTGCGGCGCGGCCGTCTCCGCCACGGAGACACGGAGCTCGTTGTGGTTATCGCGCACGCGCGCCACTTCGCCCCAGGGTTGGGTCCACGTTTCATCGTGCGAAGACCGCTTGATACCCGTAATGCGCAGACCGTCACGAAGCGCCGGCGCGCCTTTGAACTCGAAGCCGAGCATCGACGGCTCGAGCAACGGCCGGCCGTCTCTGCTCAGGATGTAGTAAAGTTTGCCTTCGTTGGTCGTTACTCCGACCCTGTTCCTGCCGTCGGGCGAGGCGACGGTAATCGTGTCCTGTGCTACCGCCACGCTCGCGGTAAACGTCATCAACGCGGCGGCGAACGCCATCCCACGGGTCAGTCTGCCATTGTACATCTGGGTCATTCTCCGTTTGCAGAGTCAGAATCAGCTACGCGAGGTCCAAAGGCACCACGCCGGTCGGTCGAACCCACTCAACCAAGATCCATGTGGCGGGCATGGCTAATGCGCTTATCTTATCGAAAGTCTCCTGGCCTTGCGCCACTATTTATGGCGTCACTTTCGCCGCGCGTTTTCCCGTGCGTTCTCTTTGTAGGCCTCGCTTCTGCGTGCGCCTCAGGGAATACTGCGCCCCCCGTTGATTTCATGAAGCCGGAGCCGTCCGGCTCCCCCACTTTTACCCAACCGGGTACAACGGTGACCGGCGAGGAGATCGATCGGGTTGGAGCCGGCGACGATGCGATTGAGAAGGCTCTCGCGGCCCACGTGCCCGGTTTACTGGTCACTCGAACTCCAGACGGCGGCGTTGCCGTACGAGTTCGCGGCAATTCGTCCATCAACGGCAACGCTGAGCCACTGTACGTGATCGACGGGGTCGAAATCCAGGCCGGGCCGGGCGGAGCACTGCGTGGCATCAATCCACACGACATCGCCTCGATCGAGGTGCTCAAGGACGCAGCCAGCCTCACCTACTATGGCCTGCGCGCCGGAAACGGTGTGATCCTGATAAAGACCAAGCACAATTAGCGAGACTTTAGGTTAGCAGGCGCGCCGGCTCCCGTTGCAACGGGGGCCGGCGTTTTGTTGTTCGCGCGGAAAACGAGAGGCCGGTCGTTGTTTCGCGACACGATATAGCTGAAGCCGGCGCGCGTGCGAATCCGCTGGATGTCGCGTGCCTGGCCGGGGACCATGAAGCCGCTCTTCAGCTCCCGCACCGGAGCAAAGTGGCCTTTGCCATCGCCGCGCAAAACAATTCCGTAGCCGGCCGTGAGGCTGCCGATCTCGGGCTTCACCCCCTCGAAGTTTCCGGCCATCAGCAGATCGGTCTTCCCATCTCCATCGAGGTCTGTTGCGAGCATTCCGTACATGGGAGCAATCTGGGCCTCGAGCGGGAGCGGCACCATAGTGAAGGTGCCGTCGCCATTATTCCTGACCAGCGAACTGGCAAAGGTGTAGACGTTTTTCACCACAGCGCCGTCCAGCTCTTCCCCCGGGAAGACATCGGTGATGGTTTGCTTCGCGAAGTCCTTGTAGTTGGTGTATCGCGTCCTGAGCGGCGGAATCGAGCGCATCAACTCGTCTCGCAGCGCCAATGGATAGCGCTTGCCGCCGTTGTCGTAGGTGATGACCTGCTGCAGGAATCCGTTCTGCGCAAAATCCTTCACATACATAGTCACCGGCCGGCTCTCGCCGGCCTGGAGTCGACTATTGAGTCCGAGATTGGCGACGATGAAATCCGTTTTGCCATCGCCCGTGAAATCTCCGGCGACAATGCGATTCCACCAGCCGTTGCTCTTCTCGAGACCGGGAATCGTCATCTTCACCAGCTTCCCGCCGTCTGCGTTATGAAAGATGGTAATGGGCATCCATTCGCCAACGACTATCAGGTCGGGACGCCCATCGCCGTCGATATCCCTCCATACGGCGTCGGTCACCATACCGATCCGCGATAGTCCCGGCGCCGCCTTCTCGGTCACGTCGGTGAAGTGTCCGTGTCCATCGTTCCTGAGCAGAAGGCTCTGCGGATCCAACCCGTAGCGGCCAGGAACGCTGCGACCACCCACGAACAAATCCATGGCGCCATCGCCGTCAAAATCCGCGGCAGCCGCCCGCGATCCGCTTATCGTGAGCGCCGGGATCGCACCGGACGCCTTATGAAAGCTGCCCTTTCCGTCATTCAGATAGAGCCGGTCCTCGAGCGGCGGACTCGCCTCGGAAAACTCGCTCCCGCCCGTCACCACGTACAAATCGGGACGGCCGTCGCCGTTAGCATCGAAGAAGACGCCCGAGACGTCCTCCGACGCGCTGTCCTGCGCCAGCAGCTTCTCGTTCGATTTCGAAAAGCTCCCGTCCGATTGCTGAATCAGAATCGCGCTGGGCTGACCCTTGGCTCCCGCAATGAAGACATCGTCGAGTCCATCACCGTTCACGTCCGCGACTGCCATCGACGGACCTTCCGTTGACAGCATCTTGGGCATCATCCGCTCGCGATCGAAATCGACGTACTCGTTCTCATGGTGCACGAATGGAAGCGCCGTCTGCCGCGTTACATCAGTCAGGAGCTGGCTTCCGGGAGCAGGTTCGTCGAACCGCAGGGCAGTGACGCGCTTCGCCGCGACCGACTGCTTCACCACGAGCCGCTGGTTTGCCACCACATTCCTCGAGCTGCTCACCTGCCCGTCGGGCCAATCCACCGTCACCGATTGCACGGTATCGATTTTCCCGAGACCAAAAGTCAGGACGTAGTCGCTGCTGGACTGAAAACCGCGCGATGGTGAAAGCTCCTGATAAAGACTCGCGCCGCCGTCTTGCACCGTCACCTTCGCCCCAAGTGCAAACCGATTCCGACCCGATCCCTCGAGACTCACCTGCAAGTAGTGATTCCGTTTGGCCAGCGTTCTCGCGTTGTTTCGATAGACGAACGCTTCGTCGTTGACGTTGTTGACCACCAGGTCCAGCGCGCCGTCGCCGTCCAGGTCCGCGTAAGCAGCGCCGCTGCCGAAACTCGGAGTGTCCAGGCCCCAGCTCGCGGTCTCATTGGTGAAAGTGAGATTCCCATTGTTGTGGAAAGCGTAGTGTTGGAGTTTGGTCGACGTCATGGCCTTGGTGAGTCCCTTGAAATCGACTTTGTTGCCTTGCCTCACCGTCGCCATCGTTCGCTGACTGGCGAGGAACGCGACGTAATCCTGTGACGTCACGTCCTTGGCGATGCCATTGGTGACGTAGATGTCCTTGTTGCCGTCGAGATCGAAATCGGCCAGGAGCGCGCTCCAGCTCCAGTCGGTACGCGCTACGCCCGCCATCTGACCGATGTCGCTGAATGTGCCGTTGCCGTTATTCAGCTGCAGCATGTTCCGCATCACCTGATGGTGGAAACCGCTGCGCACCTTGGTCTGATCGGTCTCCCAGCTCTCGAATGACGACGTCGTTCTCAGCCGGTACTCGTCATCCGGCAGCATGTCAGTCGTATAAATGTCCGGCCAGCCGTCGTTATTGATGTCGGCAACGTCGAGTCCCATCGAGAAGTACGACAGATACGGCATCTCCCGATCGAGCCGCTCGTCGAAAGTCCCGTCGTGGTTATTGATGTAGAGATAATCACGCTCGAAGAAATCATTCGACACGTAGATGTCAGCCCAGCCATCGCGATTGACGTCGCTCACCACAACACCCAGACCGAAAGCGATCTCCCCACCGTAGATGCCGGCCTTCGCACTGACATCGGTGAAGTGTCCGTTGCCGTCGTTGTGAAACAGCTTGTGGCCGCCGAGTGCATCGCGAATGTTGCGGGTGTTGCGCATCCCGAAGCCGCTGACCGGCCGAAACGAGTTGTCGATCAGGAACATGTCGATGTTCCCGTCGTTGTCGTAGTCGAGGAACGCAGCCTGCGTCGAGTAACCCTCCTCGGCGAGACCATAGTCGGCGGCCATTTCCTTGAAGGTCGGCACACCGTTCCTGTCGGCTCCCTGATTGATGTACAGCTCGTTCGCGCGTGCCTTGCCCGCGACATTGCCGGCGTAGCAAACGTAGATGTCGAGCCTACCGTCGCCGTTGACGTCGGCAAGGGTGACCCCCGTCGCCCACGACTTCTTACCGGCGACACCGGCTTCGGCGGTGATGTCCTGGAACTGAAAGTGACCCTTGTTCAGGTAGAGATGGTTCCCGCCCTGGTTTGACGTGAGCATCACCTCCGGCAGGCCATCGCCGTTCAGATCGCCCGTCGCAACGCCGCCGCCGTTGTAGAAATTGCGGTAGGTGAAGACGTTGAGCTCCTGCGTCTCCTCGACCCTATTCGCGAAATGCAGCCCCGTATAGCTCGAAGACAGCAGCGTGAAGAGGTGATTGTCTACGGGAGGGGCCGCGGTCGTCGCGCCGGTCTGTTGCTGCTTCTGATCGTTACCAGCGCACGCGGCGAGGCACAACGCGGGAATGAGATAGCAAAGCCTCAGCTTCAAGGCCGCGTTTATCAACTATTGACCACCTTTGCGCATCATGGCCTGCTCTCCGAGGAGAACAGGCCATGATGAGAGAGAAAAAGTTTAGACTGCCGGACTAGTATCCCGGATTCTGTACCAGCATAGGATTGGTCTCGATCTGCGTCTGCGGAATCGGGAACAGGATCTTCCACGGATCGAAGGCCGTCTTGGCGTACCAGGTGCCCTGGGTGAACTTGTTCATACGAATCAGGTCCTGGCGGCGCTTGCCTTCCGCCGTCATCTCGAACAGGCGCTCCTGCAGAATCGCATCGCGAACCTGCGCCTGGGTAAGCGTCGTGGCAATCGGCTTCGGCGGGCTGAAGACGCGGGCACGAAGCAGATTGATGTCCGCGATCGCTGCCGCGGTCTGCCCGAGCTCGTTCTCCGCTTCGGCGCGGATCAGGTACATCTCGCCGAGACGGAACCACGCGTAGTCGTTGCCGTTGTTGCGATTGACGTGATTCGGATCGAGCGGCCATTTGTCGATTCGCACTCCCGCGCCTTCCGCCGCGGCAGTGACGTCCGGAATGTTCGGATCGAAGACCAGCGGGTGGTTCTGACGATCCAGTGCCGGCTGCCCAGTCGCGAGATTAACCTGGGGTCCTGCAAGAAAAATGAATCTGCGCTCGTCATTCGGATCGAAGGCGGCGTAAGTATCGGCCAGTGTGGAGAAGCCGTTCCACGGTGCTTCGGCGCCACTGTACTGGTTGTAGTGCAGCGCGCGCATCAGGAAGTTCAGACCGATGTCCGTCACGTTCACATACTTGACTGCGAAAATGATTTCCGGCGTCAGATTGTTGTCGGCCGTGAAATTCTTCCGCCAACCGCAACCTGGAGATCCGCAAGCCATCGACGCATCGGTGGCGAGAGCGTAGTTGCCGGAATTGATCACCGCGTTGGCCTCGGTGAGCGCATCCTGCCAGCGCTGGGTGCCTGGCTGCAAGCCCGTAGCACTCACGGTGCCGCTCATGACCTGCGCGTTCAGATACAGGCTCGCCAGCATCGCATCGACGGCGCCCTGGGTGACGCGCCCGTTCATATCCTGCGACCACTTCGCCGGGAGGTCGGGTCTTGCCGCTTTCAGCTCTGACTCGATGAAAGCAAAAACCTCGGCGCGTGTGTTCTGCGGTCGCGGCTCGATCGAAACATCGGTGACGATCGGAACTCCACCGAACAGATCGTTCAGCAGGAAGTAATAGAACGCTCTCAACACCCGCAGCTCGGCGGTTACAGTCGCCTTGCTGGCGAAGTTGACGTTCTCGATGCCGCTGAGAACGACATTCGCGCGGGCAACACCGATGAACAGGTTCGTCCACGCCGAGTTGATGTTGTCGAGACCAGCCGGGCTGGCTGGGGAAAATGTCTGACGGTGGATGTCGAGCCATTTGCCGTTGTCATACCAATCCTGACCACGCGTCGGTACGATCATCTCGTCGGTACTGATCTCCGAGATGTTGTAGTACTCGTCGTTGGTCGTTCTCAGATTGGCGTAAACTGACGCCAGTCCGCCGATCACTTCATCTTCATTGTTGTAGAAGTTCTCGGGGGTGATGGCGCTCTGCGGGACCTCTGTAAGGTCCGTGCACGCCGGGAACAGGACGAGCGCGCCAACCGCGGCCGCTGCCCAGATCTTCTTGTTCATGATGTGGCTCCTAGAATGCGACACGGAGACCTCCCGTCCACGTGCGCGGACGCGGGTAGTGGAGGTAATCGATGCCGCGGGGTGCTATACCGGGCAGCTGCGAGTGAACTTCGGGATCGTAACCGGAATACGGAGTCCAAAGAGCGAGGTTGTCGCCGGACAGATAGACACGGGCACCGCTCGCTATGTGGGTGAAGCCTGGCGGGTTAAAGGTGTAGCCGAGGGTAAGGTTCGCGAGGCGGGTGAAGGATCCGTCTTCGATCCAGCGCGAAGAAAAGATCGCCGGCTCGTGAATTCCTGTCGGATCGTTGAGCGCCGACGCCAGGAAGTTCTTGTCCTGGAGTGCGTTGCCCTTGGTCGACCAGACGAGTGCGGTATTGTTGAAGACTTTCTGTCCCGCGACTCTGTTGATCAGCATGCTGAAGTCGAACTTGTTCCAGGTGCCGTTGGTGTGGAGACCCAGAGTGTAGTTCGGCTGCGCGTTGCCAAGAATCACGTAATCGTCACCGCTCGGCGCTGTCGTGGTACCGGCGAGTACTCTGCTGGTCTCGACTCCGTTCGCGTCTTTCGTGACCGTGTAATGATTGAACAACTGCTGGCCGGCCGCATTGACGCTGCTGAACACCGGTCCGAAGAATGTGCCGAGTGCCTGACCAGGGATGATTCGCTGCGTGAACTGATTCGACTGGCCCTGTCCGCTCGCAAGTGCATCCGGAATGAATGTTCTGCCGCCGAGATCGACGACTTCGTTCCTGTCGTGCGAGTAGACGACGCCGGCATTCCAGTTAAAGCCCGGCTTTTCCATCACGAGTCCGTCGAGCGAGAACTCGATTCCCTTGTTGCGGATCTTCCCGATGTTCTCGAGACGATCACCGACCACCGCCGGCTGCGGTACCTGCACCGTCAGCAGCAAGTCGTGGGTGTTCTTGACGTAGTACTCCAGGCTTCCGTTCAAGCGGTTGCCGAGTAAGCCGTAGTCGAGAGCTAGGTTGGTCTGCGCCGTCTCTTCCCACTTGAGGTCAGGGTTGGCGTTTCTGATCGGCGTCACGCCGGTCACCGGCTTGTCGCCGAATGCGTACCGGGAGTTGCCGTCGGCGCCGAGCAGGATGAGCGACGAATAGGGAGGCACCGCAGGATTACCCTGCTTGCCCCATCCGGCGCGAAGTCTCAGCTCGCTGAGCGGGCCGTTCTTCATGAACGGCTCCTGACTCAACCGCCATGAACCGGAGATGGCCGGGAAGGTTGCCCATTTGTGGTTTTCACCGAACTGCGACGCCCCGTCCTTTCTCAGCACGAACGTCGCGAAGTACTTCTCGGCGATGCCGAGGTTTGCCCTGGTGAAGAACGAGACGATACGGCTGTCCGTCTTGAAGGCGTATGGCGGCTCGACAATGTTGCCGCTGCCGAGACTATTGTAGGTGAATGCATCGGTGAGGAAGTCGCGCGACTGCACGCCGAATTCGTTGACGGTGTTCTGATTGAACTCGTATCCGCCGATTACTTCCACCTCTTTGGCGTTGGTAAGCGTGGGGTGGAAGGTGAGCAGAGTCGACAGCTGCTTGGTCGTATTGTCACGGCTCGCGCGTTGGGCGACGCCGTTGAATCCTGCTCCGAACGCGCTGATGCGCGGCGCGTAGAAGCTGCGCTCGCCTTCGGTGCGGTCGACGCCGATGTTCACGCGGGCTGTCAACGCATCGAAGATATCGTAGTCGCCTGAAATGTTGCCGAGCGTCCGATCCGATGCGCCCTTGTCGAGGATCTGATTGGCCAGGGCGACCGGGTTACGGACCGACTGCGCGCCCGGGGCGATCTCGTAGTAGCTCGTGTTTCCCGTGGTCGCGTCGGTGACGGTCACCGGGTGAGTCGGGTTGAAGTTCGCCATGTTAACAAAAACCCCGCCTTCGAAGCCGCTGTTTTCGTTGAAGGCGAGGTAATCGTTGTTGACGTGGGAGCCAGTCAGATTGAGGCCGAGGCGAAGCTTGCCATCAATAGCCTGATGGGTTCCGTTGACGCGAGCCTGCATGCGGCGGAGACCGTTAGCTACAACAACGCCTCGTTGATCGAAGTAGTTCACCGAGGCGCGGTACTGCGTGTTGGCGGATCCGCCCGAGAAGGCGAGATCCTGATTGACGGTGGATCCACGGTGCATCAACTCGTCTTCCCAACTCGTATTGGCAGATCCCTCGCCGGCGAGTGCAGTGCCGGGGAGAACTCCCGCCGTGACCTGGGACTGAATAAAGCTGCGGTACTGCGAGCCATTGAGGAAATTGAGACGAGTCGGGTTCGACGCCATTCCGGCCGAGACGTTGTATTCAACGCTTGGTCCACTTGCCGTCCCCTTCTTGGTCTCGATCAGAACCACTCCGTTGGCGGCGCGCGCACCGTAAATCGCGGTGGCGGCGGCATCCTTGAGGATCGTCACCGTCTGGATGTCCGACGGATTGAGCATGTTGAGCGGATTGCGCGGGAGCGGTGGATCACCGCTGATTCCGAACCCGCCTGGCTCGGTCTGATCGCCAGAGACAGCGACGCCATCGATCACATAGAGCGGCTCGTTGCTGGCGCTGATTGAAGTTCCGCCGCGAATGAGAATGTGCGCACCTGCACCCGGCTCACCGCTGTTCTGGGTGACCTGGACGCCAGCGGCGCGGCCTTCGATCATGTTGGTGACGTTGGTCGGGACCGCGACCTTTGACTCGTCAGCGTTGATGGTCGAGACAGAGCCGGTAACTGCGAGCCGGCGCTGAGTGCCGTAGCCGGTGGTGACGACTTCCTGCAGGACCGCGGCCTGGCGATCGAGAGAGAAGATGACACTTACGGATCCGCCGTTCGGGACGGCGACGATCTGGACCGGCGCGGAGAAGCCGATTCGTCTGGCACGCACTGTTTGCGAGCCGGAGGGAACGCCACCGATGGTGAATGTGCCGTCAGCGCCGGTTACCGCGCCGCGGCGCGTTCCATCGACGACGACGCTGACGTCAGAAACCGGTGTCTGGGTTCCCGCCTCAACGACTCGTCCGGTGATAGAGCCCGTGGGCGGAACCGGAGTCTGTGCGCTCGACAATGCCGGCAATAACAAGCCGACCGCGAGTGCGAGAGTTAAGCGACGAACTACTGCCATACGGATGTCCTCCACGGGGGTGGTGAAGTGGGACTGTGCCGAATCGCATTGGTCGATGGCGGGAACGCCAACGTCGCCGATTTTTCCTGGAGGTCGGAATCGGCGAGGGTGGTTTAGCCCGTAATCGAAACGCGACCCTTAAATGCTGTCTGGTAAAGTTTTTGTCAAGGAGGATATCGTGCGCGACCAGACATTTGTTACTGCAGAAGTGTCATGTTCAGGACACACGAGCCTCTGACTCGGCGGACCGGGATGAGCTTCTGGCATCGAGAAGCTCAGAGCATCTAATGCAACTGACCGGGTGCGAGCCTCGAGATGCCCGAGACCAGGACTGCGGAGCTAGTTACTTCTCCGTCCCCTCCCCCTTCAACCCCCTCTCCTCGAGCAGCGCCTCGACGCTCGGATCGCGTCCGCGAAAGTTACGGTAAAGATCTGCCGCCTCGGATGTGGAACCGCGCGACAGAACCAGGTCGCGGAATCGCTGCCCGTTTTCGCGGGTCAGTCCGCCGTGCTCGCGGAACCACGCATAGGCATCGTCGTCGAGCACTTCGCTCCAGGTGTAGGCGTAGTAGCCCGCCGAGTAGCCGCCGTCCCAGATGTGCGAGAAGTATGTGCTCAGGTAGCGCGGCGGAACTTCAGGCAGCGCGACGTTAAAGCGCTTGAGCGAAGCGCTCTGGAACGCATCGACGTCTGATGGAATCGAGCCTGCCGGCAACGTGTGCCAGGCGAAATCGAGCAGCGATGCCTCGAGCAGCTCAGTGGTTTCGAAACCCTGATTGAACGTGCGCGAATTCTTGATCTTGTTGACCAACGCGGCCGGCATCGGCGCGCCCGTCTGATAATGCTTGGCGTAGTTCGCAAACACCGATGGCTCGAGCGCCCAGTGCTCGTTGAACTGCGACGGAAATTCCACGAAATCGCGCGGGACGTTGGTACCCGAGAGCGTCGGGTACTCCACGTTGGAGAACATCCCGTGCAGGGCGTGGCCGAACTCGTGGAACATCGTCGACACATCATCGTAGGTGAGCAGCGCGGGCTGACCCGCTGCGGGCTTGGTGAAATTCGCGACATTGAACACCACCGGCTTGGTGCCGATAAGGTGCGACTGGTCGACGAACTGATCCATCCATGCGCCCCCGCTCTTGTTGTCGCGCTTGAAATAGTCCGCATAAAAGAGCGCCAGCGGCTGACCATTCGCGTCGAACACCTCGAACACCCTCACATCCGGGTGGTAGACCGGAATGTCGTGGCGCTCCTTGAAGGTCAGGCCATACAGTTTATTGGCAGCGAAGAAAACGCCGTTCTGCAGGACGTTGTTCAGCTCGAAGTACGGCATGATCTGCGACTCGTCGAGATCGTACTTCGCTTTCCTCACCTGCTCGGCATAGTACTGCCAGTCCCAGGGCTGGAGCTTGAATCCTCCCCCCTGCGCGTCGATAAGCTTCTGCATCTCAGACGCTTCCGAGCGCGCCCGCGCCGTCGCCGGCGCCGCCAGGTCGGTCAACAGCTTGATGGCATTGTCTGGAGTCTTCGCGCCCTGAGTCGCCAGTGCGTAGGCAGCCCACGTCGGATAGCCGAGCAGCTGCGCCTTCTCCGCCCGCAGCTCCGCCATCCTCCGAATGATCGCCTTCGTGTCGTTGCTGTCGCCGCGTGACGTTCTCATCGTCGACAGCTCGAACAGCTTTTGACGGGTAGCGCGATTGGTCAGCTCGGCCTGCGCGGGCTGCTGTGTCGTGTTGCGAAGCGGAAGCACCCACTTTCCAGCGAGCCCCCGCTGCTTCGCCGCTTCAGCTGCAGTCTTGATCTCGTCATCACTCAGTCCGGCGAGCTGCGCGACGTTGTCGACGACCAACGCTCCGGCCTTCGTCCCGGCGAGCAGCTTGTTCGAGAAATCGGTGGAGAGTTTGGACAGCTCCTGATTGACGATGCGGATCCGCGCTTTGTCGGCTTCAGACAGCTGCGCGCCCGCGCGCACGAAATCGCGGTTGTAGCGCTCGACGAGCGCCTTCTGCTCCGGCGTCAGATTGCCGTCGTTGCGGCGATCGTAGACGTTCTTCACACGCTGATAGAGCTGATCGTTGAGATAGATCGCATCGTTGGTCGCAGCGAGCTTTGGCGCGACGATCTCCTGGACTTTCTGCAGCGTGTCGTTGGTGTTCGCACCTACGACGCCGAAGAATGCCTTGGCAGCGCGGGTGAGGAGTGCCCCAGACTTTTCCATCGCCACGATGGTGTTCTCGAAAGTCGGCGCCGACATCTGCTTGGCTATCGCATCCATCTCCGCGAGATCCTGCCGCATCCCTTCTTCGAGGGCAGGCTGATAGTCCTCGTTTCTAATCAGGTCGAATCGCGGAGCGTGATACGGAAGTGTGCTCTCCACGAAAAGGGGATTGCTCCCTTCAGCCGCTGCAACGGGCGCGGGCGTCGAGGAAGTACTCACCGCAGGAGCGCATGCCCCAGCGAGCGCGGCCGCAGAAACTGAAGGGATCATTAGTCCGTGACGATAGAGTCGGTGACGATAGGTTGCTTTCATCTTATTATCGGAAGGGAAACGCCGGCGCGGTTGCACCGCAGAGAACGGGACTCGAAACTTGTCGCCGGAGCTGGCGGGTTTCCAGTGAGTCACGGTCTACGATCGGTATTATGATTTACCCCATGACGCTGCGGACGTGCCTGACAGTCGTGTTCGCGCTCACCGCTGTCGCCGGCGAAAGCGCGCTCGTGGCCCAAGCGTCTCCCGATTCGACAGCACGGGATCCACACGCGGTGCAACCTGAGCGTCCAACAGTTGCCACTCACGCCGGAACTGTCGCGCGAGGATGGATCGAGCTGGAAGAAGGGGGCGAGTGGGACAAGCTTCCGAGTGGACATCGGCTCTTCGTCGCCCCGACGAATCTCAAGATCGGATTGGCGCGGCGAGCACAGCTCAATCTTCTCGTCAATCTGATATCAGATCAGGCGCTGTCCGGTGGATCCTTTGCTGCTGGCGATCTCACCGTCGGACTCAAATACCGGATCCTGGACAGCAACCCGATACTCGGCGCGTTCGCATTGATGCCCGCCGTGAAATTTCCTACGGCCTCACTCAGGGGCGGCACTGGAACGACTGATTTTTCGCTGCTACTTATCTCCAGTCACCAGATTGGTCAGGTGGCAATGGACCTGAATCTGGGAGCGACGCGTCGCTCAGGGGACGGGACTGTGGTGCCGAGGACCGCCGGAGTTTGGACCGCCTCCTTCGGATTCCCGCTCGATGGGCCGTTGGGCGCGACCGTCGAAGTGTTCGGCTTCAAACGCACAACAGGTCCGGCGGGCAGCCTGGCAACGGCCGCGCTATTGGTTGGCCCCACGTTCCTGCTCCGCGAGTGGCTGGCGCTCGACGGGGGAGGAATAATTCCGCTGCGCGGGCCCCAGGCACGGGCACTCTATACAGGATTTGTCTGGAACTTCGGCTGCGCGCTGCCGCGACGGATGTGCGGCTAACGTGGCGGGGTGAGATCTCCCGTTCCCGTCCCGCGCGAGTCCGGCGAAGTGGGAGCGCGCCTTCGCATGTAGTACTCGTCGATCGCGGCTCTCACCATCATGTCGGAAATCTGCTTGGTCTGAGAAGCGTCGGCGCTGGCGTCGGTATCCGCTGCGACGATCGCCAACGGCAATCCGCAAAGTTGCTTGATGGTGATGAGTACAATCTCAGGCGGCTGCCCCGCACCCTTGAGGTCGCGCACGAGCATACGGACGGCCGCTAAAAGCTCGTCCGGGGTTCCAGAGCCATCATTAGCGCGACCGAACGCGTCGCGCACATCTTCTTCCAGTTTGGGCATTGCGGTTTCGCGTAGTGCGGACTCAACAGGTTTGGCGGCGATTGCGCCCGAACGCTGACTCATGCCCTCACTACCACTGGAAAGGCCATTTGTTCCTTACACCTGTCCCAAAGCTCGCGCCGGCGGAACGGGCGCTATGGAGGAAAGCCTCACTCTACAAATACGTGGCGCCCTAGGTGTTGAATCCGAGTCCTACGAGCACCGTGAGTATCAAACTTCCCAACCGCTTCACGGTGCTATGGTAAAGAGTGGAATCCCGTCGCTGATGAAACACGGCACTCGTAGGAGCTCGGACCAACCCTCCCCTCGCAGACCAGTGTAGCGTCTTTGCACATCGCCGCGTAGACCTTACGGGGATCTTAGCACTTTCTTAATGCGGGTCTTCATCCGCCAACTCTAGGTTTCGCTTAACGGTTGCGCTTTTCCGCTGTGTAATTGCTGATTGCCCAACCGCCTTTCTAGAGTTCACCAATCGCCTTCGGACAGAGATGGAATGCTGGCTGAACAATCCAACCGAGTGGTAATGACGGGAACCGCCGCTGCGCATTACCGCTTGCTCGTCATCGAAGACGAGGTCGACATCAGGCGGGCCGTGGGCGCCGCACTGCGCGATCATCATCCCGCCATCATCGAAGCCTCCACTGGCAAGGCGGGCGTCGACGCCGTCGACGCATCCCATCCGGACCTCATCATCCTCGACCTCGGCCTGCCCGATCTCGATGGGCTGGCGGTGTGCGAGCGGATCAGGTCGATGACGGTCGCGCCGATCATCGTGCTCACCGCTCGGCACGGCGAGTCGGACACCGTCGCTCTGCTCAACGCGGGTGCGGACGATTACATCACCAAACCGTTCTCGACCCAGGAGCTTGCCGCGCGCGTCGCAGCCCAGGTGCGGCGCTCCCGAGTTCCCCCCGCCGAGCATGAAACCATTGTCGCTGACGGCTTGTCGATCGACGTCCATCGGCGGCAGGCGTCGCGTGACGGCAACCCGGTGCGGCTGACCCCGATCGAATGGGAGTTGCTGACGGTGTTGGTCTCGGACCCCGGGCGTGTCTTTACCCACCAGCAGCTGTTCACGGCTGTTTGGAAGCGCGCGTTCGGAGATGCGCGCCTGTATCTTCGCGTGCACGTTACCAACGTGCGCCGCAAGATCGAACGAAATCCCGCTGATCCGCGCCTTATCATCACCGAGCCCGGCGTCGGCTATCGCTTCATAATGGCGCCGTGATATCCTGAGGCTGTGACTGCGAGGACAATCAGGTACGTCGAGTGGTCTCTCTGGGTGGGGATCCTCATCGTCTCCTCCCTTGTCATGCGGAGCGCGAGACCGAATATCGAGCAGGCTCACGCTTCATTCGTCTATATCCTCATTGTGCTGGGCGCTGCCGCGAGTGGTGAGCAGTGGCTGGGCATTTTGGTCGCGTTCCTCGGATTTCTTGCGATCAATTACTTCTTTCAGCCGCCGTTTGACACTCTGACGGTCGGCGAGCCGAGTGATTTACTCGCGCTCGTTGCGTTCCTGTCGACGGCGCTCGTTGCGAATACTCTTCTGGCGAGAGCGAGAGCGGAGGCCCACCGAGCTCGCAAGCACGCAGCGGAAGTCGAGACGTTATCAGAGGAGGTGCGGCACGCCGAGGCGCTGCGCGAGGCCAGCCGTCTCAAGGACATTCTGATGGCCTCGGTATCACACGACCTCCGCACTCCGTTGACCGCGATCCGTGCACTGGCGCAGGACATCGCCGCTGACGGATCCGGTGCGACCGCGCGCGCTGAAATCATCGTTGGTCAGGCCGACCGCCTCGGAAAGATGGTGGCGGACGTGCTCGATCTTTCGCGTCTCAAGGGCGGCGCGTTCACCATGAATACCGAAGTAAATACCGCCGAGGATTTGCTTGGTGCGACGCTCCGTCAGTTTTCCGGGGTTTCGGACGCGAAACGCATCGAGACCATCATCGACTACTCGCAGCCGGCCCTGGTCGGAACCTTCGATTTCGTCCAGGCGCTGAGGGTAATGACCAACCTCGTCGACAACGCCCTTCGGTGTTCCCGCGAGGGAGTGGTGACGATCAGCGTCACTCAGATGAACGGCTCGTTGTCATTCCAGGTTGCCGATCGCGGACCGGGAGTGCCGTCCTCGGAGCAGAATCGGATTTTCGAGGCGTTCTATCGTCCGACCGGCTCCCGAGCGGACGCGGGCGCCGCAGGGCTCGGCTTGTCGATCGCACGGCAGCTCGCCGAGGCGCAAGGCGGCAGCGTTCGCTACTCTCCGCGCCCCGGGGGAGGCAGCATCTTCACCCTCGATCTACCCGCAGCCCATCTCGATCAAGAGCACGCGAGTCCGGATTAGTGTGAACTAACGGGCTCGACCACGATAATGGAGAATGAGCCCGGAATCATCGGTGGTCTTCTGCGCGGATTGGTGGCGGTGGATTCGGCCGGAATCTCACCGAACTTCGCGGTCGCCAGGTAAATGCGATGAGTTTTCGGATCGATGCCCATGTTGCGCGCACGTTCGCCGGTTTGAACGTTTTCCACGACGTGATACTTGTTGGGCGAATCCTGATGAATGATGGTCAGCGTGCCGTCGGCGTTCGACGCAAAAGCGTCGCGACGAACTGGATCCCAACCCGCGCCATCCACGCCCTGGCCAATCGGGACTGTTGCCACCACGGCGCCTTTGGCGTAATCCGATATCGCCATCACTCCGCTCCTGCATCCACTGAAGAGCCTTTGGTGTGTGATGTCGATCGCCATCGAAACAGGATTCTTGCAGGGACCGGTAGACCAGCGACGGGAGACCGAGTTCGTCTTGGTGTCGATCTCCACCACCTGGCTCATGTCGACGAGATTCACATACAGCTTGCCGTCGCGCGACGACTGCCCGTACTCCGGTTTTCCTCCGAGCGCGATGTTGGCGATCACGGTTCCGCGGCGTGGATCGACCACCGTCGATGTATTGGCGTCGCCGTTGAGGGAGAAGACGTGCTTCGATGCGGGGTCGTAGACGATTGCGTCCGCATCCTCCCCCGCGCGGATCTTCAGCAGCGTTTTGTAGCTCTTTGCATCGAACATCATTATCGAGCTGTCGTTGCCCGAAGTCGCGAATCCACGTTCGATATCCGATACGAGCGCGGTGCCATGCGCGCCGTTGATGCCCGGTATATCGGCGATGAGATGGCCGTCGTTCATGTCGATCACACTCACGCGGTTCTGTCTGGCGACAAAGAGCCGGTGATTCGGCGCATCCGGAATCAGGTAATCCCACCCGCCTTCGCCGCCCACGGTGTAGGTATGGGTGACCTCGTATGTCTGCGCCGCGAGTGACGGCGCAGCAAACAACGAGAAGAGCAGGATCGATCGACGCATGACGGGTCTCCAGGGTGGCGGCGCGAGTTGAGCGCCGGTTCAGACGACGCTTAATCTAGCGCGCGGACGCAGTGTTTCCGGTGTCGCTGCAGTCATAGCGGTTGCCCACAAAACAAGCCCGTTGCCAGGTGACGGTGAAATCTGTCTTAATGGAGATCGTGCCTCGCGGGTTCGGTCCGCGATCGACAGTCCCGATTTTCTCTTACGAGTCCAACCGCGCGAGCTTTGCTCACTCCAATAACACCGCTCAGAAAGACGGAGATGCTGGTTTCCGTCCTGATCCCCGTCTTCAACGAAGTTGACACGGTCGCCGAGATAGTCGAGCGAGTCGGCGCGACTCCGTACGCCAAGGAGATCATCTGCGTCGATGACGCGTCGACGGACGGAACGCGCGACGTGCTGGCGCGGCTGCTGCGTGACGGCAAGATCCAGCAGGCGATCTACCAGCAGCAGAACCAGGGCAAGGGCGCGGCGGTGGCAGCGGCTATCAGGGCAAGTCACGGCGATATCGTCATCGTACAGGACGCCGACCTCGAGTACAGTCCGGCCGACTGGCCGACACTTTTCGAGCCGCTCATCTCCGGCCGCGCCGATGCAGTGTTCGGCTCTCGCTTCCTCGGCGGTGCGCACCGCGTTCTTTACTACTGGCACTCAGTAGGCAACGGGCTGCTCACGACCTTGAGCAACATGTTCAGCAACCTGAACATGACCGATATGGAGTGCTGTTACAAAGCCGTTCGCGGTGATCTTGCCCGGTCCCTCACCCTGAAATCCAAGCGCTTCGGCTTCGAGCCGGAGATCACCGCGCGTCTCTCGCACGCCAACGCGAGAATATTCGAAGTCCCGGTGACGTATTCCGGCAGAACGTATCTGGAAGGAAAAAAGATCACCTGGCGCGATGGGATGGCGGCGTTCTTTCACATCCTGCGCTACAATCTTTTCCCCTGAGCGTTCGCTAGCCGTTCGGCCATAGCAGTTTGATGCCGACATCGTAGGGCAACAGCTCGGGCGGTCCCTCCTTCGCCCGACGCAGCAACATCATTGGAACGCGATCGGCATACCGCGCAATCAGTCTGGCGTTGTCGGCCGGACCCATGTCGCGAACGATCATTGACCCGGTAGTGCCGAGCCCCGGCAGGTCGTGCTGCCATGAGAGTGGCGCGATGTCGATGATTCCGAGGGTATCCGATGCGATCTGCGCCAGACACGCCTGCGACAACGGTCGATTCTGGTAGTACCGGATCTCGTCCCCTTGCGCGATCTCCATTCTCTGTGGACGCGCGTCGCTTGAAAAATCAAAGGCAAGCGGCGCTGCGGCGCCTGTGCGCGCGCTTGCCGGTGTCGCGTACCAGTTAGCAAAGGTCTGCACGTCACACGTCGGATTGAGCGCCATCACTGCTTCGAGCGAGTCGCCGCGCAAGCCGTGCGAGGTAAGACGCGTAGCGATCCTCGTCGACCAGCCGCCGTGCACGAACACCAGCGAAGGCGACCCAGTGCGCGGGACTTGAAACCTCGAGCTCGCCAGGAACGATCCTCCGTAACGCGCCAGTCTCTGTGGACCGAGATAAAAAATTCCGGCGATCCAAGCCAACAGCAACGCGATGGCGACGCCCGCTCTCAACGTGTAGCCGTTGTACTGTGCGCGCCACGGAATCATCCTGACGACGCCAACGGCGGCAACCGCGGTAAGGAGCGCCCACGCCGGAGTCCACTCGTTGACCATTCGCGGACCCATGAAGATTCCGTGGTGCCAGTACAGGGCGTTGGCGACGATTGGCAGCAGCGCCCAGCATGCTACGACTTTTGCGCCACGTGAGAGACGCGGCGAAAGAATGAGAAACAACGCGATGACCGCGCAAGCCGGAATCGGACTCTCCAACAGGTACATGCTCAGAGTTGTCAGGTCAGACGAGGTGTACTCCAGCGCTTGAAGCGGACCGTACATGTGTCCGCTTGGGTCACGATGGAATCCCGGGTTTACCAGTGGGCCGACGAGTGCGCTGTAGCCAAACCGCAGTGGGCTTCCGAAGAAATGACGGTTGTAGGCGCCAATCAAGGCGATGAGTGGCGCGATGCCGATGACGGCACCGAGTACTCTCGTTGCGAGACCTCGCGACAAGGCACGTAGATCTGCGGACCAGGAGATCCAGATCGTCGCCACAACGAGAGCGGCAACGATCGCGGTGAGTGGTCTAATGCTGAACACAACACCAACCGCGGCGCCGGTAAGAATCGCCCAAAGAAAGCCTTTACCCTCCGCACTCCTGACGGCGCAGTAAATCGCGATCGAGATAAAAGCGGCGGCCGCAACGTGATTCATGAACGCGCCCGCGAGCCCGAGCAGGAACGGACTGAGCGCGAGCATCAGCGAGCCAAGCCGGGCGACTGCTGGGTCGTCCGGGAAGAATCGCTCGGCGGCGAGCGTGGTGAAAAAGACGGTGATCCCGGCGAGGATCGGCCCGACAATGGCCGGTGATCCGATTGCCATCCCAGCCGCGAGCAGCACGACGTGGCCAGGCGGATATTGTGACACCCAACCGTTGGGAGTGGCGATGGAGTTCGGAAGATGCCAGAACTCTGCAAAAGCGTCTGCTGGTCCCGCGAGTTTCCCCGCCGCGACGTATCGCGCCTGGGTGAGCTGGACCATCGCGTCGATGAGGTTGGGCTTGCCCTGAAGGACCAGCTCACTGAAAGCCAGGCAAAGGAGCGCGGAAAGGAGCGCCAGCGATGCGGCGTAGGCAGGGAGCGGAATGGAGGCGAGCCGCGCCCCAGCGTTGCCGACGCGGATCTCGAAGCTTTGTGGATCGAAAACCTTGCTGGCGAGGATGCCCAGCGTCAGGGTGATGAACGTCCCCAGCAGAAGGAGCGTGCGAGCGACGTTTGCTGCATCTACGACATCGCCGGCAATTCGGTCGGAGCCGGGTCCGGTAGCCAGACGGTAGAAAGGAACCGCGACCAGAAGCAGCAGCAGCGCGCCAGCCGCGCGCCAGAGATAATTCCTGAGCGATGCCGATCGTGGTAATGTGGCGCTCGAGTCGCCTGTCATCCCCGGGTGGTAGACGGGCGAGTAGTCACCGCGGGTTTGCGGGCGACGACGAGGAGACTCTGTCCGATTGGCGGGCGAATTTTCGTTTCAATGAGGCGTAACCAGGGAATTACCCAGCGATCGTAGAAGCGTACCTGGCCGCGACCCAGGGTAGTTCGATGCAAAACGCGTCCGGCAAAAAACCAGGCAGCCACACCAATCCCGTTCACGTAATACAATTTTTCGATCTCGAAGCCCGCATCGAGTAGAAGTTTTCGCAGTCCCGCCCTGGTGTAGCGACGAAAATGGTCGAAGGCGCGATCGAGCGAGCCGTAGATCGCAGGCACTGCGGGGACGAGCAGCAACAAGGAGCCGTCACCGGTGAGGGTTCGACGAGCGGCGCGAAGAAAATCAGCGTCGCGTTCGACGTGCTCCATGACATTGACGGCGATGACGGTATCGGCCGGGAAGCTGTCGCCTATCTCGTCGAGGTATCCCTGGAACACGCGGACGCGCGGATCGCGGGAAAACCTCCGTTGCAGCTCGGGGATGTTGTTCTTTGCCGGCTCGATGAGAAGGAGGGACTCGGGGGCGGCGCGTTCCAGAACGAGTTGGGCAACCGTTCCGATCCCCGCCCCTGCTTCGGCGATTCTTTTACCGAGCGATCCGGCGAAGGAGTCGACGATCCAATCGTAGTAGTTGGAGGCCTCAGCTACGGCATCCAGCTCGGTACCGGAATAGGTGAACTCAGTAATGGCGGGGGCCGGAGAAAGGGGATTGGAGGCTGCAACTTAGCATCGTTGAAAACAGGGCGCTAAAGTCATTGCAGCTTGCAAACGGTCTTGCAAATTGCAACGAAAAGAAGGCCTTTTTTGGCCGCGTCGCTGTACACTAACTCGTTGTGTTGTAAAGAGTTATGTGCACTACCGATGGGTTTGGATTGGCGGTTGCCTTACCATAGGGTTGCTGGAAAGTGGGTGCCGCGTCTTCTTGTCATGCTAAAGGCTTGAATAGCCGGCGGCGATCAAAAAACGTTTCAGGAGAGACTTAAATGAGCAACAAAAAGGGTTTTACCCTTATTGAGCTTCTGATCGTAGTCGTCATCATCGGCATTCTTGCCGCGATTGCGATTCCGAAGTTCGCGAACACGAAGGACAAGGCGTACGTCGCTGCGATGAAGTCTGACCTTCGCAACATGGCGACCTACGAAGAGCAGTACGCTGCCGACAACGGTGGTGCTTACTTCTCTGGTACGGCCACGATGACGGGCCCCCTCCAGGGCTTTACGCCTTCGCAGAACGTGACGGTCACGGTCACCGCGACCGCTGGTCCGCCGCCTTCATGGGACGCTACGGCGACCCACACGCAGTCTGCAAAGACCTGCGCGATGACCGGTGGTGTGATCACCTGCACCTGATCAGGGCTGACACCAGCCTGAAAGAACGGAGCGTCGAAAGACGCTCCGTTCTTTTTTGTGCCCGGGTTAAGATCGCGAAAAAGCCTGCGGCTCCCGGCTACCCGCTACCCGCTGAACGCCCGCGGAGTGGGTCAAATGGGCGATTGTGTTGTGCCGGGAGGCGGTTTGGTCGTGGCCCAGGCACCGGCCACAGTCTGTCCCGTCGCCTGCAGCGCATGGCGTTCGGCGTTGGGCGGTAGCGGGTAGCTTGCCTTGGTCGTAGCTGTTGTCGTACACCTGAATCCGCCACGGATACGGATAACAAAAACGCCGCGGGTTAACCCCGCGGCGTTTCCTTAAACTAAATCAACAGCCTATTGGCAGCTGTCGACCGAGTGGGTATCAAGGTGGAGCACGCAGTGCAGCGATCCGAGCTGCAGCGCCGGCGCGTTGGTACCATCGAACGTAACGGCGACGTGGCGGGTAACCTCTTTGGAGACCGTACCGGTGGCACCCTGCATCGACGCGGTGTAATCCACGTCAATCGCAATGCTTCCGCTGAGCGGAATCTGGCTCGCGGCATCCTTGCCGGGCATCACGACGTTGGAAACTGCGACGCTGGACGTTCCGGAGAGGCTTCTCACTCCCTCGAGGCCAACGTGCGAGATCGCGTCATTGCCCGTTCCGGTCCCATTCCAGGTGCGCTGCGGCGCATGACTTATCAGGCCGGCAACGGTGAGGTTGGCCGTCCGATGAATGCTCAGATTCCAGACGAAATCCTTGGTGAAGTCTCCGTCGACCTGTGCCTGGAAGTTCACTGACTCCACGACCGTCGGGTCCCAGGTCTGAACGGTTTGACCCTGAGCGTTATAGAACGCGAAGGATCTGCTGACGCTCAGGCCCTGCTCCGTCGTCGCCGCGCAGCTGTAGCGCCCCGAGGCATAGGTGCAGGTTGGCGAGATCCCGTTCAGCCGGGCGCCAGTTCCACCGACGCTCACGCTGTATCTGGGCGCCACCATCGAAAACGAGCCGGCTGCGGTGACGTTATCGCCGAAGCTCGTGATCTGCGATGCGACGGCATCCCCGGAAGTCGCGGCGATGTCAGCATCGATCTGCGCGTCGTCGAGGGTCGGCGGGCCGACCAGGTCGGCACTGCAGGCAACTGCTCCGGACGCCACGATGAGCGCGGCGGCGAGCATTGATCTACCGAATTTCATATAGAGGGGCTCCTTGGATTGGTGTGCCGCTGTGCGGCAGTACCTATCACACGAAGCACCCCTCATAAAGGAAACGTGCTATTAACCACGAGCTGTCTGCCAGGGTTTTTCCTCGAGGGCCCGAGGCCGTTCAGTGATAGAAAAACGACATTGGCTGATAAGGAATCGACATACCCAATCGCACCGGCATTCACCAGCGTTTGGGCACTGTAGCGCTGCGGGGAACTCTCCTTGCAGCTACGCATTCGACGTCTCGAGCCGGATGAGGTAAGTGTGAACCGGATTCTGATTAAGTGCCCAACGACCGGCAAAATGATCTACACGGGTTACTCAATGGATCCGCAAACGTTCGACGCGTCCCCTATCGAGGAGATGGACCCCATCCAGTGCCCCGCCTGCCGCCAGGTGCACTCGTGGTCGAAGCGGGATGCGCGGTTCGAGCGGGACCCCAACGAATAGGCTTCGTTGAAGGGTAGTTACAAGTACAACTGCCTGCAGCTGACGGCGTTCAGCGTGTAGCGGGTAGCGGGTGGCTTGTAGTAGCAGTTGTTGAACCGAGCTAGGATCGAGGACTCAGCTAGCCAGCTCCGCCAACCGTTGAGAAAGCGCGACCATGGCGGCAGTATCCCGCTTGCAATACTCGAGCAGTGCCTGGCGCAGCTCCTCCCTCTCCTCAGGATGGATCGCCGAGCCGCCAAGTATAACCCGGGCGAGCTGCACACTGGCGGTCTCGGCTTCGCCAATGCGCAGGTCTCCGTAGCCAAGGCCAGGGACAAGCGCGGGGAGGACTTTCTTGATGCTGAAGCTGCCACCGAACTTCTCGTCGTAGACGTTCTCGCGCACCATCGGCTGAAGATCGACGAGGTTGTCGGCAATTCCCTTCAGCAAGGCGGCCTTGTCCGGACACGCCGCGGCAACGAGCTCGATGCAGCCCCTCTCGAACTGGGCGTTATACGCCGTAACCGTAGCGGCCGGCCCGCAGAATTCGAGGATCGCATCGGCGATGGACGGGCGTGGGTCGCCGTTCCCGTCGAACAGGAATTGGCTGTGGGACTCGCTGTGGTCCGCCCGGACCAGGTGGCAGCTCAGTTGCACCGGCACCTGATCGTAAGGCCGGCAGCCATCCCAGATCGGAATCGCCGGCTGCACTGTTTCGAAATCGATGTGGGCGATCGGGTATGCGAGGGACTTCATTGCCTCCAACAGAGCGTCGCGCTCAACAATGGTGTGCCCCTCACGCAATGCCCTGCGCTGACGCGCGGCGATCGCGCTCAACTTCACATCATCCGGCAAATCGCGGATGCTTTCCCAGCCCGACGCCTCGAACTCGCTCAGCATCTTCTCGGTGATCCTGTACAGGGTGCCGATGTGATCGCTCGGCGCCGCCGGCCAGCAGCGGTCGATGAACGGACATGGATCGGGACGCCGGCAGTGTGATCCGGTTGGAGTATTGGGCGCAATCGGCAGGCGCGCGGTAATCATCTCCACCCGCATCTCCTCGGCGATCGTCGCCAAACGAGCTTCGACGAGCTCCGTGACATCGACCCGCGTAAAGAGATTGGACAGGTCCGGATACACGCACTCCCGATTGAGGTGCATGACTTCGCAGCGCACAATCGGAATACCGGCCGCCCTCAGCACGTGGGCCTGGATGGCAACGTCGGGGATGTGCTTCAGCTCGCTGACTGAAGTTTTTGACTTTACCTCGATGAGTACGAATCCGTCGCCCTCCCGCTCGAGGATGTCTGGAAAGACCAGTGTGCTGTTGGCGAGCACCGCGGCTTCATAGATCGCTGGAACGGAGCGGTCCGCAATCGCCTCTTTGGTGTCGGCAAGGATTGCGTTCAGGCTGCGCCCACCGCGCTTGATCAGTCGTCCACCCGGAACGTAGGTGCGCGCGCTGACGCCGACCCTGGCACCCTCTTCGATCCTGAAACGCGACGTGGCAGTCGGACGCGTTTCAGGCGCAGATGGATCGTACATCTCCCACCACATGCGCTTCAGACACTGCGCGCCGGCGAGAAAAGTTTTCTTGGTGAGAGTGTAATGACTGACCACGGCGTCCAAGCTAGGAATGCCAGTGAAAGCGAGCAACAAAAATCGGATGGCTGACGATTTGGCAGCACATCGAACCCGGTCCTAAGCGATCAACTCTTGCGTTGTGTCGTATCGGCGCACGAAATCAGCGCGCGCATTTCACTTGCGCTTTTACCGCGATGACTGACGGCGTGCTCGACATCTCGTTGGAAACGATGAAGTGGTACGTGCCGGCAGATTTCAAATCGTAGCTGAGGGTGTTCTCGGAACCCCTGTAGGTCTCCCAGGAAGACTGGGCGATGGCGACCGGGTTGGCGTGCCAGAAAACGTATTCATCGTCGGTGAGCAGGAAGATCTCGATGTTCCGACCGAACCCGCCAATGCCTTTTGTGGATCCGACGAGCTTGCATTTCTGATCGGTCTCAGGCAGGTCGAACGCGTACTGCAGTGCGTCGCGCGCCGGCACGGTGGAGCTCTTCGTATTAGCGACCTTGATGGTGATGAGCGCCGACGGAGCGGCGCCAGCGGCGGGAGTTGACGCCACAACTGCGGGCATCGTACCTAGTGCCACCGCGGGCTGAGCGATCGGTTCCTCGACCTGGTCGGCTACGGCCGCTGCCGGCGGCCGCGGCGCCGACACTTCTTCTGCTGGTGCCGACTGCGCCATCGTCCACATCACGCCGTAGGCGACGACCAGGGCCGCCGTTACGCCAATACGGGCTCTACGATCGCCGGGATCGATGGTGGGCGCGGCATCCTGCGATACGTCCCAGCCGCACTGCTTGCATTCCTTGGCTTCCGGCAGCATCGGCTCGCCGCAAAAATTGCAATATTTCTTCACGCTAGCACCCTCAGGGTAATGACGGATGACGCACAGTTTGACTGCGTCGATCTACCATGAGGACGAACGACGATTGCGCTCGGAACAGCCGGAAGTCGCCGGTCGTGATACTTTTGTGGCCCGTGTTCCGACGCCTTCTTCTGTCGCCGACTTCCGCGCTGCTCGCGCTCGCATTTCTCGCGCGTACAGCGAGCGCGCAGCAACCACGACCGCTGCCAGTGCCGCCGCCAACCATCGAGCTGCGTCCGGGCGTCGTCATAACCCAATCGGCGCGAGTCATACCGCGCACCTACAGACTCGCGCCGATCCGCGGGGCCGATTCGGCGGTGATTGTAGTTCGCGGTGACAACATCACGGTCGATTTCACCGGAGCGACTATAGAAGGTGGTGATCCCCGGCTGAATCCCGATGTCGCCCGCGGCATCGCGATTCGCGTCGACAGCGGCCGCAACGTCCGCATCATTGGCGCCCGGATCCGCGGCTACCGGATCGGGATCCTCGCGCGCGGAACCAGGAATCTTTCTCTGATCGGCAACGATCTCAGTTATAACTGGAAGCCGATGCTCCTGAGCGTGGTCGAGCATGAGAGCCTGGTCGACTGGCTGTCGTTTCATCACAACGAAGACGATGAGTGGCTGCGCTACGGAGCCGGCGCCTACCTGAGCGACGTGGATGGCGGCGAGATTCGCGACAATACCGTGACTCAGGGCATGAACGGACTGATGCTGGTACGAACGAAAGGTCTGCGCATCTGGAACAACAACTTCTCCTTCAATTCCGGCGTCGGGATCGGACTATATCGGTCGAGCACTGACACGGTCATGCACAATCGCCTCGACTACAACGTGCGCGGATTCAGTGACCGCTTCTACCGGCGCGGCCAGGATGCGGCGGATCTCCTGATGTACGAGCAGAGCCGCAACAATATCGTCGCGTACAATTCAATGACCCATGGCGGAGATGGCGTTTTTCTCTGGGCCGGACAGAGCACGATGGATTCCGGCAACGGCGGCGCCAGCGACAATTTGTTCTACGGCAATGATTTCAGCTTCGCCATCGCGAATGGGATCGAAGCGACTTTCAGTCGCAATACCTTCATCGCCAATTACATCGAAGGCAATGAGTACGGTCTCTGGGGTGGCTACAGCTTCGACTCGAAAATCGTCGGCAACCGCTTCGTCGGTAATCACACCGGAATAGCAATCGAGCACGGTCAGAACAACCTGATTGCCTCGAATATCTTTTCGGGCGACGGAACTGCTCTGACGCTGTGGGCCGATTCGATCGCCCAATCAGACTGGGGATATCCGAAGCATCGCGACACGCGCAGCAGAACCTACGAGGTGAACGACAATCTCTTCGTGCGCAATCGCGTCGGCGTCCGCGCTTCGGCGACGAACGCGCTGACCGTGGCGAAGAACCAGTTCCTGGCGGTGGATTCAGCCGCGGTCATGCACGACTCGACCCGCTACACTTTCATCCGCAACGTGATCGACAGCGCCTCGCCGCGTGCGCCGGTGCTGCCGCGCTCTTTGCCTCTGCCGCCGGAATTCGCCAGGCTCAAGCCGCAACCACTTCGAGGCGGATGGATGCCACTTCGCACCGACACGGCGACAGAACGTCGCCCGCGCTCGGCAATAGTCATCAACGAGTGGGGGCCATATGACTACCGATCACCGATTTTGTGGCCAACAGACAGCTCTCACGAGATTCCGCTACGCCTGCGCGTGCTGGGACCGCCGGGAGACTGGCGAGTGACCGGCCAGCG
>JBJMOT010000133.1:0-11508 GCA_045803585.1 Gemmatimonadaceae bacterium
TCGAGCGGAGTGAGAACCTTTACCCGCGAACTTTCCTTGATCAGCCGCTTCGCCCACCGGTCTCTCAGATACCGTAGCCGCGCCGCCTTTCGCTCCACTCCAATTCCGCGGTGGAATGCCAGCGCCGCTGAAATTGCATTGTGATTGGCCGCCGGATGCGTCCCGATCTCCTCGTATTTCCTGATGTCATTCTCCTGCGACTTACCCGCTGCCATCAACGGCCACAGCTTTTTCTGCTTGTCCTTCCGCACGTAGAGAAAGCCGGTGCCTACAGGTGCCAGCAACCATTTGTGAAGGCTGGTCCCGTAGTAATCGCACTTCAGATCATCTCTCGTGAACGGGAAATGGGCGAACGCGTGCGCCCCATCCACGAACACCTCGATCCCTAACGGGCGCGCCAGGTCGACGATTTGCCGCACCGGCATGATCTGACCAGTGAGGTTCGTGATGTGCGTGACCTCGATCACCTTCGTTCGCGGAGTGATCGCTGCCTTGAACTGATCGACCAGATATTGATCCGACTGCGGTGGAACCTTGAAGGAGACTTGTTTGACGACGATTCCTTCGCGCCGGGCGCGCTGATCCCAGGCCGTTAGCATGCGTGGATAGTTCTGATTGGTGACGACGACTTCGTCACCGGCCTTGAGATCGAGCCCCATTATCATGATCTCGTTCGCCTCAGAAGCGTTGCGTGTGATCGCCATCTCTTCCGGGTCGCACCCAAACTCGTTGGCCAGATCCCGTCGTACGCTCTCCACGCGTGGCTCCAGGACCCGCCACATGTGCTCGACCGGCAGCTCGTTCGAAAACCGCAAATCCCTGATCATCGCCTCGAGCACATGGCTCGGCGTCGGGCTGCAGCCGCCGTTGTTGAGATTGATCATGGTGCGATCGGCGTCGAACGCGCGTTGGATCTCGGCCCAGTATGATTCGTCGTCAGCGACGGAGGCGGCGGGCCGGTCGCCCGCAATCGCGCTCGCCCGAAACAGCGACCGGACCGCGTGTTCCCTAAACATCGGCTGCGCCGCCAGACCGGCAACAGCCAGTCCAGAGAGAAAGTCCCGCCTCGTCGTCATTGCTGCTCCAGCGCAGGCAGTTGCGATTTATGTCACTGAGAGACGTCCCGACGTACTGAACTGCTGCGTGAGCGTTTAGTTGCCCAGTGCTCTCACCCGTTCAGTTGCAGTCAAATAATACGGTTGTTCGCAGGGCGGAGTGAAGTGCGCTACTGATACTGGATGTACAGCGGCTTCGGGTTGAGCATGAGCACCTCGGGAGGCGTCAGCAATGGATCGCCCTTCTTGGTGTCGTTGTGATAGAAAAGCTTGAACCCGGTGAACTGCACCGGCTCGGCCTCCACATACGCGCGATACGAGTCGTACTTGAGCCACGGCTGGCCCCAGCCATCCATGTTGATCACGACCTGCACCCGCGGATCGAGCTTAATGCCCTTCGCGTCGGTCAACATTTTCCGCGTGAACCTGTGCACAATCAGAATCTTGGGCGGAAGGTTGTACTGCTTCACCAAACCGGACAAAAGGTTGATCGCGTAATTCACGTCGCTCGACGACATGGTACCGATCTTCGTGCCCGGCTTGTCGCCTGATTTCATGGAGAATTCCGGGTCGATACCCAGCATGACATTCGGCCGCTGGAGGAAGGGCACGAGGCGTGGCAGCTCCTCCTGCACCGTGCTGAGTCCGACCTGAACATCGAGGAACAGGATGGCGTTTTTCTTCTGGGCCCACGAGTAAACGGTATTTATCAGGCTGTCGGTCATTCGAAGACGGTATTTGCCGTCCCTGCCCGGAAATCCCTGGGCTACCACGGCAATCAGGTGCAGGGCGGGCTGCACCGGATGCGAGGGATCCGCTTTCTGCCAGGCAGCGATCTCCTTATCGAAGCGCGCCAGCATCTGGTCCGGCGGCAACTCGCCGAGGATTCCCATTTTCTTCGATAGCGGATTGCCGTAGAACGCGACGATCCGGTGCGAAGGGAGGATGGATTGAGGAAGCTGCGGTGCCGTCTTGACTGGCCATTCGCTGTTCTTGAGCCCGGCTTTCACCGCACTCACCAGCTCCAGGCTGTCCTTTTTTGTTCGCCCCTTGATCGTTGGGACCGTGATCGGCGGATCCTTCGCAGCTGAATCCTTTGTTGCGCCGGTAGCGGTGCTTGACGCAGCCAGGCCCGTGGCCGTACCTGTTGACGCGACGACTGCCGAGGGCGTCGACGACGCGGTGGTTGCGGGCGACGCCAGCGCGACCTGCGTGCCTTCGGGCGGAACATCGCCCGCAGGTGATTGGCGAGCGTCCTTGCTGGCCGCGCAGGCGACCGACGCCGAGGCCGACGCGAGAATCAGGGCGCTCACGGAAAAGAATTTATTGAACAAAAATTGGCTCATCGGTATTCTGGTGACACGGTGGTGGGGATGGGTGACAGGACTAATTCATAAATCAGGCCCCGGAGTCATGGATCTTGTCGCGGGCCCTGAATGAGCGCCGTATCTTCTTGACCTGATTATCCGCCGAGACCGGACTCGACCAATAGGCTGCTGATGCGCGCTACTGATCCACCCGAGACCTATATACCCCAGACCTTCGGTCGTGGCGATGGTCTGCTCGACCATCTGCGAAGGAGCTTTGCCGAAAGCTACCACGTAGATGAGGAGCTGCACGGCGGCGGGATGAGCCGCCTCTTTCGGGCCACGGATCTCGCGCTCAACAGGACCGTGGTGATCAAGATCCTTCCGCCGGAGCTCACCAGCGAAATGATGGCCGCGCGCTTCAGGCGCGAGAGCGAAGTAACCGCACGGCTTCAACATCCAAACATCCTGCCGATCATCACCGCCGGGCTCCGTGATGGGCTCATGTTTTATGTGATGCCCTTCATCTCGGGAGAGTCGCTGAGGGCACGACTGAAAAGAGAGGCGCAGCTACCTATTCGGGATGCCGTCACTATCACCTGCGAGGTAGCGTCCGCGCTCGCTTACGCGCACAAACAGGGAGTCATACACCGCGACATAAAACCCGAGAACATCCTCCTCCAGGATGGCCACGCCATACTCGCGGATTTCGGAATTGCCGCCGCCCTCAGCCTTCCCGGCGAAGCGCCCCATTCGCGCATTACGCGCACTGGCATGTCGATGGGGACTGTCGGCTACATGGCGCCCGAGCAATCACTCGGTGGTCAGGATGTGGATCATCGCGCCGACATTTACTCTCTTGCCGTAGTCAGCCACGAGATGCTGGCCGGCCAGCCACCGTTCACGGGCACGACTACGCAGGCAATCCTCGCGGCGAATCTGACACAGCCACCGCCACGGTTGGACTACATCCGCGACGACGTGCCCACCCCTGTGTGCAGGGCGATTGAAAAAGCGCTGAAGAAGGAGCCCGCAGACCGCTTTCAGACGGCGACGGAATTCGCCGCGGCGTGCGGCGAGGCCGCGCCGGCCCTGTCTAGAATTTCCCGCGCCATTAGCGTGCGAAGACTGCGCCGCATCTCTAAGAGCAAAATCGCCGCCGGGGTCTTGGTTCCACTTTTGGCAGCTGCCGTCGGGGTGTATGCGACAACTCGGCGGCCGGCAGCCAGTCAAGACGCCGTCACGGTGGCCATCGCTCCTTTCGATGCTGGCGCATCGGCCGTTGCCCTCTGGCACGAAGGCATAGTAGATCTGCTTGCCCGCAACATGGACGGTGCCGGGCCCCTGCGCACAGTGTCGCCGACTGTCATCGTGCGGAGCTGGAAACCGGGAACACGCTCGGACCGCGCGGCCGCCGCGCAACTGGCGCGCACTACCAAGGCGCGGTACGTGATCTATGGGTATGTCGTTCCAACCATCGGCGATTCGGTACGACTTCACTACGGGCTTCTGGATGCAACTAGCGATTCCGTCCTCCTTGAAGAAGACGCGCTGGGGCCAGCTGTCGAACAAGCAGCTGACAGGCTCACCGTCAGCGTCCTCGGTTCGCTCGGGAAGAGACATCGCATCACAGCGGTTCGCTCGACATCGATCGGTTCCAGCTCTGCGCTTGCCCTCAAGGCATTTCTTCAGGGCGA
Source organism: Gemmatimonadaceae bacterium (assembly GCA_045803585.1). Lineage (GTDB taxonomy): Bacteria > Gemmatimonadota > Gemmatimonadetes > Gemmatimonadales > Gemmatimonadaceae > UBA4720. The sequence goes on from JBJMOT010000133.1 coordinate 4,060, forward strand.
GCAGTTCTACCGAAATACGTCGTGGGATTCCGCCGCTGCTGCATACTCACGCGCGATCTCTATCGATACGGGGTTTGCGCTAGCTCTGCGACGGGCCGGACAGGTCACGGCCTGGCATACCAACGAGAGCGATTCCACGACTCGCGCTCTGGCTCTCCGTGCCGGCGCCCGAATTCACAGTCTTGCGCCTCGAGATAGCCTGCTGATCACAGCCGACTCTCTGAGCTCTGCGCTCCAGGGAGGCGACCCCAACAGTCTGAAATGGGCGCTAGCGCGTCGACTCTTCTCGACGGTGAATGCTGCGGCAGCCAGATACCCCGACGACCCTGAAGTATGGTATGCCGTTGGCGAAGCGCGTTTCCATTATGGATATGGAAGCATCTTCGACGTCAGCGAAGAGAGCGTTCGCGACGCGTTCAGAAGATCGGTGGCGCTCGACTCTGCGTTCGCGCCGGCGTATATCCACCTCGTAGAGCTTGGCTACAGCCTGGGTGGCGCGAGCGAAGGACGGGCGGCGGCCCGCCAGTATCTCTCGCACGATCCGTCGGGTCAGCATGTCGCAGGGGTGAGACTGCTGGAGGCGCTTAGCGACCCCGCGCGGAAAGATGAAGGTGAGCGATTGCTCTCCTCCGCGCCGGCAGATGTGCTCTTCGATGGGTGGATGATTGGGCGCCGTTGGACGGATTCTTCTGAAACCGCCTTACGACTCTTGCGCACCATGGCCGGACGCCCGACCGACGCGGCCGATGTCAAACCTCACCGTAGTTGGCTTGAGATTGTCCTGCCACTTCAACTCGCCTATCGTGGCAGGTTCAGCGAATCATACCTGGGTCTTGGAACTAGCCCTTCGCGACTATTCTCGCCGCTCGCGCTCCTCGGTGTGGTTGAGCCGGATACGGCTAGAGCAGTATTCGCGCGTTGGCTGGCTGCCCGAAACGCCGAAGTGCATACGGCACTACCATGGTGGGCTGCCCGCCACGATTCGGCCTCGATAGCGCGCCTGATTCTCGTCTATGATACCGCGCTCACAGCCGCAAAGCCCGCCAACATTGTCTCTGCGCGATACAACGCCGCGACAGCGCGCGCCTATCTGAGTCTTGCCCGAGGTGATACAGCGGCAGCGGTGACAGCATTCGCCGCGCTCTCGGATACATCGTGTCTGCGATGCGACCTCGATCGCTTGACGACCGTTCGGCTGCTCGCCGGTGCGCGACGATTCGAGGAGGCGGATAAGATTGCTCGCCAGCGGTTGTTCTCTTCGGTGACACCGACAGAGGTGATGTTGGCGCTCGAACGTGGCAAGATCGCATCAGCTTTGGGGCACAAGAGCGACGCCCGCCGGTCCTTCGACCTGGTTGTGCGGGCTTGGGGCAGAGGGGACTCGGCAGCCAGAATCAGAGTTGCTGACGCCCAACGAGGGTTAAGCCGACTTTAGGTCCGCCACGGCCACTGGATTTTTCGGCGGTAGCGCCTTTGCCGGGAACGCGTAAGTTGGTGCAGGCTCAGGTTACTGCTGAGCTGCGAGCATTTGGTGATCACCTCTAATCGGTATTCAGCTATGAAACGGTTGGCGCTCCATCCTGTCCCCCTCCTCGGGGTGCTGGCGTTCGTCCTCGCGTGTGCGGACGCTACCTCACCAGATCCACACGCTGCACTGCGCCCCGGAGCTCCGACGCCGGCTCTTCAGGGGAACCTTCCGCCTCCGCCAACCAGAACGGCGATCGAGGTCAACGTCAGTAGTACGTCGACCACGAGTTTCGCGGCTACCCTCTCGACATCGTGCACCTTTGCCTCGGGCGCGTTCGAAGGCGCGTATTTCAGCAACGGCAAGAACATCGAAGCCGCGGTCGCAGCTGCGCAGCTCGACGATCCATCGTTGGCGTTCGAGGGAACTGCGTGGCTGCGAATCGATAAAAGCCAGCTTGCGTTAGGGACGAGTGCCAGTGCGAATGCTCGGTTCCAGCGCACCGATCAGAAGTTGTCCGGTAAGGGTAGCCTGGTTTTCGCGAATGGTTGCGTGGTGGTGATCAACGAAGTGACGGCATTCATTGCAAATCCGTCGTGCACCGCGACAGGCGAGCTTTGCGCATTCATTTCGTTTAACGGCACGATCAATGGTCAACCTGCCACCGGCACCGTGGAGGCCTTCGATTTCAACACGTGTCAGCCCATCATCCCGGAAGAAGGGACTTCGTACGTCCCCTGTGGGCAAGAGATAGGTTAGCGAGGCGCTCCGAGCTTGAACTGAAATCGGACAGATACTCGCGGCGGATCTGAAATACTTCCGCCGCGAGTAGTTTTTTCCCGTTCTTGCTTTCGGCTTCTGTTCGGGATAGTCTGAGAGTCATGTCCGATCGCAACGCCGCCATTCGCGCACTCATCGAGCATCGATTTCCAGATGCGACGCCGGTCACTCACCGGACTGCGGAGCCGGTGGCGACGGGAATCGAAGCGCTGGATGCAATTCTCCCCGGGCATGGTCTCCCCCGCGCCAGACTCACCGTCTGGATGCCGCAGGGCGGATCGACCGCGGTGCTTCGCGCGGCCTGCAACACCACCGTCGCGCAAAGTGAGAGAGCGGCGTGGATCGATGGGCTCGGCACCATCGCCAGTCCGTTCTGGGAAGAAGGCCCGATCCTCGTGCGTCCGCGCAGTCGGAAGCATGGACTGCGCGCAGCCGAAGAGCTCCTCCGCTGCGGAGGATTTGCACTCGTAGTGATCGCCGGCATCGAGCCCGAAGGCACCGAGACGGTGCGTCTCTCTCGCGCCGCGCGGGAGGGCGGCGGCGCACTCGTCAGTCTCACATCACATGCGTCGATGGCGAGTCTGCGGGTGACATCTCAGATCCTTCGCGACACCTACCGCTGGCGTAAAACTCCTTTCGGGGATCCCGCCGAGGCGCAGGAAGTAATGATCCGCGTCCGCGCCTTCTCACTCGGCTGGAACCGCAGCGCGGATTTTCCAGTGCCAGTCGTGCCCTACGATCTAAGAATCGGATTAGAGGCAGGCCTCAAAGATCGCCGCGGGGTCCGCTGACCGGCAGTTAACAGCGACCGAACGGTTCCCGCCGTGTCCGTGTCAAAGTTTACAGCCAATGGTCGCGACCAAGCTCGGCGGATAGTATCTCCGCGTGAACGAGAGACAACTCATCGCCCTGGTCATCGCAGGGGATCGGTTGGCCGGGCGTGCGCTGTATGACACGTACGCGCCCCGCGTTTACTCGCTCGCTTATCGGTTAAGCGGCGACGCGGAAAAAGCGCGGGAGTTCACACAGGACACGTTCATCCGGGCGTTTTCGCGGCTGGCTCAGTTTCGCGGCGACGCGGCGTTCGCGACCTGGCTGCATCGGATCACGGTCACCGTTATTTCGAATGCGAGACGCAGCGAGGTACGAATTGCACGCGAAGTGACGCTCGACGAGGCAAACTCCATGGAGATAACTACTCCCGAAGCGGAGCCGGATCTCAAGGAGTGCATCTCCCGGGCGATTGAAGATCTATCCGAGGTTTATCGAACGACGCTGGTGATGCACGACATAGAAGGTTACACGCACGCGGAAATCGCCGAGACGCTTGGCGTCCCCGAGGGGACGTGCAAGAGCCGGCTCTCCGCGGCAAGAGCGCAGCTGCGGCAAGCCCTCGCTGCATTCAAGGAGTAGGAAGATGGACGACAACCGATTCGACGATGTCATTCGAAATCTCCCGCGAGATTTCAAGATTCCAGTGGAGCCGCCGCTTGAGGAAATGTGGCGAGCGATCGAGAGCGCTCACTTCGACGCGCCCGTTTCGCGGGCACCGCGCGGATTCAGCCGCAGCGTACCCTGGCTCGCCGCTGCCGCCACTCTTCTGATCGGTATCGGGATCGGTCGGTATGTCCCGGCGAAATCTGCGGGCACCCCTCCGCCTTCACCGGCAACGGTCGCATCGAGCGACAAGGTCGTGACCACGGACACCTCCGCGGTCGCCGACGCGTATCGCTATCAAACCAGCCGGTACCTCGGCCAGGCCGCGGCTCTCCTTATCTCGCTTCCGTCGAAAGACGCCAACGAAAAAGCCGACGCGACTTTCTCCAATAAGGCGACCGATCTTCTCGTCACCACTCGCTTGCTGATCGATTCGCCGGCGGCGTCCAATGATCCCAAACTCCGCTCGCTTCTCGAGGACCTCGAGCTGGTCCTCGTTCAGATCGCCAGACTGCGCAGCGAACGAAACAAGGGCGATCTGGATCTAATTCACCAGGCAGTTGAACAGGGAGACGTTCTCTCCCGTCTCAATTCAGCCGTGGCAATCACTCAATCCTCTGAATGAGGGAAGGATGATCAGAGCAACTTTTATCGGCGCCGCTCTTTCGATAACGGCTCTCTCGAGCGCAGCTCAGAACCCAACTCCCGCGCCGACACCGGCTCCGCCTTCTGCGGAAGTGAAGCCGGCTCAACCTCGTCGCGCACCAAGAGCGAGGGTCACGCCAGCCACTCCAGGAGTCTGGGACTCAGACGATCTGTTCGACTTGTCGGATCGCCTGCACGCGATTGAGGACATGAATCTGGATTTCGCTGTGACTCCACCTGCCATCCCGATGCTCGACTTTGACATGGAGCCTGCTGATCTCGCGTGGGACGTGGGACCGATGGATTTCGACTTTGACTTTGCCATTCCTCCGACACCGCCTTTCGCCGACATCGCGCCAATCTGGATCGACCCAATCGAACCAATGGCGCCGATGGAACCGATGGAGCCGCTCGGCCCTACGCACTTCGCGCCGATGATCCCGGTGTCGCCGATGATACCTGTGTCACCGATGGTGCCTATGTCGCCGATGGTGCCAGTGACGCCCATGCCCTACGACGTCATCTCCAGCTTCCCTCAGGCCAGAATTGCAGCTGCCGATGCACTGGGCGCCATCGAGCGTGTGCAGGGACGGTCGCCGTTCGAACGCCAGTTTTTCGGCATTAGCAGTGAGCCTCCACAAAGTTGGAATCAGGCGGATCCTGCGGACTCACTCTACAAACTCGCCCGCCAGGCGCTCAATCGGGGTGAGTATCGGAGGGCCGCCCAGCTCTTCGGTGATATCGGTCAGAAATTTCCGAACTCCGTTTATGCGGCTGACTCGCGGTACTGGCGCGCCTTTGCGCTCTATCGGATTGGTGGCAGCAGCGATCTGAAGGACGCGCTCGCCTCACTTCAGGACAGCGGCCGCGCCTACCGTACCGTATCTCTTACGTCTGACGCTCCCGTACTTGCCACTCGAATTCGCGCCGCGCTGGCAGCTCAGGGTGATCCGAATGCGCGGAAGGCAGTCAGCGACGCCGCAACACAGGCCGGCACTGCCTGCGATCGCGAGGATCTGGCGGTACGGGTCGAAGCACTCAACTCGCTCGGTCAAACCGACCCCGAGTCCACGACTCCGATCCTCCGCCGTCTCCTCGCACGTCGCGATGACTGTTCTGCGACGCTCCGCCGTGCCGCGATCTATATCCTCGGTCGCCGCACCGACGACGAAGCTCGCGACCTCGTGATCGGCGCTGCTCGCAATGATCCGGACATCAGAGTCCGCGCCGAAGCGCTGCGTTTCCTCGCGGCGATGCCAGGTGACCAGGCGATTGCCACCATCGAAGAGATGGCGCGCACCCCCGGCAACGAGGAGCTCCAGCGTGCGGCGATCTCGGCGCTCGGCAGAAGCGACAACCCGCGCGCGCGACAGAGCCTTCACAACATCATTGAGCGCCCGGATCTCGGCGAAAACCTCCGCGTCACTGCGCTCACCAGCATCGATCGGGAGCACAGCACTGATAACGGCGCCTACATCCGGTCGATCTATCCGCGACTCGACACACCTCGCCTGAAGGCGGCAGCGATTCAGACGGTCGCCCGCGCTGGAGGAGCAGACAACGATCAGTGGCTGCTGTCCGTTGTGCGCAACCAGAACGAGCAATCCGACGTTCGAGCGATGGCCCTGCGCTATGCCGGCCGCTCGACGGTCGTACCGGTAGCAGATCTCGCCAAGATGTATGACACTGCCGCCGACCGTCCGTTGCGCGAGCAGCTCATTCGGCTCTACGCCGAGCGAAACGAGCCGGAGGCAACCGATAAGCTTCTCGACATCGCGCGCTCCGGAACCGACCCGGACATGAGACGTTACGCGATTTCAGCTCTCTCGAGAAAGAACGACCCGAGAACCAAGAAGCTTCTACTGGAGATCATCGACAAATGACCAGCCGCATCTGCCATGTTGCTGCGCTCGCTGCGCTGTCGCTTTTCGCACCGTCTTCCCAGGCGCGCGGGCAATCTCTCGCCAATCGAATCAGCTCGGCGGGTGATAAGGCCGTGCAGTTCTCTTACAAGGCGAAGCCCGGAGTCTGTGGCGACGGCCGCACGTACATCTCGACCGGCCCCGGCAATTTCTACGGCTCATTCTCGTCATCGGCATCCGAGCAGTGCCAGCCGGGCCCAGTCCGAATCGTTCTCGACCTCGCCGACCGCAACGTTGTCGCCCTTCGCACGTATGTAGGCACAGCTGACCCAGCCGATGCAGGCGTGAGCAATCTTGGAACTGTAACGCCCGCTGAGGCGGCCGAATATCTGATAGGTGTCGCCGCGCGAGCCGACGGACGTGTTGGCCGTGACGCGATTTTCGCGGCCCTCCTCGGTGATAGCGTGGACGTCACGCCGCGCCTGCTCGACATCGGACGCGATCAGACGCGCCCGTTGGAGACGAGGCGTGCGGCGCTGTCAGGTCTCGTCCGAAGCGATGCCCGACAACTGGACAAGGTAGCCCAGTCGCTCGTTCAGATCGCTACCAATGAGAACGATGTCCAGGCGGTGCGATCCACCGCGCTGTCTGCTCTTGCGCGCCTCGATCATGGTGCAGGCATTCCGCCTCTCGTCCAGCTCGCCAGTGCAAATACGACGTCGTGGATCGCGCGCGAGAGCATGCGCGTCCTTTCGTCGTCCGGCGATCCACGAGCCAGGCAGTTCCTGCGTACGACCGTGCAGCGAACAGATCTCCCCGACGAAATTCTCGCGGTGGCGATTCGTGGATTGGGTCGGAACTATGTCACGGGACAGGACGCCAATCTTCTGCGGTCGCTTTACCCGCGGCTCACTGGCGATCGGTCGCGAGATGCGGTGCTCAACTCGGTAGCCGATCTCGGCGGCAGCGAGAACGTTCAATGGCTAATGGGCGTCGTACGCGATGATAAGGGCACCGCCCAGGCCCGTCGCCGGGCGCTCGATTACCTCGCCCGTGCCGGCGCGACGACGCCTTCGCTCGTCGCGCTCTACGACCCTACCTCAGATCCCGAGCTCCGCGGCTCGTTGATCGGCATTTATTCCCGCCTGTCGGACAAGGCGGCCACCGACAAGCTCGTTTGGATCGCGCGTAACGAGCAGAACCAGCAGCTCAGACGGCGAGCGGTTTCGGCGTTGTCCCGCAGCTCAGATCCGGCGATAA
>JBJMOT010000014.1:0-12125 GCA_045803585.1 Gemmatimonadaceae bacterium
AATGATCTCGCCGAGGGGAAATTCCCAATCGAGCTCGACCCGCTGGGTATCGAGATACGTCATGTTCTTGTAAACGCCGCGACGTTCCGTCCCGAGCGTCATGATTGGTCCGATGTACTCGGCGGGAACCATGATACGAGCTTTAACGTACGGCTCTTCGACATAGCCGACGACCTGAGCGTTGGGCATCAGCGATGGATTCTCGATCAGGTTCATGGTGCCGTCGGTGAGATAAACCTTGTACTCGACTGAGGGGACCGTGGTAACCAGATCGAGATCGAACTCACGGCTCAAACGCTCCTGCACGATCTCCATGTGCAGGAGTCCGAGAAACCCGGCGCGGAATCCGAAGCCGAGCGCGGTGGACGTCTCCGGCTCGTAGTTGAGCGAGGCGTCGTTCAGCTTGAGCTTCTCGAGGGCGTCGCGCAGAGTCTCGTACTGGGTGGTGTCAGTCGGGTATAGACCGGCGAACACGAAGCTTCGTACGGCCTGATAGCCGGGAAGTGCCTCACTCGCGTGATTGTCGGCATCGAAGATCGTGTCGCCCGCGCGCGTCTCGCTGACCGAGCGAACACTGGCGACGACGTAGCCAACCTCGCCCGGGCCCAAGCGTTCTGTCGCAACCTGGCGCAGCTGATTGTATCCGACTTCGTCGACTTCGTAGACCGATTCACTGGCGCCGAAGGTGATGTGCGTCCCTTTCTGAATCACTCCGTCGACTACGCGCACGCTCGGAATCGCGCCGCGGTATTTGTCGTAGTAGGAATCGTAGATCAGTGCCCGCAACGGTGCGTTCTCGTCACCTTCAGGCGCCGGGACTTTTCGGACGACTTCTTCCAGCAGCTCGCCGATGCCGATGCCTTCCTTGGCGCTGACCAGAAGGATCGCGCTCTCGTCTATGCCAAGGAGGTCTGACACTTCCTTGCGCCGTTTTTCGGGCTCGGCGCCGGGCAAATCGATTTTGTTGAGGATCGGGATGATTTCAAGGCCCGCGTCCATCGCCAGGAACAGGTTCGAGAGAGTCTGCGCCTCGATTCCCTGAGAGGCATCGACAACGAGGATTGCGCCCTCGCACGCGGCGAGCGAGCGCGACACCTCGTAAGTGAAATCGACGTGACCCGGCGTGTCGATGAGGTTGAGCTCGTACTCCTGGCCGTCGCGGGCGACGTAGGTCATCCGCACTGCGTTGAGCTTGATGGTAATTCCGCGCTCCCGCTCGAGATCGAGCGTATCGAGCACCTGCGCCTTCATCTCCCGCTTCTGCAACATCCCCGTCGCCTCGATCAGACGATCGGCCAGCGTCGACTTACCGTGGTCGATGTGCGCGACAATGCAGAAGTTGCGAATGTGATCGAGCTTCAAGTGGTATCTCTGTGTTTTGCGGGACGCGGCGGCAGGACGATCGAAATATAACCGTCAGGCCCTTTTCCCCTTCTCTGAAAAAGGAAAGAGGGCCGCGGTGGTGGCGGCCCTCTTTTATCGGCGTCCTTGCGCTACTGCCGGCTCTGCGGCGGAGCGCGAAGCGGCTCGGATCTGGTCGTCGTCGTTGTTGTTGTCGCTGCAGGCGTAGGATCAACTCGCGCCGGCGGAGGCGGCGGTTCGTGGACGACTGGAGCGGGCGCTGCGCGCGGCTCCGGCATACGACTCGGCGGCGGTGATTCGACTCGCGGCTCGGGGTGATATTCGCGCAACGGCTCTCCGCCGGTTGCCGCGCTGACCCCGCCGCCTGCAGACGTGCGCTCGATTGGCATTCGACCCTCAGGCGCCGGTAGCAGCCTGGGCTGCGACGTGTAGCCGTTCAGAACCTGACCGGGCTCCGCGCGACGGCCCTTGGGAGCGGTGATAGTGACGTCTCCCAGCTGCGGAAGATTCGCTCGCTGACTGGGGAAGGCTCCTTCAGCACTCGCCTGCGCCGGGTGGCGTGGTGTCCCACGGGGGAAACGCGACTTCGGGAAGACGGTCGTGTCACCCGTCGAGCGTGGCTGACCAGGTTGCGGAAAGCGACCCTGGGCAACAGGTCCGTAGGAAATGATTGGAACTCCGCACAAATCGTATCCGACGATCCTCGCCCGCTGGCGAACGCGCCCATTACCACTGGCTTGATTCAGGTCTCTGAGAAGCGCGTACCCGCGTCCAGGAGTGAAGTAGTAGCCGTAGTACGAGTCGCAAGGCGAGTTATAGTACGAGTAGTCATTGTATGCGTACGCGTTCGACTGGCCGCCGGCAAAGCGCATGTAGTCGTGGCCGATGGGTTCGCCCTCGACGCCTATGTAACTCGCCAAGGCAAACACTGCTTCCTGCGGGGTCCGATTCTCGAGGATGCGCCGCAGGGAGACAATGTCCCAATCGCCGCCGCGTTCAATGCGCTCGAGGTTGAACGGAGCGCGCGAGGCGAGCGCGATCACGACGCCGCGAGTATCTCCCCATCCGCCCGACTGGGTGTATCGCTGGAATTCGACGGACGAATAGACTCCATCGAAGGACGGCTGATTGAACCCGGCGAAGAAGTGCGGCAACTGCAGCTGCTTGTGCGCGGAGATCTTGACCGAGATACCGGGGAAGTCGGGATGGAGAACCTGAATCTGTCCATCGAGATCCATCGCAACGGAGAAGAGGTAGGCGTTCTCCGAGAGCTCTATCTCCGGCGTGACGTAGGTCGAGGTGTTAATGACGTCGATGCCGTTGGCGGAATAAATCCGGACGCCGGGAGGTCCGCGATGCGCGTGCTCCTGTGCCCCCGAGATGGTTGCCGAGCCGCAAAGCATCGCGGTCACGCCACCCAACGCCGTCCACAATCTCAGAGCTCGCATCTCCGCCTCCCGAGGTTTGTATACAATTTGATAGTTTCTAGTGGCAAAGGTCAAGCCTGAGCTCATATAGAGTACGTTTTTGTCTGCCTACCTGCTGGCCATGGCTCGTTTTACCTTGCGCCATGCCTCTCCCGCAATTGCTGTCGATCGTCGAGTCTCTCAGGGAATTCACTGAGCTGCGTCAGCATGTGCCGGTGCCCGGCGACCGTTGCGTCGTCGGTGGCTTGCATGGGTCGTCCGATGCCGTGCTGCTGGCTGCGCTCGCCAGGAACCTTCCCGGACGAATTTTCGTGGTCGTCAGCGACGATGTCGGCGGTGCCGAGCGCTGGCTCGCCGACCTTTCGACTCTGGTGGAAGAGAATGAGGTGGCGTTTTATCCGCCGCGAGAAAGCTTCGGCGAGGCTGAAGCCCACGCAGAAATTGCCGGTGAGAGAGTCGAGACGCTCGAGCGCATCGGCGGCGGTGACCTCCGCATCGTGATTACCACGACGCGTGCGGTACTCGAGCGCACGCAGCTGCCGCGAGCTCTCGCATCGGCGCGCCTGGAACTGCGAAAGGGCGACACCCGCCGCCCCGAGCAGCTCGCGTCGCACCTCGAATCCATAGGCTTCGAGCGCGTGCCGATGGTCGAAGATGTCGCCCAATTCAGCGTTCGCGGCGGGATCTTCGACATATACAGCTTCGGGATGGCCGAGCCCGTGCGCCTGGAGTTCTGGGGCGACGAAGTCTCAGAGCTCCGCCACTTCGACCTGATCACCCAGCGCTCGACGCGCGACGCGGAGCTGGCACTGATCCTTCCCGTCGACGGCCAGATCGCTTCTGGAGATGTCGAGCCGGCGCGGTCTTCGATCCGCGCCCTCTTCCCGCCGGACACGCTCCTCGTGATTCCGCGTGGTACGCACATCAAGCCCGAGTTGGAGCGTACATGGACGGAGGCCCAACACCACATCGACCTCGCCCGCAGGCGCGGCGAAGACACGCCCCGCCGTGACGAGCTCTTTGAGTCGCCCGAGGATGCGCTCCGCGCGATTGCAGCCTACGGAACCATCGACCTCGCCGGCGACAACGGCTCTCTCGTTTTTCCGTTCCGCGAGCCTGAGGAAATCCAACGCGACATCAAGCGACTCAAGCTGATTGTCGCCGACGGCATCCCGACGATGATTCTGTGCGACAACGCGGGTCAGGCGGAACGGCTCGACGAGTTGCTTAACGACGACCGCGTCTCACCGGCGAGCCTGGCAATCGGGGTCCTGGATGGCGGCTTTGTCATTCCTCCTCGCGACAATTTCGCCGGTTATCGTGTCCTCACCGATCACGAGATCTTCCGCCGCGAGCGCCGTTTCCGACGCGCGCGGAGGTACGCGACGGGAAGCGCGCTGGAAAGCCTCACTGCGCTCAAGCCAGGCGATTACGTCGTCCACCTCGAGCACGGTGTCGGGATCTATCGCGGTATGGAGAAAATCTTTTTCCGCGAGAGCACGGTCGAAGTCGCCGTCATCGAGTACGAGGGCGGCGATCGCCTCAACGTTCCGCTTTATCGCATCGATCAGATCGAGCGGTATCGCTCGGCTGACGACATCAGCTCCGAAGCGCCTCCACCGCGACTCCATTCACTGGGCGGTAAGCGATGGGCGTCGCAACGCGACAAGACTCGCGCGGCTATTCAGGAAATGACCGTGGAGCTGCTCGACCTTTACGCGCGGCGGAAAGTCGCCACGCGGCCGCCACATTTGCCCGATACCGTGTGGCAGCGCCAGTTGGAATCTTCGTTTCTCTTCGAGGACACGCCCGATCAGCGCACCGCGACCACCGATGTGAAGGGCGATATGGAGCGCCCGCGACCGATGGATCGTTTGCTCGTGGGCGACGTCGGCTATGGCAAGACGGAAATCGCCGTGCGCGCTGCCTTCAAAGCCGTCCAGTCAGGCCGGCAGGTGGTAGTTCTCGTTCCAACCACCATTCTTGCCGACCAGCACGCCCGAACTTTCAGCGAGCGACTTGCCGATTTCCCGGTGAAGGTCGACACGCTCAGTCGCTTTCAGACGGCAAAGGAACAGGAAGTCGTCATCGCCGACCTGAAGGCAGGGAAGACCGATGTTGTCATCGGAACTCACCGCCTCCTTAGTGCGGACGTCGGCTTTTCCCAGCTTGGTTTGATTGTCGTTGACGAGGAGCATCGCTTCGGTGTCAAACACAAGGAACGATTGAAGAAGCTTCGCCTCGACACCGATGTGCTTACGCTTACAGCCACTCCGATTCCGCGCACGCTCCATCTCTCGCTCGCTGGTCTGCGCGACATGACGCTGATGCAGACGCCGCCTCGCGATCGCTCGCCGGTCCTCACCTACGTCGAGCCATGGGACGACGGACTGATCGACGAGGGTATCTCCCGCGAGCTCGATCGCGGCGGACAGGTCTTCTTCGTCCACAACCGGGTCGAGACCATCGAAGGCATGGCGGATCATATTCGCCGGGTCGTGCCGCGCGCTCGGATCGGCGTCGGACACGGGCAGATGCGCGAACACCAGCTGGAGAAGGTGATGCGCAGCTTCGTCAACGGCGAGATCGATGTACTGGTCTCCACGATGATCGTCGAGTCGGGTCTCGACGTGCCCAATGCCAACACGATGTTCGTGAATCGGGCTGATACCTTCGGACTCGCCCAGCTCTATCAGCTCCGAGGGCGGGTTGGACGGTCACACCGGCGAGCCAGTTGCTATCTGTTGGTGCCGGACTCGATCGACGAGGACGCCAACCGGCGGCTCACCATCCTCGAGCACCATACTCAGCTCGGTGCCGGTTACCAGATCGCGCTCAAGGATCTCGAGCTCCGAGGCGCCGGCAACTTGCTCGGACCCGAGCAATCAGGATTCGTTCACGCCGTTGGCTTCGACATGTACCTGCGCATGCTGGACGAAACCGTTAACCGTGTTCTCCGAGGGGGCGATGCTCCCCGTCTCCAGCCAGCCGAAATTTCAGTCGATCTGCCGTCGTACCTGCCTGACGAGTTCATCAACTCCCAGGAGGCCAAGCTCGATATCTATCGCCGCCTCACCCACATGACCGACATCCTCGAGATCGACAGCCTGCGATCAGAGGTGCGGGATCGGTTTGGCGTTCTGCCGGAGCCGGCCCGCAACTTCTTCGCGGTGGCGCTCTTACGCATCCTCGGCGGGGCATCGGACATCGAGTCTGTGCTGGTGCGCGGAAACGAAGCCCGTATTACCTTTCGCGAGCACGCGGTGCCACGTATGAAGGGTATTTCGGCGGCGTTCCACGAGGTACAGTTCCAGGCGGAGGTGCGACGCGCTCACCCGCTTTCACTCAAGCTCACCCGTCTAGGAGGAGCTGAGATGCTCGATGGACTTGTCCGTGCCCTGACAACACTGCGGCCCACCTGACAGCCAACCGCACATTCAAACATGAAACGCATTATCGGTGTTGCCGCGGCAGCGGCTATTAGCATTACTGCCTGCTCCGGCCTGAAGGACGCACTCAACGCGCATACTGACTGGGTAGCTCGCTCCGGTTCCGCGGAGCTCACCGTCGCCAAGCTTGCCACTTTGCTCGGCAAATCCCGCGCACCGATCCGGAAGGACATCGCAAAATCGATTGCCAATGTCTGGATCGACTATCAGGGGCTCGGCTACGCCGCGGCTCACAACGATTCGCTGAGTGACTCCAAGGACATCGACGAGGCAATGTGGCCTGCCATAGCCAACCTGAAGGCTCGCAAGTGGTACGACGTCGTCTCCAAGACATGGGGCTCTGAAGACACCGCTGCCGCACGCCGTCAGTGGGAAGCCAACCAGATTCTTGGCGCCGACCACATTCTTCTCCTCACTCAGGGGATGAACGACGCCCAGAAAGCGGTTGTCAAGAAGAAGATCGACGCCATTCGCGCGGCGGTCACGCCGGCGAACTTCGGCGCCATCGCCAAAACGAACAGTCAGGACACCCAGTCGGCGAAGGCCAATGGCTCACTCGGTCTGTTTCCGCGCGGCGCCATGGTCCCGGAGTTCGAGCAGGCTCTTCTCGCCCTCAAGCCCGGGGAAATCTCCCCCGTTGTCCAGACCCAGTTCGGGTACCACATCATTCACCGGCCGACCTACGACCAGGTGAAGAGCCAACTGCTTACTTATTCGAAGAGCAAGACCGTCGCTGTCGCGGAGAGCACGTACCTCGCCAAGCTCGAGCAAAATGGAAAGATCGAAGTGAAGAAGGGTGCCGTCGCCACCGTGCGCGCCCTCGGCAACGATCCGGACGCGTATCGCAACGACAACAGCGTCCTCGCGACGTCTACCGCCGGAAAATTCACCACATCGCGTCTGGTCGGCTGGCTCGAGACGTTGCCGCCTCAGGCACGCGTCCTCGATCAGATCAAGCAGTCACCGGATTCGCTGCTTGTTCAACTCGTACGCAACTTTGTGAAGAACGAGCTGGTGCTCAAGCAGGCCGATAGCGCCAAGGTCGTCATTGATCCTGCCGAGATCGCACAGCTTCACGCCAGTTTCGCGAATGCCGTTCGTTCCGCGTGGTCCCAGCTTGGCGTCACCCCCGTCTCGCTCTCTGACAGTGCGAAGAGTACTTCTGATCGCGAGAAACTCGCGGCGAAGCGTGTCGATGATTACTTCGGACGCATGGTTCAGGAACAGGCGCCCTTCGTTCCAGTGCCGACGCCTCTCTCCAACGTTCTGCGCTCGAAGTACAAGTACTCATTCAACGACGCCGGCTTCGATCGCACGGTTCAGGAAGCTTCGAAGATCCGCAACTCGGCCGACTCGGCGCGCACCGCCGGGCAACCCGCGACTGCAGTGCCTTTGAACCCCGCGAGTCCGCCACCAGCGGCGTCGTCGACGAGCCCGAGCGGTAAGCAGTGATCGAACCCGGAAGTGGTCGCGGGGTAGCAGGGAGGATGATCAGAAAAATCATACTCGCCGCGGCGCTTGTGCCCGCGGTGCTCTCGGCCCAGGTACCGGCGACCCCGGCCTCTTCCGTACCTGGTGTGATGCCGATCGATCGCGTGGCTGCGGTAGTTGGCGACCAGACGCTGCTTTGGAGCGATGTCCTGACGGCGATCAATCAGCGCCGCGCTCAGGGACTGACACTCCCACCCGATTCGGCCGGCCAGGCTGCCCTCGCCCACACGGTTTTGGGCGAGCTCGTGGACGAAGAAATTCTGGTGCAGAAGGCCAAGGAGATGAAGCTGGAGGTGCCCGACGCTGATGTCATCGCTGCGGCCGACAGGCAGATCAAGGCCGCACGCACGCAGTTTGGATCTGACGAGGATTACAAGAACGAGCTGCGCAAAGCCGGGCTCGGCACTCCCGAGGAGTATCGCAAAGGACTCATCGAGCAGTACCGCAGGCAGCAATTGCAGCAGAAGGCTTTCGCCGAGCTGAAAAAGCAGGCAAAGCCCGTGAACGTCACGGATGAAGAGGTCACCGCCGCGTTCGAGCGCAGCAAAGGCGACCTGCAGAAGCGACCCGCCACTGTCACCTTCCGGCAAATCGTCATTGCACCCCATGCCTCCGCCGCTGCGAAAGCGAAGGCCAAAGCGCACGCGGACTCTCTGCTGGTTGAGATCCGAAACGGCGGGGACTTCGAGCAGATTGCAAAGCGCGAGTCGATGGACCCGGGTACGAAGCAGCTTGGCGGCGATCTGGGTTGGAATCGTCGCGGCAGCGGACTGGTGCCCGAATTCGAACAGATGATGTTCGCTCTCCGGCCGGGAGAAGTCAGTCCGGTCATCGAGACCTCGTTCGGTTATCACATCATTCGTGTCGATCGCGTGCAGGCTGCCGAAGTAAAAGCCCGGCACATTCTGATTGCTCCAGTGATCGACTCGGCGGACGTCGCCGCGGCGAAAGTGGAAGCCGACAGCGTCGCCGCGCAGTGGCGACGTGGAGTCTCTTACGACAGCCTGGTAGCCAAACACCACGATCCGACTGAAGAGAAGGGTGTGCTCCAGCCGTATCCGCGCGATTCATTGCCTGCGTCGTACGCCGGCGCTTTGGCCGGCGCAAAAGCCGGCACGATCACCGATCCGTTCCAGCTTGCAAATCCGCGCGGGCAGCCGAAGTACGCCGTTCTCCAGGTTGTAACAGCCACCGACGCCGGCGAGTACAACCAGGCGGAGATCCGCGATCAGATTCGCGCCCAGCTCTCTGAGGAGCGCTCGATCAGACAACTCCTCGACTCGATGCGAAAGCATACCTACGTGTCACTCAGGATGTAGCGGGTGAAATCACGTCTTGCCATGACCGTGGGAGATCCCCGCGGGATTGGACCCGAGATCGTTGCTAAGGCGCTCGCTGACCCACAAGTCGGCGAGCGCTGTGACGTTGTAGTGGTTGGTCCCACCGGAGCAGGCGTGTCTGTGGGGCAGTCGGTCGGATCGTGGTCGTCCGGCGCGTCTGCCGCCGTGGCTGGGAAGATCAGCGGCCTCGCCATCGAGCGCGCGGTCGCCATGGCGACGGCCGGAGAGGTCGATGGTGTCGTCACTGCTCCGATCGACAAAGCTGCGCTTCTGGCGGGGGGCTACGATTTTCCCGGGCACACCGAGATGCTTGCGAAGCTCACCAACTCCCGAGTGGCTATGATGCTCGCGTCCGACAAGCTCCGCGTCGTCCTTGCCACGACTCATCTCGCACTACAGGACGTGACACGAGCGCTGACGCGCGATTCAATTATCGATGCGGCGCGGATCACGCGCGACGGCTTACGTGACTGGCTCGGCATCGCCGAACCCCGGATCGCGCTGTGTGCGCTCAACCCGCACGCGGGAGACGGTGAAAGATTTGGCGACGAGGATACGAAGCTGCTGGGTCCTGCTGCCCGCGAGGCGAACATCGCCGGACCATTTCCGGCGGACACTGTCTTCGTCCGCGCCATGCGCGGCGAGTTCGACGCCGTGATCGCCCCTTACCACGATGTCGGAATGACGGCCATCAAGGTCGCATCGTTCGGCAGTGCCGTAAACATCACTCTCGGACTGCCGTTTCCGCGCACATCACCAGATCATGGAACCGCGCTGGACATCGCCGGACAAAACCGCGCCGATCCTTCGAGTATGATCGCGGCTACGCTTCTGTGTGCGTCGATTGCGTCTCGCGTTCGGTCCCGCGACGATCCCCCATCGAATGCAGATCGACCGCCAGCGTCTCGATCCGGCGGCCGTCCATCTCGCGCACGCTGAAGATCGCCCCGCCGGCGACCACCCGGTCTCCGACGACGGGGAGACGTCCCAATACGCCGAAGATGTAGCCTCCAATAGTCGTGTAGTCCTCATCGGGAACTGAAAGTCCGAAGTGCTCGTTGAGCTCACCGATGTGGGTGCTCCCGGGAACCATGGTCTCGCCTGCGCGAGTGTGCATCGGCGCTTCGGCGTCCTCTGGCGTGTCGTATTCGTCCAGTATCTCGCCAACAATCTCTTCGAGCAGATCTTCCATCGTTACCACGCCGGCGGTTCCGCCGTATTCGTCCAGCACGATCGCCATGTGCTCCTTGAGTCGCTTGAAATCGGCCAGGACCTCCTCGACCTCACGCGAGCCGGGGATGACGTGCACCGGACGCATTATCGACGGCAAATCGAATGCATCGGTGTTGGCGCGCGGCGCCAGCAGCTTGAGAAGATCTTTCGCCAACACGACCCCGATGATGTTGTCGATCGATTCATCGTACACCGGATAACGCGACAGCCCGCTTTCCTGCACCACGCCGAGGACTTCGGACAAAGTCGCCTCGACCGGCAACGCCACGAGCTCGGTGCGCGGAGTCATAACTTCACGCGCGTTCTTCTCCGAGAACTCGAAGACGGCGTCGATCAGATCGGCGTCGTGCGCCTGCATCTGACCGCTCTCCTGAGACTGCTCGACGAGCAGGCGGATTTCTTCGGGGGAGTGAACCGCCTCCTCCTGACCAGCGCTTTCCTGGCCGAGTGCGCGCAGGATCACCTGCGACGAGCGATTCAGGAAATACGTGAACGGCTTCGTGATGAACGCAAAGAAAAGCAGCGGTGGAGCGAGCCAGCGCGCCAGACTTTCGGGATGATTCAGCGCCGCCGCTTTCGGAGTGAGCTCTCCAAATACCACGTGGAGATAGGTGACGATGATGAGCGCTATCGTCGCGCCGATGGTCAGCCGCGCTGAAGCCTCGATGGCGAACGGCAGGTTCTCGAACAGATTGGCAAACATTTCCCCGACCGTCGATTCGGCTACCCAGCCGAGGCCGAGGCTGGCGAGCGTTACGCCAAGCTGGCTGGCGGAGAGAACGCGAGAGATATTTGAGGAGGCGCGCAGCGCGATGCGGGCGAGCCGGTCTCCGCTCCGGGTCATCGCCTCCAAACGCGTCCGTCTCGAACGGACCAGAGCGAACTCGGCGCCAACGAAGAACGCGTTGAGGAGCACGAGCAGAATTATGGCGAGTAGCCGACCGAGCACGGGTGCAACTTACCACAATTCCGGGCGCGGACACCAGCGTGGCGACGACCATGAGCACCACCACGGCCTCGGGCATTCCCACGCGTCAGATGCGTCCGTCCCGGCGCTGCGACTCACCCTGATTCTCACTGCGTTCCTGCTCGTAGTCGAAGTAATCGGCGGCGTCATGTCGAACTCCATCGCGCTGCTCGCGGATGCCGGCCATATGCTCACCGACGTCGCGGCTGTCGGTCTGGCGCTGTTCGTCGCCTGGTTCAGCAAGCAGCCGGGTACGCCGGAGAAGACCTACGGCTATCTGCGGTGGGAAATCCTCGCGGCGTTCATCAACGGCTCTACGCTGTTGCTCATCTCCGCCTGGATCCTATGGGAGGCGGTGACACGGCTGCGCGTTCCCCAGCACGTTCAGGGTGGCTTAATGCTGGCTGTGGCCAGCGCCGGGTTGCTGGTCAACGTTGCCGCCGCACGAATTCTTGCAGGAAGCTCGTCCCACAACCTCAACACCCGTGGCGCTTATTTGCATGTCCTTGGCGACCTGCTCGCCACGGCGGGGACGATCGCGGCGGCGATTCTGATTCAGTTCACCGGGTGGCTGACGGCGGACCCGATCGCCTCGATTCTCACCACCGTACTCATAATGAGCGGCGCCTGGCGCCTGGTGCGCGAATCGATTGACATACTGCTCGAATCGACCCCCGCCCACATCCCCCTTCCGGCAGTCAGAGGCCAGCTGGAGGCGATCCCGGGCATCGAATCGGTGCACGACCTTCACGTTTGGGCCGTTACGCCCGCGGTGATCGCCATGAGCGCGCATTGCATCGTCCCCGACCAGGACAAGCACCAGCACGTCCTCGAGCACATTCACGATGCGATGCGG
>JBJMOT010000134.1:0-7510 GCA_045803585.1 Gemmatimonadaceae bacterium
CCCAGTTGCCGATGTGGCCGGTAACCATCACCGCGCCTTTGCCTTTGGACATTACTTCGTCGACGATCTCCCACCCGTCTACGCGCTCGACGAGCCGCAGCAAGCCCTCTTTGCCGAGTGAGCCCAGGAGCGCCGTTTCAATGAAGGTCCTGCCCAGGTGCTCGTACGATTCGCGAGCGAGTGCGACAACCGCGGTGTGATCCAATTCGGGAAACGCTGCAGCGATCTGTTTCTCCACGACGTGCTTCCTGATGCCGAGCGGCTTGTAGCCGAGCGCGCCGAGCCGCTCTCCGACCTTGCAGGCAGCGTCCCACGATAACGCGCGGAGAGCGCCGATCGTCGCGCGCATCGTGTAATACTCGGCGCGGTGGGCGAATGTCGGCTTTCGCTGTTTTGTCTTTTTGGCCGGCTTGACGGCCGCGACTGTCTTCCCGGTGATGCCTGGGCTCATTGAGGGCGCGATCTGACAACCTCTTTGGTGAACTCGCGTGTGTCTCGTGCGACCCGATCCCAATTGTAGTGGGTTTCCACCGCTCGGCGCGCGGCCTTGCCCATCTGGATTCTGCGGTCGCGGTTGAGCAACAGTGATCGAATGGCATCGCTGATGGCGTCGGGATCGGTCGGTGGAACGACGATTCCTGTCTCGCCATCGCGCACCGCAGATCGAACGCCGCCCGAGTCTCCGGCAACGGAAGGCACGCCCGAGGCGCCTGCCTCGAGAAACGAGATGCCAAAACCTTCGACGTTGATCTCGTTATCGACGCGCGATGCGCCCAGATAGATCGTCGAGGTAGCGTAGGCTTCGGGAAGCGCGTCGTCGCGCATTGGACCGACGAAACCGACTTTGTCGAGGACACCGAGCTCGCGCGCCAACTCCCGAATGCGAGCCTCGTCGTGCCCTTCCCCTACCATTATGTAGCGCAGGTCCGGAAAATCCCGGGCGAGCATCGCCAGGGCGCGGATGCCCATGTCCTGGCCTTTGTGTGGGACCAGACGGGCGACGGTGATGATCACGGGTGCGTCGCCGACTCCCCAGCGTCGCCTGAGCGCACCTGTGTCGCGCTTCGGATTGAAGTGCACGGGATCGGTCCCGAGGTCGAGCGCAGCCACGCGCGGCGGGTTGCGCACGCCGACCTCGTTCATGACATCGGATGAGAGCTGTGCGACCCACTTCGAGGTGGCGACTATCCCCGAGGCCTTACCCAGGATCGAGCGCGCAGACATCCGCTTCACCGCGCTGTGCTCCGACTTTCGTCTCTCGCGCAGAAGATCGCCGCCGTTTACGTAGACGAGGTACGGAACGCCGAGCCGGCGATTTGTCCAGCGCACAGCATAGCCGACCGGTCTGATGTTGCCGCAATGGATGACGTCGTATTCCGGTGAATGATCGGAGGTCAGCCAATGTGCCCAGCGCAGCTGATTCGAGAATCGATTCGCGCGCTGGAATGGGAAAGGCTGCCGGTAAATCCGATAGCTCTCGTGCTCGTCGAACGATTGCGCGAGCGGAGACGCCACGGTGGAGGCGCTCATCATCTCTTCATCGTCGCCGAAGCGGCGACAGAGCTCGACGTGCCGGCGAGCCATTCCGCCGAGGTCGGGCCCGTAATCCTGCGTGACGAATAGGTGCCGCACGGCGCTAGGCCAGCGGATTATGAAACTCTTCGCCCGACAGCAGGTTGTGGATTCGTTGATCGAAGGTGTGGTGATCGCGCACGAACACCTGTCCCTCGCGTCTTATTCGCTCACGCGCGGCGGAATTCTTCAGATAGTAGTCGATCTTATCGAGACAGGATTCGATGTCCTTGTACCAGGCGCAATGATCGCCT
Source organism: Gemmatimonadaceae bacterium (assembly GCA_045803585.1). Taxonomy (GTDB): domain Bacteria; phylum Gemmatimonadota; class Gemmatimonadetes; order Gemmatimonadales; family Gemmatimonadaceae; genus UBA4720. The sequence goes on from JBJMOT010000134.1 coordinate 1,827, forward strand.
TCGCGGAGAAGCTCGGTGAGGCCTGGCGTCCCCTGCCCCAGATAGAACCCACCGGCAAGAATCACCATCCAGGTCCGGTCAGAGGTGTACGTCGTTCCACCCTTGGCCCGAGCGGGATTGATCCCGAGAGAGATGTTGGAGCTCGAACATACCGCGGCAAACTCTTTCCCATGAACTGGCCGCCCGCGCCAGTTGAGAGGCTTCCGCCATTCCTGCCAGCCTTCGCCCCACACTTTGAGATCGTACTTCTTGGCGACCTTGAGCAGAAACTGCGCGCGCGTCGAATCGTAGCCGGTGCCGATGAAGCTGACGTCGGAATGAAAGACTTTTTTTGGCGGGACCGGCGTTACATCACGGTCCGCGGCCGAAGGGAGAAACTTGGCCGGCAACCCCAGCGCTCTCCACTCGGCGTCGAATCCTGAGACGAAAAAGGTCTGGGTCAGCTTGCCGACGGCGGTGATATGGGCGATGTCGGGTCGAAACGTGCTCTTGTACCACTGCGGGTCGTGGTACCACATCGAATTCGGTTTTCCCTGAAGGATTGTGGCGACGGTCTCGATATCCAGGCCGTGACACTTGCCGAGGAAAACGAAATCGGGTTTGAAGCTCCGCGCCTTGGCCAGCGCCCAGCGCTGGGTGAGCTTGCGACCGAGGACGCGTGCCGCGCGCCTGTCGTCGATGAGGAGCGTCTTGTGCTTGTCGCGTTTAAGAGCGCGCTCGGTGCACTTCTCCATCCGCCAGCGATGATTGCTGCCGATGATGAGGACTTTCAAGCTAGTGCCGGCCTTCCTTCAACCTCAGTTTTCATTGCGGATCGATCTTTCCCCGAGTGGAGCGTATTTCGCCATGACACTATCGGTCGAACTTCACAAAATACTGGCTGAGCGAAGTGTAGGTGTAATGAAGGGGCGACTTGTTGACTTCACCCATTGCCCCTTTGGTCACATTGACGTGCTCGTGAACTCGGCAAGCTCAGGTGTACAACGCTCGGCGGCGTTGTGTCGAGGGAGCCGCGGTTGGCTGGACTCACCTCTCTACCGACGGCCCCGCGTGCGTGCGTTGTTGGCAGCGCGATCGAAGCCCTCGATCATGGCGGTTTCCGGAAACTCTCGCGCGACTCGGGTGCGACCGGCCTTGCCCATCGCTTCCCGCGTTTCGTCACTGAGAAGCATCCCCGCCACAGTTGCGGCGGTCGACGCCGAGTCATCCGACGGATACAGCGCGCCGCTGATCCCGTTGGCGATATAGCGCTGGGCGACACCTCCTTCGCTTCCAACCGCGGGAATCCCCAGCGCCATCAGATCCAGAATTCCGTACGCGCCGGTATCCGCTTCCGCGACCACCCAACCGAGATGCGCATCCCGCATCAGGCTGACGACATCGTCGCGCTCACCAAGAAAGCTGACGAGGTGGAGAACGCGCAGAGCGGCCGCCTGCATGCGCAGATCTTCGTCGTCGGAGCCCTGACCGACGATTATGAGGCGAAGGTCTGGATGCCGCGGGGCCAGCATGGAGATGGTGCGGATGGCCGTGGCTGCCCGGCCGCGGGACGTCGGATCGTAGATGCAGACTATGTATTTGTTGACCGACGGCTGCCGCTCGCCAGAACTCTCACCTTCCGCCGTTGGCTGTTTCTCGCCGTCGGTAGGATACGTCGAAACGTCGACTCCGATCTCGGCGATGGACACATCAATCGCGTTTTTCGGGATGTTCGATGCACGGCGATCGATCTCGCTCGAGAAGAGATAAGCCGTGCGCGCCAGCCGCGCCGCCCAGCGACCGGAGGCTCCCAACTCCAGCTTCTTACCAGCCGGTGTCCAGCGCACGACAGTTCCGTTTCCACTCATCCTGCAGGCAGTGGCCGCGATGAGATGCTCGCGATCGGTGCTGACGAAGATCGTGTCGGCATCCCAGCGGCGGAAAATTCTCCGCAGACGACGTGCTGCGGTGAAAAACCAACCATCGGTAGCGAACGGAATGATCTCGAACGGTTCTGGAATCGGAGTGTGGCGTGGCTGGCCGGGATCGCGACGCGGCGAAACGGCGAGATGGACGTTGCTGTCGGGCGTCACGAGCAGCGTGACTTTGGCTCCGCGCTCGGAGATGCCCCGCCCTGCTCTCGCAAACAGACGGGCGGTGCCTGACCATTCGCGAGCGGTATGAAGAAATAAAACGTGCAAAGTGCGTTTACCCGGCTGAAGGCGCCAATTTGTTGATCTTGGTACTTCCCTGCTCTTCCGCGTCCCCCTCCCCGTTGTCGGCGGCGCTGCTGCCGAACTGCAACGTATAGAGACGCGAGTACGCGCCGCGCTTGGCCAGCAAGTCGGCGTGACTTCCGCGTTCCACGATTTCACCCCGATCGAGGAATACGATCTGATCGGCGTGGGTGATCGTCGACAGTCTGTGCGCGATCACGAACACCGTTCGTCCCCTCAGCAATCGATCGACGGCTTCCTGTACCAGACGCTCCGATTCGGTGTCCAGCGCGGAAGTCGCTTCATCGAGAATGAGAATCGGTGGATCACTCAGCAAGGCCCGTGCAATCGCGAGTCGCTGGCGTTGTCCGCCCGATAAACGTGTGCCGCGCTCGCCGAGCATGGTGTCGTAACCGTGCGGGAGCTCGGTGATGAAGCTGTGAGCATTGGCAGCCTTGGCGGCCTCCTCGATCTGCTGCTGGGAATACTTCCCGGGTGCCCCGTAAGCGATGTTATTGCGCACGGTATCGTGGAAGAGAACCGTCTCCTGGGAGACTATGCCGGTGAGCCCGCGAAGCACCGGGAGCTTGATCTCCCGGGTGTCGACGCCGTCGAGCACGATGCGCCCCGCGGTTGGCTCATAAAACCTGGGAATCAGATCCACCAGCGTGCTCTTCCCAGCTCCGCTCGGCCCGACCAGCGCTACAACCTCGCCCTTCCGCGCCACCAGATCGATGTTGGTCAGCACAGGGACATCGCCGTAAGAGAAGGTCACGCTCTCGAACCTCAGCTCGCGATTGAAGCTCGCTTGGTCCCGAGTCCCGCTGTCACGCTGAAATTCCGCCGGAGAGTCGAGGATCTCGAATAACCTTTCCGCCGACGCCAGCGAGGATTGCGCGGTAGTCCGCATCTGCGAGAGTTGCTTGAGCGGCTGAAGAAGTCGAAGCACCAGCGTCAGAAACGCGAGCAATGTCGCGCCGGTCATCGTTCCGCTGCTCAGGACCTGCCACGCGCCCACCCAAAGCACCAGAACTGCTATCATGGTTCCGATGATCTCAGTGACCGGCGGCGCGACCAGCGCCAGACGCGTCAGCTTGAGGCTGCTGCGCGCGTACTTGTTGCTGCCATCGGCGAATCGCGCTTCCTCATAATCCTCCGCGCCACTCGCTTTTACGAGGCGAATGCCGCTGATCGTCTCCTGAAGAACGCTGGTCATCTCGCCGTGAATATTTCCGCGGCGCAGATTGCCGCGTCGGAGCTTCTTCAGCATCGGCTGCAGGGAAAGACTCAGTAGCGGCAAAATGACGAGCGCGATGAGCGACAGTTTCCATGAGATGCTGAACAGAATCGCGATGTAGACGATCACCAGCGATGCGCTCTGCAGCGACTGGGTGACGATCTGGGTGAGAATGAGCCGGGTCTCGAAGGTGTCGTTGATCACCCGCGAGAGAATCTGGCCAGCCTTCATCTGGGTGAAGTAGCCCAGCGGCAAATGGGCGAGATGCCGGTAGACGGCGTTGCGCAGGTCGCGGGTGACGTATTCCTGGAGCGTCGCTCCGAATTGCCCCGCGACCCACACCAGCAGATTCTTGAGCAGGACCGCTGTGAGAACGAGCATTATGACGTTGCGCAGCGAGCGCATCTCGTCGCCGGGAATTATCTGGCTGCCAACCGTGGCGTTGAGCAACTTCGCAATCCAGCCGGATTTCATCGTAGTCGTCGGCTGGTGGAACAGGATGTTGAGGAACGGAATCAGCAGCGCGATGGCGAATCCATCGAGCAACGCCGCCACGAGATTGGAAACGATGGTGATCGCCATCCGCCACGCGTGCGGACGCAGAAACGGCAGCAACCGCTTATAGGCCGACACCTTTCGGGGAGAGCCGGAATCCACTGTCACTGATTGCATCAATTAGCGGCAGCCCGCCGCAATGCCGGCAAGCCGGTTACCGGCGCGGAGTCAGCAGCGCCAGAGGCAGGATTACTTCCTCGGGCGTTACACCACCGTGAAGGAAGGATCCGCGATAACGGCTCTGATATTCGCGCAGCTTGGTGGGATACACGAAGAAGCAATCGTTGGTGGCCAAAAGTGTGTTGCCACCCGCGCCGCGGCGCGGCAGTCTCAGCATGTCCTCATTGGAGAACAGGAGGGCCTGGTCCGGGCGCTCGGCGCGAAGGTCTTCACCGAACTTGTAGCGCAAGTTGGCGCTGGCGTCGCGCTTGGCGTAGACAGTCGCGGGAGTGTTGCAGTGGATGGAGCCGTGGTCCGTCGTGAGGAGTACCGAGATCTTGCGACGCGATGCTTCCTTGAGGACGCTGAACAACGCCGAGCGCTGGAACCACTGGCGGGTGATCTGACGGAGGGCGATCTCGTCCCGCGCCACTTCATATAGTATCTGCGATTCACTCCGCCCATGAGTCAATAAGTCGACGAAGTTGAAGACGAACGCGCTGACGCCCTCGGGGCCGATCGCGGTTCCGAGATGACGCTCCAGCTCATCGGAGTTGGCGGCGGTGGAAATTTTCTGGTAGCGAACAGGAGTCTTGCCGCAGAGCTCCTCGAGATGGTTCTCCAGCAGCTCGCGCTCGTGGGCGTTGAGTGACTCGTCCTCGCGATCGGCATTGCCCCACCAGTCGGGAAGTCGTGCCGCGATCTCGCCCGGAAACAACCCGCTGAACAATGCATTGCGCGAGTACGGCGTCGCCGTCGGGAGCACCGCGAAGTAGTGCGTCGTCTCGACGTCGAAATACGGAGCGAGCAAAGGCTCCAGCGCGCGCCATTGATCGAGCCTCAGACAGTCGACGACGATGAACACCGCAGCCTTGTCGCGCTCCAGAATCGGAAGCACGAACTCGCTCACGATATCGATCGAGAGCGGTGGCCGGTTTCCGTTCAGATCCTGGAGCCATTCCGGGTAGTTCGCCTTGATGTACGCCGCGAATTCGCGGTGCATGTCGGGATAGAGACCCTTGAGTGACTCGTACAAGCCCATCTCGCCGGCGGCGGCGAGATCGACGTCCCACCGCATCAGCTCGTCGTAGCGATCGATCCACCCGCGCCAATCGAGATTGCGATCGCGCTCCAGCTCGATGGCGCGGAATCGCTCGACGAAGCTGCGGGCGATTGCCTGCTGCCGGATCCGCGGTCCCTCGAGAATTCGGGTGACGACGGTCAGCACCTGACGCGGATTGATCGGCTTCACGAGATAGTCGCGCACGTTGGCGCCGATTGCTTCCTTGAGCGTCGAGTCTTCTTCGCTCTTGGTCACCATCACCACCGGCAGTGTCGGCGCCAGCTCGCGGACATCCCGAAAGACTTCGAGTCCGCGTTTGCCCGGCATCTGCTCGTCGAGCAGCAGGATGTCGAATGGACGGCGCCTCAGAAGCTCGATGGCGTCGTCGGCGTTTGAGGCCCACTCTACGGTATAGCCTTTTGAGCGAAGGAAGATGCGGTGAGGCTCGAGGAGCTCACCTTCATCGTCCACCCAG
>JBJMOT010000135.1:0-17441 GCA_045803585.1 Gemmatimonadaceae bacterium
GCCGGTGCTGCCGCGCTCTTTGCCTCTGCCGCCGGAATTCGCCAGGCTCAAGCCGCAACCACTTCGAGGCGGATGGATGCCACTTCGCACCGACACGGCGACAGAACGTCGCCCGCGCTCGGCAATAGTCATCAACGAGTGGGGGCCATATGACTACCGATCACCGATTTTGTGGCCAACAGACAGCTCTCACGAGATTCCGCTACGCCTGCGCGTGCTGGGACCGCCGGGAGACTGGCGAGTGACCGGCCAGCGCGGGATTGGAATTGTATCGAGTATGCAGGGCCGTGTCGGCGACATCATTGCAGTCACGCCGCGTCCGGATTCGGCTGGCGACTGGCAGCTCACCGTCGAGTACACTGGATCGGAGATCGTGTCTCCGCGTGGCGAGCGTTTCGCACGCGGCGCGCCATACGAATTCTCGTATAGCCGCTTCGAGCCGCCGATAAACTGGCGGGTTCGTTTTTACACCTGGAACGACAGCATCGGTGACCCGCGTCGAAGTGTCGATACCCTGGCGGCATTTATCCGCTCACAGCCTCTCTTCGCCACGCAAGTCCCACGTCTCGACTACGAGGGTTTCGGTGCCCCGTCGCCCATGACGGGTAAGAAATTTGCGCTCGAGGCGACCGGATCAGTGGATCTACCGGCGGGAGATTTTACTCTGCGCACCATCAGCGACGATGCGGTTCGCGTCTGGGTGGATGGTCAGCTTGCGGTCGACAACTGGAAGCAGCACGAGTCGGCGGTCGATTTCGTAGCGCTTGACGGCGGCCACCACGACTTACGCGTGCAGTACTACCAGCTGGACAGCTGGTACGAGCTCAAGGTCGATATCCTTCGCGGTGGCGATCGCTCGCCCGGATCACCGGGCGCGCATAGCGCCGAGTAGACGCTAGAGCTGGGCCTGCGGCGGTTCCGCCTCGGTCACGGTGCCGTTGGTGCGCGGCTCCGTCTGGGTCGCTGTGTTGTTGGCGCGCGCCCTCGACCGGTGCGCAGGCTCTGAGATCTGCTCGAGGACCAGTGCGATTTCCTGCTCGCTTACTTCGCTGTCCATCCCCGCCGCCCGCGCAATGTCGGCCTGCGAGATGATGCCCAGTACACGGCCTCCCGCGTCGCAAATAGGAATGCGACGCACCTGGAGCTCGGCCATCTTGTGCTCGACGTCGCGGAGATCGTCGTCCGCGGAGCAACATTTTGCGCCGGCGGTCATGACTTCGCTGAGCCGGATGTCCGCGCTCTTGCCCGCGGCAATCACGCGAACCGCGAGATCACGGTCTGTGACAATCCCGACCACCCGACGCGAGTCATCGACGACCGGAATCACGCCGCAGTCCTTGTCGCGCATAATTTCAGCTGCGCGCCGCGCCGTATCCTCGCGCCGGCAACACTGCGGATCCCGCGTCATGATATCACGTGCTCTCATCGGTCGGCTCCTGACGGTCGTTACTTGAGGATGGCGCAAGGTCAGGACCGGGGCAAGACATGTGCTATCCCGCTTTTTTGGGCGGGAGGGGTCGACGGGCGATTCGGCGACTGTGAGACCGCAAGTGCAAGCCGCCCGCTACCCGCTGAACGCTGAATGCCGTCAGCTGCGTGCGACGGGACAGGTCTGTTCGTTTCGCCTTCCGCGTTCGCGGAGTTCGACATAGACCGTCCAACACGCGCTTCCCTACGTGCTTCGAGGTCTGTCAGATAGTAGGCAGCAGAAAGCGATCAGCGTGCAGCGGGTGGCGGGTAGCCGGCGCGCGCAGATTTTTCAATCCTTATCCTGCCTAGCAGATGGAGGAGCAATCCACCCCCGCGGGCGTTCGAGTCCGGCCCGGTCCCATTTGCCGAGATTCGCCGCCGCCTCGTAGGCGGTTTGCAGAAAGTCGAGCACAGCGCGATCGGGGTCGGGTGCCGTGCGAACAAGGCTGTATGGCAGGAACCACTCCCGCATCTCTCGATGGTAAAAAGCGCCTTCCGGTTGCACCGGCGCCGAGTCGAATCCCGGCGGCTCGGGATACGAGTAGGCGTAAAACGTCGGCTCGGCTACAGAAGCTCCGACGGTACCTGGCCACCATCCCACACTGAAGCACTCGTGAGAATAGCCCTCGCGCATCACATAGTTCGGGCAATTGAGGGCGGGTCCGGTGTATTCCGGCGCGGCGTTGCCGGAGAAGCGCGTGCAGGCGAGATCGAATCCGCCCCACCAGAAATGCGATGGACTCGATTTACCGAGGAAACGCCCGCGAAATGCTTTGAACACCCGGTCGGCGTTGACCAGAATCCGCCAGCACCGATGCGCCGCGTCGGCGTCGTATGATGCGTGAGCAGTATCCTGCTTGAACGGGAGAGTATCGGGCATTTCCACCGGCACTGGAAAAAGTTTGACCTCGATATCCAGTGAGCGCAGCATCGACTTGTACTCGCCGTAGAAATCCGCGACCGAGCGGGACTCGAGCGGAATGGCGCGTTCGTCTCCGTCGTTGGTCAGGACTGCCAGGCGGTGGCGGACGAAATCGAAGCTCACGTCGAAAGTGCGGCCGTTGTAGGGAATCGGCGACGTGGTGAGGCCGCGGTCGGTCACGTACAACGTCACCTGCCACCAGTGGTTCTGCATCGGTGCCAGCGCCAGGCGAGTCTTGCCGACGATCTGCGTCCAGCGGTGAAGCGTCGTCTGTGTGGGCGCCCATTCGTCGAGCGCCAGCGCCGGCCACGCAGTTTCAGTCCTCAACATGATCTCCTGAGCCTCGACATACGCCCGGCTTTTGTCAATGCTAGATTCAATCGTTTTCACTGGTGGCGTCACTGGATACTTCCGAGCGGACGACCGATGAGCAGGCGGAGCTGACGCGCATCTCCCGTGCGCTCGATCCGGATTTCAAGATCCTGGGCGAGCTCGGGCGCGGCGGCATGGGTGTGGTCTATCTCGCGGTGGACGTGAACCTCGAGCGAGAAGTGGCCATCAAGGTGCTGCCACCGTATCTCGCCAGAGAAACCGGCGTGCGCGAGCGGTTCCTCCGTGAAGCACGCACCGCCGCCAGGCTGACGCACCCGAACATCGTCCCTGTCTACCGCGCCGATGAAATAGGCGGCGTAGTGTTCTTCGTCATGCGGCACGTCGATGGCGAGTCGCTCGCCGATCGTCTCGCTAAGACGCGGACGCTGTCGCCTCTTGAAGTCGCGCGGGTGATGAAGCCTGTGGCGCTCGCGCTCGATTACGCACACAGCCGGGGAGTGATTCACCGGGACATCAAGCCGGAGAACATTCTTCTCGAGCGAGGGAGCGACACTCCCGTCGTGACGGATTTCGGAATCGCGCGACTGATGGAAGCGGCGCCCCAAACTGCCACCGGACAGGTACTCGGTACGGTCCTCTACATGAGTCCGGAGCAGGTGATGGCCGAGCGCGTCGATGGAAGGAGTGATGTGTACTCGCTCGGCATTGTCGGGTTCAAGGCGCTGACAGCGTCGCTTCCGTTCGAGAACAGGACGGCGACGGCGGTCCTCGTAGATCGCGTGACGAAAGACGCTCCGAGGGTGAGAGAGGCTGGACCGGAAGTACCTGCGGCGCTGGCAGATGTGATCGACCGTTGTCTTTTGCGCGAAGCGGACGCGCGTTATCAGACGGGCAGCGAGCTGGCCACCGCGCTGGAGGAAGCGTCTCAGGCAATCGAGAGATCGAGCCCGGCAGCCCGGTATCCGGCGAGTACGCCGGAGATGATTCCGACGCTGGAACAACACTCACCCGAGATAATCTCCGAGCGCGAAGCGAAAGCGGTGTGGACGCGGGCCGCCGAGCTGCAGGCGGAGACCGGGGTGCAGTCTGCTCTGCGAAGTCTCCCGGCATCGCTCGGTCCTCCGACAGCACAGGACCGCCGAACGCTCACCAGCGGTTACAGGATGAGCGCGGTTCGCGAAGCAGCCAACGAAGTCGGAATTCCGGAGAAGTACATAGCGCGGGCGCAGCAGGAGCTCGGTCTGGCTGGCGCGGACAACGCGCGCGTTGCCACACACCCGACGGGAATGAAAGTCGTTCGGGGAAGTCCGCTGCGCAACAATATCTGGCTCGGCGCGCCGAGTAGGATCATTTATGAAATCGAAGTCCCGAAAGAGGTGCGGCCGGACACCTTCGAACTCCTCGTTAACACCATCCAGCGAACGATGGGCGACCCCGGCCATGTCACTACGCTCGGTCGAAGCCTGCATTGGGCGAGCGCGCATCAGCAGCGACGGTTGCAGATCAGCATGGTCCCGCGTGGTGGGCGAACCACCATCCGTGCCGACGAGGGGTTGCAACAGGTGATCGGTGGGCTTTTCGGCGGAGTAGTCGGTGGAGGAGGCGGCGGGATCGGTGGTGGTATGGCACTGCCGCTGACTATCGCCCTGACGCATGATCCGGTCGCCGGCTTCGGAGCGTTCGGCGCCACTGCGCTCGCCGCATATCTCGCCGCTCGCGGCATCTATCGGCAAGTTCGACGGTCTCGCGAGCGCGACCTTATCAATCTGGTGGACGAGCTCGCCGCCGAAATAATGGGCTGAGCACGTTGACCACACACAGTGTCCGAGGAAACAACGTAATGAAAACTTCCCTGCCCGTCCGCCAGCTCGGCACCACCGACATGAACATCACTCGTGTCGGGGTCGGAGCCTGGGCGATCGGCGGTGACGAATGGGGACGACAGAACGACGACGACTCAGTGGCGGCGATGAATCATGCCATCGAGCTCGGCGTCAACTGGATCGACACTGCCCCGATCTACGGTCGTGGACACTCCGAGGAAATAGTCGGTCGGTTTCTTCAGGGGAAAAGCGCCGACCAACGCCCGTACGTGTTCACCAAATGCGGATTGGTGTGGGAGAAGAAGAAGGGCGGCGAGGTTCGCCGCGTGCTGTCGGCGGAATCGATCCGGCGGGAATGCGACACCTCGTTGCGGCGATTGAAAATTGATCGCATCGATCTTTACCAGTTTCACTGGCCCGACGAGAGCGGTGTCCCGGTCGAAGCATCGTGGCGGGTGATGGAGCAGCTGGAGCAGGAGGGAAAGGTCCGCGCCATCGGCGTATCGAATTTCGACACCTCGCTGCTCAGAAAAATCGATTCGCTGAAGCACGTGCAGTCGCTGCAGCCGCCGTTCTCCCTCGTACGTCGGGACGTCGCCGCGACGGAGATCCCGTGGTGCAACGCCAATCGCACCGGAGTAATCGCGTACAGTCCGATGCAGGCCGGACTGCTCACCGACACTTTCTCACTCGAGAAAGTCAGAAGCATGGGCGAGGACGACTGGCGCAAATCAGCGGTCTATTTTCAAACGCCCCACGTCGAGAAGAACATCGCATTGCGTGACGCGCTCAAGCCGATCTCGACGCGACACAATACCACGGTCGCCGCAGTGGCCCTCGCGTGGGTACTGGCCTGGCCCGGAATGACAGGGGCAATTGTCGGGGCGAGATCCGCCGCACAAGTGGATGGATGGATCGATGCGGCGAAGCTGACGCTCAACGGCGCGGACCTGGACGAGATCGCCGCTGCCATCGAGAGGACCGGCGCGGGAACGGGGCCTAGGAGACCGCCGAGCCCCAAGAGAGAGGGCGCGGCGGAAGCTCCTGCAGAGGCGCGGTGAGAGGATAGGACTCACCACGCCTCGACAAGAAAATTCTTACGGAGCTTTTTCGTTTACCGTTGGGAACGGCGCGACCGGGTACGAGCCGATCTTTTCAACGGTATACTCACTCGCCCAGAAATCGGGTGGGCCGTCGCTATCGGCCACCTTGTTCTTGACCGGCTTCAGTCCGTTCTTGAGGTAGGCGGCTATCGCCAGGAGCTCGGCGTCGGACATGTACCGCCAGGCGGTCCAAGGCATTGGCGGTGCGAGATAGTGGGGATGGAGAGGAAAGTTTCCCTGCCCTGGAACCATCGACGTTATCTGGACGTCCGGAGTCTCCTCCGGTCGTAGCCCATAGCGCAGCGCGTTAAAGAGTTGACGCTCCGTGAAGCTGCCTGTTCCGGTTGCTACGTCTGGAGTGAGGTTCTTCGGTCGGGTGATGAACGGCCCAATGTGAAATTGCTGCGCCGTGTCTCGGACGCCATCGAGGTAACCCGGAGCGCTCGGGTTGTCGCCAGCCATCCCATGACACCCTCCGCAGTCGTGGGTCAGGACCAGTTGTCGCCCAAACAGAATCTGATCCTGGCGCGCCTGTGCGGGCGATACGATGATCTTGCCGGATGGCGCCGGCGCGGTGTACGCGGTGGCGAAAAGAAGCACGACGATGGAGCTGAGGCACACCAGCAAACTCGTGGATCTTCGCGTCACGCAGTCTCCCAGATTGAATTGTTTTACTTCAGAACTTCAAGAACTCCCATCATGCCGTGGTCTTCGTGGTCCAGGATGTGGCAGTGGAACATCCACTTCCCGGGATAGTCGTCGTAGCGCACGATGATGCGCGCCGTCGAGTGCTTGGGAATGTTCAGCATGTCCTTCCAGGCGACGTAGGGCTCGCGCACGCCATCCCGGTCGATCACCTGGAACTGAAATCCGTGGAGATGGAACGGGTGATCCATGCCGACGATGTTCACGATGTCCCAGATCTCGGTGGCGCCGACGTGCGTGCTCACATCGACGCGGGACATGTCCATGGTCTTTCCATTGATGATGCCCTGCCCGAACACGACGGTTCTCACCGCCGTCGCTCGAGTTGTGTCGAGAGCCTCGATCGTTCGGAGCGTGGGCGGGATCGTCACCGCAGCTGCTGGAGGAGCATTGCTCGTCTCGAGAGTCAGCAGTTCTCGCGTCACCTTCCAGTCCGCCGGGCGGGTATTCGGCGAGTAACGATCGTAGGGGAGATTCTGCAGCACCGTCCGCGTTCCGCGCGCTCCGCCGCGCACCAGCAGCTCGGCGCGCTCACCCGTCGTGAGCAACACTTCCTGTACCTCGACCGGCTTCTCGAACAGCCCACCATCGGTGCCGATTTGGGTCATCGTCTGGCCCGCGAGTGCGATGCGGAAGATCCGGCCAGCGGAAGCGTTGATGATGCGCCAGCGTTGCACCTCGCCGCTTCGAATGGAGATCGACGGCATCACCCGACCGTTCACAAATAGCACTGGACCTTCGCGACCGTTCTCCTCATCGATGCCGCCGTGCTGCGAGACGGCGTCCGGAAAATCGATGGTGCCATCCTTGAGGAATCGGTTGTCCGAAAGGATCAGCAGTTTTTCCGAGATAGAAGCCGGCAACGGATCATGAGCAGCGTGCACGACGATCGCGCCGAATAGTCCTTTGCCGATCGCGAATCCCGTGCGGCGATCGGGATGCGGATGGTACCAGTACGTTCCCGCCGTGCCGGGTCTTACCGTGAATTCATACGTGTGCGATTCCCCCGACTTGATAGGATGAAACGGACTTCCATCCGACTCGAAGGGGAGATGAATGCCGTGCCAGTGGACCGTCGTCGGTTCCGGTAGCTCATTCTTGAAATGGACGATGACGCGATCCCCTTCGCGGACGTCGAGAGTCGGGCCAGGCACGTGCCCGTTGTACGCGAAGACCTCGCTGTTGACGCCCGGCTGCAGAATTAGCGTCGTCAGGCCGGCAGTGAGATTCACCTCGACGGTCCTGGGCAGTTTCGAGATGTTTGCGAGGAGCGGTGGGCTCGAGGAGACGTCGCGTACGACCGGTGCGACGGAGCGGATCAGAAGTGCGTCACGCGGGCTTATCGACGCAACGGCTGTTGCGGATAACGCGAGCACCATCAGTGAAGCGAGCTTGCTGCTGATGCCGGTCTCCGCTTTTTGGAAGCGCCAATATCAAAAGCTCTGGTCAGCTGAGCAATAGCGTTCTGCTTGTTTACGCATATTTGTTTTGCGCTCGCACAAACGACAAACATTTGCGGAGCAACGAAGCATGTCGCAGAAACAATTCTCCCACGCTCTTCTCTTCGTCGCATGGCTCGTCGGCAGCGCCGCGTGCGCGCAGCAAACCGTTTCGCCTGCGACGAATCAAAGGCTGCTGGTACTCTCCAAGAATGACCAGCAGCTTTCGATCGTCGATCCCGCCTCGCTGAAGATCCTGGCGCGGATGCCGGCAGGACCAGATCCGCACGAAGTCGTCGCGTCAACCGACGGCACTCGGGCGTACATCTCCAACTACGGTGGCGGCGCCTACAACACGCTCACCGTCATCGATCTCGTCAATCAGAAATCGCTTGGCACTGTCGACCTTGGTGCGCTGCGCGGTCCGCACGGTCTCTACTTTGCGGGCGGCAAAGTCTGGTTCACGGCGGAGGCAGCGAAGGCGATCGGCAGCTACAATCCATCGACCAACAAGATCGATCTCGTACTGGGCAGTGGTCAGGACGGAACGCACATGATCTACACGTTCCCCGATCTCGCGCGCATCGTGACGACGAACGTCGGCTCCGGCAGCGTCACCTTCTTCGAGAAGCGCGCCGGTCCACGAGAAAACTGGAGCATTACGACTATATCCGCGGGTGGTCGCGCCGAGGGCTTTGATGTGACGCCGGGCGGCAGGACAGTTTGGGCGGCGAACGCGCAGGAAGGAACGATCACGATGATAGACGCTGCTTCAAAAACCGTCGCCACATTTGCTGCCAACGTGCAGGGCGCCAACCGCTTGAAGTTCACGCCGGACGGGACCCTGGCACTGGTGTCGACGCTTGGATCTCCTGATCTCAGACTGATCAAAGTCTCCGACCAAAGCGAAGCGAAGAGAATTCCCGTCGGTACCGGCGCCGCCGGAATCGAGATACAACCCGACGGCGCGCGCGCGTATGTCGCCTGCTCCCCCGACAACTACGTCGCGGTCATCGATCTCAAGTCGATGCAGGTAGTGGGGCGAATCGATGCCGGCCAAAATCCGGACGGGCTGGCCTGGGCGGCGATTCCCCAACGTTAGCGCGAATCCGCGAGGCTGTGTCGGTCGTCATCCCTGAACCGCCAACATTGAACGGATCGGAATGACTTCATCAGACCAAAGACCCGTACCCGAGCTGCGGATGCCGCGCCGCATTTTCGGCGCTGGGGCAGCGCTGGCGGTCGTCGCTCTGCTGATCCTGATTACGTTCGGTTACTGCGCCAGCCACCTCACGCCCGGCTCGTTCTTCGGCAAGGCTGACACGACCACTGTCACCCACGACCTCGTGATCCAGCAGGTCCGAGCGGTCGCCAAGCTGGTGTCGAGCGAGGCGACGGTTCGCGACGTCATCGTCTACGAGAATACCTGGTACGGATCGACCAAGCGGTCGCTGGTAGTTGTTACAGGCCGGCTGCTGGCGGGAATCGATCTGCGCGACAACCCCGACGTCACGATCGATCATCAGAACAAACGAATCGTGATTCGCATACCACCCGCCAAGCTGATTGCGGTCGAGATCACGGACATGCGAACTTACGATGAGCGTGGTGGCCTCTGGAATCCGTTCACTCGTGAGGACCGGGACGCCATTCAGCGTCAGGCGCGGACTCAACTGCTGGCTGCGGGAAATCAGCTCGAGCTGCTGCGACACGCCAATGAGAGCGCCACAGAGATGCTTCGCATGTTGCTTGCAAAGGACGGATACACCGTCGATGCTGGAATAAGAGGGTCGTAATCAGGAATCGAACGGAGGGGTGATGAACGAGCGCGTCCCGTCTGTAATCGCTGCCGTTACTTCGTTGGTGATCATTGCTTACGCCTGCTCTACGGCGCCGGCCCCGAATACGAGTCCCTCGCCGGCAGGATCAGCGACCTCCGCACAAACTCCAGGCGCGGGGAACCCGGGTGGTCCAGGTGGTCCTCGAATACCGCTTACCGACTCGGCGCGAAGAGTACGCGACAGCCTGACGTCGGCACGACGAGACAGCGCTTCGGCGATGGTTCTCCGCTCGATCGCCGGTCGGGAGAATCAGCCGGCAGAAAGCGTCTTCAAGAACATCAAGATTCTGAAGGGTGTGCCCGCGGGCCGCCTTGTGAACATCATGAACATGGGCTTCGGGCGATCGCTCGGCGTGAGCTGCGGCTTCTGTCACGTGCCAGGCAAGTGGGATCTCGACGACAAAGAAGAGAAGAACACTGCGAGGTTGATGTTCGCGATGGTGCAGACGATCAATAGGGACTACATGTCGAAGGTCCCCAACGATCGCGGCGCGGCGCCCGTGGTGAACTGTTTCACTTGCCATCGCGGAAATCCCAGGCCGGTTGGGGCTGAGGGGCCCGGAGGTCCGCCACCGGGTAACAGGCCGGCGGGCGACTAGCCGTTAGTCATTGCCGATCGGCGGACTGCTGTGTCGCAGTCCGCCATTCCTACTGTCGCGGCTGAGAAGAAGAATTGTTGATCTCGGCGACGATGACCCAGCGCTGTCCGGTGCGTTTCCAGATTTGCAGGAAGTTTCCGGCGGCTTTGACTGGTTTGCCTTTCGGGTCGTTCGCTGTCGCCTCGAAGGTGCCGTAGTGCCAGGCGAGGGACCCATCGTTCGAGAAGCTGAGGCCTCCACTCTCAAAGGACAGGTCGCTGGGATTGGCGGTGAGCACTTCCGCATACGAGCTACGGACACTGCCCATACCCTTCACCGGCTTGGTTCCCTGTGTCATCGAAACAACATCAGGGTCGTAGTAGCGCATCAGGGAATCGAGGTTTCGGCTGGCTAGCCCGCGCATCATCGCGGAGTCGGCGCGAAGTATTTCCGCACGAGCCGCCTTCCTGTCAAAGGAACGGGTAGTCGTCTCGGCGGGGGTCGCTGAATCTGCCGTCGCGGGTGTGCTCTTTCCACAAGCCAGGCCGGCGCCTGCGCACGCCAATACAGCCACAGCGTAACGTCTCCGCATCCTTCCTCCCAATCGCCCGCGCGCACCGGCGCGGCGGGCGTCCGGGGGGAGCTATTGACTGAGTCGAATCTCTCGCGCTCCGAATGGCCTTGCGAAATTCGAACCACTGTTCGAGCGAGCGCCAATCGCGGCGACTTTGACGACCGTCTGTCGTACCGCGTCGGTGATGCGGTCAAACTGTTTTCCCGAAATCCAGTCCGCGGGGGCCATCCAGCTCCCGCCGACGGCAGTGACATTTTTTTGCGCCAGATACTTGTCGAACGTCGCCGCGGTGACGCCGCCACTTGGATTGAATTGCACTCCGCCAAACGGCCCTTGTAGCAACTCGAGAAACGGAATTCCGCCGAGTGTCTCGATGGGCCAGAGCTTCATCAGACTGAGGCCCGTTTCGAGAACCATCTCGATCTCGCTCGCTGTCGCGACGCCCGGATAAACCGGCATCTCCTGCTCCAGACAATAATCGACGACGGCGCGGTTGAATCCCGGTGATATCACGAACTCGGCGCCCGCCGCCTTCACCTCTTTGGCCTGTGCGACGTTGAGCACGGTGCCGCAGCCGGCAAACATTTCGGGCTGCTCTCCCTTGATTCGACGCAGCGCTTCGAGGGCGCCCTTGGTGCGAAGCGTTATCTCGGCGATGGGCAGTCCGCCCGCCATCAGTGAGGCGGCGACGTTGGGTGCATTCTTCGGATCTTCGATGACGATGACCGGAATGATGCGCCAGCGGCGCAGGGCCTCGTTCACCGATGTTGTCTGGACGTTCACTATCTCCCCGTGGATCGGACGTTTAAAACTGCACAATGCGGCGCTTTCAAAACAGGGAGTAGTTGCGAAGAAAGAAGTGGGCCCCGCGTTGATAGCCCAGTGGGGCGATCACGCTGAGGAAATGATGCAAATTCGCCGCAGTTTTGTGTTACAGATGAGCACGAGGCAAAGTCTTAATCTGACATGCCTCCATCCTCCAGCACCGACCATCAGGTCCGCACCATCGACGTCGACGGGCAAAAGTATTTTGTTTGTCTGCGTGTCGGTTATGATGGCATCGAGTACGTCGGTCGACTGCGTTTCACCGATGCTTCGACGGAGATCACCTTTCAGGATCACGGTGCCGTGCCCGGCATCAGCGTCCTCGACGCCGTTCGCAAGGCGAAAGAATTCTCCCCGACAGAGATGGAGCAGCGGTGCTACAGGGCGCTCGCCGAGAAGCGCCGCTTTGGGAAGCTTCGCTCAGCGACCGACCAGATGATCGACAAGATCAAATACCTCAATCGTCTGGCAATCGATCTGGAGAAAGGCCGTATCGACCGGACGGGCGGCCAACAGGAACTCGATCAGGTTCAGGGACAGCTACTGGACATCGTGAAGAGCCTCCGCCAGCACGCGGGCGTAGAGGACCTGGCCGACTAGCAGACCGGGGCGGCGGTTTACGGTTGGGCTGGTAACAAATTATTACCTGAAACTTTCCAACCCTTTTCGCGAAAGGAGTATCAAAGGAGTGTTAACCCTTAGACCCTGACCACCTTTCGGACCGGACAGTCGTATGATCGTTTCTGTCTCTGCCCTGCCCCTTCTCGGCCTTGTCTTCAACATGCAGGTGATGGCACAGGCCTCCCAGCCAATGCGTGCCGACGGCTCGAAGGCGCCTCCCCGCACAATTGCCCTCCCGACGGACAGCAGCGCGACCGCATTGCGTGCCGACGCAAACATCGTGATTGACGGCAGGGATGCCGATGCGGCCTGGCAAAGTGCGCCGCCAATCACGGGTTTCCAGGAATGGCGGCCGACGGAAGGCAAACCTGCGCGGTTCAAGACCGAAGCGAAAATCAGCTACGACGCGTCGAACCTGTACGTGTTCGTGCGGGCGTTCGACCCCCACCCCGATAGTATCAAGAAGCTGTTGGAGCGTCGTGACACATTTACCTCGTCCGACATGATTTGGATCTTCGTCGATTCCTATCATGACAAGCGGACCGGCTATGAGTTCGGCGTCAACGCGGCGGGTGTGAAGATGGATCAGGCCATCTACGATGATGGCAACGAGGATGGTGCTTGGGACGCTGTCTGGGATGTCGCGACCCGTGTGGATTCGCTCGGCTGGACCGCGGAGTTCCGCATTCCGCTCTCGCAGATGCGTTATAGCAGAGAGCGTGAGCACACCTTCGGCATCATGATCGATCGCGGTGTCTACCGATACAACGAGCGCTACATCTGGCCGCTGCTCCGGCAGTCGAAGCCGGGCTTCGTATCGCAGTTCGGCTCGCTCCACGGCATGGACGATCTGGAGTCCCCGCGAAAGCTGGAGCTGATGCCGTACGTGGTGACCAAGAGCGCGTCGACGATCGTCAACAACGCATTCGCGCAGAAGGCAAACCTCGCCGTCGGCGGCGACTTGAAGTATCGCGTCGCGTCCAACGTGACACTCGACGCGACGATCAATCCGGACTTCGGCCAGGTCGAATCTGACCCGTCCGTTCTCAATCTGTCAGCGTACGAGAGCTTCTTCGACGAGCGGCGTCCGTTCTTCGTTGCCGGCCGCGGACTATTCCGCGCCGACGTGAATTGCAGCGCCGTCAACTGCTGGGGCGAGACGCTCTACTATAGTAGGCGCATTGGCCGCACGCCCCAGCTGGGCGGCATTTATGGCGACACCGTTCCACAGCAGCCGACCACCATCCTCGGCGCCGCGAAGCTCATTGGACGATTCCCCAAGGGGACAACGGTCGGCGTGCTGGACGCAGTCACCCAGCACGAGATGAGCCCGGGCGACACCACATATGAGCCGGGGACGAATTTCGCGGTGGTGCGTGCGAGCCAGGATCTGCGGGGCGGAAACAGCGGGGTCGGTGCGATGCTCACCGCCGTGAATCGGCGCATGGATCTGTTCACATCACCGTATCTGGCCTCGAGCGCGTACGTCGGATCGCTGGATTTCCGCCACAAATTCTTCAAGAACAACTATGAGGTTTCGGGAGCTCTCGATAAGAGCACGGTTAACGGCAGCGAGGCTGTGATCGCGAATCTTCAGAACAACAGCGTGCACCAATACCAGCGTCCCGATGCGGACCTTCCGCTCGACAGCACCCGGACATCGCTCGGGGGCGACGCCGAGGAATTCAGATTCGGGAAGGTTGGCGGACAGCACCTGCTCTTTGAATCCGCCTACTCACGCCGCTCGCCAGGCTTCGAGGTCAACGACCTCGGCTATCTGCGACGCGCGGACCAGCAGTCGTGGAGTACCTGGGCCGGATTCTTCGACCGCCAGGCGCGGTACTTCTACACGCGCTTCCAGTGGAACAACAACTGGTGGCAGTGGTGGTCGACGGAGGGACTCCCGCTCGAAGCGGCCTACAACACCAACGTGCACATCAACTTCAAGAACAATTGGGGATGGCACATGGGCGGCACACTCGGCCAGCTCGGCAAAACCTACGACGACAGGACAGCTCGAGGTGGCCCGGCGGTTCGTCAGGATGTGTACACTTCCCCTTGGCTGTCCATCAATGGCGACGATCGCAAGGCGATTGTGCCCTACTTCAGCGCCAACTACTTCGAAAGCTCCGCGAAGAGAAACTGGAGCGTGAATCTTTCGCCCGAGCTCGACTTCAAGGCGATGGGCCGTTTCAGCGCCGTGCTCGCCATGAACTGGTCGCACAACGTCAGCGACAACCAGTGGTACGGCAACTTCACCGACAACGCCGACCTGCTGCACTACACCTTTGCGCACCTCGATCAGCAGACGACGGCGTTGACGGCGCGATTCAACTACACCTTCACACCGAATCTCTCGCTGCAGACGTACGCGCAGCCGTTCATTTCGAAGGGCACTTACAGCAACGTCCGTCAGTTATCTGCCAATCCGCGCGCCGATAACTACGACGATCGGTACGCACCGTACAACGACGCTTCGGTGACGAGCGATCCGGGCGGATTCAACTTCAAGGCGTTCGCGTCGAACGTCGTAATGCGGTGGGAATACAATCCAGGATCGACAGTCTTCCTGGTGTGGAATCAAGGTCGGCAGGGGTATAACGGCGCCGAGGGGAGTCAGGCATACCGCGGCGACGTCAGAGATTTGTTCGCCTTGCATCCCGCGAACACTTTTCTGGTCAAGGTTTCGTATTGGCTTAACAGGTAGGGTTGTAGGAGCAACGGCAAGCTACCCGCTACCCGCTGAACGCTCATTGCCGTCCGCTGCAAGCGACAGGACAGGTCAGTCGGCGTGAAAGAAACAGCATCGAATTGATCGAACGGTGGCCGGATTCGAAAGAGTCCGGCCGCTTTTTGGATATTTTCTCAACTCGGCACAACAGCGTTGGAATCGTGTAAAAACTGCGGGTGGGTTCTTGCCAAGCGACTCGCCGCATGCAATGGTGGTGTCCCGATCACGCTCATTCTACCTTCGCGCTCACTCTCAATCTCAATGAGCAACCCAGCACTCAATCGATTCGTTATTGCCGCAGTCGCTGCCATCGCCGGCTGCAGCCCCGCGGTTACGACCACGAACTCCGCTCCGAGTACGACCACCTCGCCGGCGACGGGAGATTTCCTCGCCGCGAATCTCGATACCAGCGTCAGCCCCGCTGTGGATTTCTTCCAGTACGCCAATGGCGGCTGGCTGAAGAAGCATCCCATCCCAGCGTCCGAGGCGGCGTGGGGAATCGGCAATGAGGTGCGCGAACAACTCTACGTAAACCTGCGCAAAATCAACGAGCAGTCCGCCGCCTCCTCCGCGGCTCAGGGAAGCGATGCCCAGAAGATCGGCGATTTCTGGGCGACAGCGATGGACACCGCCAGGCTCGAGCAACAGGGCATCCATCCCTTGGATGCAGAGCTCGCCAGGATCGACGCGATTCGCACACCGAATGACGCAATCGACGTCGCGTTCGCCGAAGGTCCGCTGCAGGTCGGGCCATTCTTCAACTTCTACATCTATCAGGACGAGAGAAAGAGCGACGCCATGGCCGTCCATGTCAGTCAGGGCGGGCTCGGACTTCCCGAGCGCGATTTCTATTTCAACCCCGACACGGGCGTCGCGCGCATCCGCGGCGAGTACGTCGCCCACATCGCGCGGACCCTGCAGCTGCTGGGTCGCGACGCGGCTTCGGCGAAGACTTCCGCGCAGAACGTAATGACGTTCGAGACGGCCTTGGCCAAGGCATCACGCAAGCTCGAGGATCTCCGCGATCCGGTCGCCAACTACAACAAGATGACGCCGGCGCTGCTCACTTCGAAATACACGCCGTCGATCGCATGGAGCGACCGGCTGGCCGCGTGGAATCTGCGTCCTGATTCCCTCATCGTCGGACAGCCCGAGTTCTTCACCGCACTGCAGTCGCTGGTCCAGGCGACGCCCGTGCCGACGCTCCAGGACTACATGCGCTACCAGCTCATCACGTCCTACTCGCCGTACCTGGGAAGCAAGTTCTACAACGAGCGCTTCAGCTTCTACAATCGCGTCCTCAACGGCCAGAAGGAGCCGCGCGCACGGTGGAAGCGCGTCCTCGATGCCGAGGGCGACGCGATGGGCATGGTGCTGGGCCGCATCTTCGTCAATGAATATTTCCCGGCCGCGGAGAAAAAGCGCTACAGCGATCTGGTCGAGGCCATTCGCACCTCTTATCGCGAGCGCATCAACCGTCTCACGTGGATGAGCGATTCGACCAAGGCCCGTGCGCAGCAGAAACTGGCGTCGGTGATGCCCAAGGTCGGTTATCCGGACAAGTGGAAAGACTACTCCGCGCTCGTCATCTCGCGTAATTCTTACGCCGAGAACATGATGAATGCGTCGCGCTGGTCGTTCAACGACAACATCGCGAAGCTCGGCAAACCGGTGGATCGGACCGAGTGGGGGATGACCCCGCAGACTTACAACGCGTACTACAATCCATCCAACAACGAGATCGTGCTGCCGGCGGCGATCTTCACGATCCCGGGCGTTCCTGACTCGGCAATCGACGACGCGGTTGCGTACGGTTATGTCGCGGCAGGCACAATTGGCCACGAGATGACTCACGGCTTCGACGATGAGGGCCGTCAGTTCGACGCCGCCGGCAATCTCACCGATTGGTGGACGAGCGCGGATGCGACTCGCTTCCAGGAGCGCGCCGCCGTCCTCGCCCGGCAGTTCGATGCGTACGAGCCCATGCCCGGGCTCCACATCAACGGCAAAGCGGGACTCGGTGAGAACATCGCTGATTACGGTGGAGTGCTGCTTGGGCTCGATGCATTCAAGAAGACTGCGCAGTACAAAGAAGGAAAGAAGATCGGCGGACTAACGCCGATTCAGCGCTACTTCCTCGGCTATGCGATTGGCTGGATGTCGCAGCAGCGGGATGAGGCATTGAGGAGCCAGCTGTTGAGTGACGTGCACTCGCCGGCGAAGTGGCGAGTGCTGGGGCCTATCTCGAATGTGCCAGAGTTTTATCAGGCGTTCGGGGTTAAGCCGGGGGATGCTATGTACAGGGCGGATTCGGTGAGGGTGCAGATCTGGTAGACCGGAACGGCCACAGGCTTGACCAATCCGCCAAAGTCACAGGCAAAAGACCTGTCCCGTCGCCTGCAGCTGATGGCGATCAGCGTTCAGCGGGTGGCGGGTAGCTTGTAGTGGCTGTTATCAACTGTCTTTAACTCGACCTA
>JBJMOT010000136.1:0-3864 GCA_045803585.1 Gemmatimonadaceae bacterium
AAAGATGGTGTCCAGCGGCTCGTCGAAGACGTCGTAGGCTGGGAAGAGGTCGAGGCCGTGATGGCGAAAGGCAGGGGCGCGGTCATGGTCACCGGGCATATCGGCAATTGGGAGCTAGCTGGCTCCTACGTCGCGGCACGGGGCGTTCCACTGGACGCGATCGTCCGGGGAATGGCCAATCCATTATTCGATGATTACGTCAATCGCGCCCGCGAGATCGGCGGGATGACTGTCGTCCACGACTCGGAGGCAGTCAAGCGGACGCCGCGTTCCCTCCGCGCCGGCCGCGCGGTTGCTTTCGTCGCCGATCAGGGTGTGCTCGGCCTGGCATCGACATATGTCCCTTTCTTTGGGCGGCCCGCAAAGACGCCCCGCGGTGCAGCGGTATTCGCCTTGCGATTCGAGGTGCCGGTCATTTTCGTCGTCGCGCTTCGTCAGCCCAACGGACGGTTCCGGATCGTCGTCGAGCGAATCGAGGCGAACCGAACCGCCAGCATGGATCGCGACGTCGATGCCATCGTCACAACTTTTACCGAGCATTTGGAGAAGTGGGTACGGCTCGTGCCCGCTCAGTACTTCTGGCAACACCGCAGGTGGAGACGCCAGCCGCCGGACACGCCGCCCGAGCTGCGTGACCCGTCGGCCCAACCGTAGGGAGGACGATGCTCGATCCCAAGCAGCGTAAGAGATTCCTGGGCGACAACCGCGCCCGCATTGGAATCGGGATCGTCGTCATCATGGCGCTAGCCGCGATCCTCGCCCCGCTCGTCGCGCGGCAGAATCCGATTACCATCGATCTTCTGCACATCCTCCAGCGCCCGTCGGCCCAGCACTGGCTCGGCACCGACATTCAGGGGCGCGACATCTGGTCGCGACTGGTCTATGGCGCGCGCGTCTCTTTGACGGTTGGCCTGATCTCACAGGCGATCGCCCTCGCGCTCGGCGTCACCATGGGTCTCATCGCCGGATTTTATGGCAAGTGGGTCGATGAGATCGTCATGCGCCTCGCCGACGTCACGCTCGCGTTCCCAACGCTGCTGTTGCTCATCGCGATGGTTGCCGCGCTTCAGCCATCGGAAGCGGTCGTGTTCGCTACGATCGGACTCGTCGGCTGGGCGGGAATGGCTCGCCTGGTTCGCGGTCAGGTGCTTGTCGTGCGCCAGCTCGAATATATTCAGGCCATCAAGGCACTCGGCGCGGGCGATATGCGCATCATGCTGCAGCACGTCCTGCCGAACGTGATCGCACCGGTGGTGATCGCCGCGACTCTCGGCGTCGCGGGCGCAATCATGGCGGAGGCGGCGCTATCGTTTCTCGGACTCGGCGTTCCACCTCCGGCGCCCAGCTGGGGGTCGATGATTGCAGATGGCCGCGACCTCGATCAGCTGCGCCGCGCGCCGTGGACGTCGGTATTCCCCGGGATGGCGATCGGCGCTGCGGTGCTGGGCTTCAACCTGCTCGGTGATGCGCTGCGCGACGCGCTCGATCCGCGTCAGATTTACCGTGCGAAAAAAGAGGACAGAGCCTGATGACGCGCATCAGTTCATCTCTCGTTCTCGTGCTCGTGGCGATCGCCTGCGGAATCAACCGGGGCGAAGCTCAGTCCATCACGCTCTCGACAGAAGTCGTCGCGCAAGGTCTCAACCAGCCCGTATACGTGACGGCGCCGGGCGGCGATGAGAGGTTGTTCATCGTCGAGCAACCGGGTCGGATAAGAATCGTCGAGAACGGCAAGCTGGTGGACAAGCCCTTCCTGGACATCAGGAACAAAGTGGGCTGCTGCGACGAGCGTGGACTGCTCAGTGTCGCGTTCCATCCGCAGTACAGGGCGAACGGATTTCTGTTCGTCGACTACACGGACAAAAATGGCGACACCCGCATCGAGCGATACTCGGTGTCGCCCGCCGATCGCAACACCGCCGACCCCGCCACGGCGAAACTGATTCTCACCATCGACCAGCCTTACGCCAACCACAATGGAGGTCTGAATCTGTTTGGTCCCGACGGCATGCTCTACATCGGTATGGGCGACGGGGGCGCGCAGCGCGATCCACGCGGCAACGGACAGAACCGCAACGTGCTCCTCGGGAAGCTGCTCCGCATCAATGTCGATCGGGGAGAGCCGTATGCTATTCCTGGCGGGAACCCATTTGCCGCGGGCGGTGGCAAGCCAGAGATCTGGGCGGTGGGCCTGCGCAATCCGTGGCGCTTCGCGTTCGACAAGACTTCCGGATTGCTCTACATCGCTGACGTCGGCCAGGACAGATACGAGGAGCTGAACATCGCGCCGGTGACGGCGGCAGGCGTGAACTACGGCTGGAGTACGATGGACGGCAACGGCTGCCTCAGAAATGCGGATTGCTCAACCGCTGGAATGCAGACACCCGCGCTCGTCTATGAGCATACCGACGGCAACTGCTCGATCATCGGCGGTTTCGTCTATCGAGGTCGAAAGATTCCCGAGATCCAGGGCCAGTACTTTTATTCTGATTATTGCAACAGCTGGGTGAAGAGCGTGTCGTTCGCAAACGGACGCGTGGGCCAAACCCGACAGTGGATGAGCCGGTCAATTGGCAACATCGTTTCCTTTGGAGAAGACGCCCAGGGAGAGTTATATATCTGCAGCCAAAACGGACGGGTGTACCGCATCATCAAAGAGTGAGCAACTCACCTTCACACGAGGATGACAATGCTGCTCCAGACAACTGCCCAGGTACCTGTTCAGACAGTTCCGGTTAATACCCAGCCTTCGTTCTCGGAGACCTTCGTCGCCTCGTTCCGCGATGCGTTCTCCATGATCCTCGGGGCGATCCCGCGGATTCTCGGCTTCATCGTCATCGTCGCCATCGGCTGGTTCATCTCGTCGATTCTGGCGAGAGGCGTCGGCGGATTGCTGCGCGCGATCCGCTTCGACGAGCTGATGCAGCGATCCGGCATAGGTGATTTCCTCAACAAGATGGGAACAGGCAACGATCCGGCCGGCATCATAGCCGGTCTGGTGAAGTGGATCGTGCGGATCGTGGTGCTACTCGTGGCGTTCGATGTGCTCGGACTTCCCGCCGTCTCGGACGTGATGCGTCAACTGCTGCTGTGGCTGCCAAATCTCGTCGTGGCGATTTTCGTCCTCTTCATCGGCGGAATCGCCGCGCGCGCGCTCGGCAACATCGTGCGTGGCGCAACCGCGGAAGCCGGGTTCGCGAATCCGGAGACCCTCTCGAACGTCACCAGAACGACCGTATGGGCGTTCGCGATCGTAGTCGCGATCAATCAGCTGGGAATCGCGACCAATCTCATCACCACGCTCTTCACCGGGTTCGTCGCCGCCCTCGCGATTGCTTTGGGTCTCGCTTTCGGACTGGGCGGGCGCGATCTGGCGTCACGCACCCTCGAGAACTGGTACGATCAGGCGCAGGAAGTAAAGCCGGGGCGAAGGAGAGCGCGCACCGAGGAATAGAAACTCCCACATGCGACTACCGGCTGGCGGCCGGTAGTCGTAAGTGGCCTTTGTTGACTGGAGAAGCCCTATTTCTCCACGCGCAGCAGCCCGTAATCCCGCGCTCCCTTTCTGATCAAGTGGTACCGTGCTGCCAGTGGCTTAGCAGTCGCGAGATTCGTGTCGGCGCTGGCTCTTTCACCGTTCAAATAAACTCCGCCCTGCTCGACGAGCCGTCTTCCCGCGCCCTTGGACGCGGTGAGTTTCAACAGCACGAGAGCATCGAGCAGCCCGGGCATCTCGCCGACTTCCGCGAACGGCACTTCCTGACTCAGAGCTTGGAGCACGGCCTCCGAAAGCGTGCCTGGATCCGCTTTTCCGAACAAGACTCTGGAGACTTCTTCCGCGACACGTGCCGCATCCGCACTGTG
>JBJMOT010000137.1:0-8905 GCA_045803585.1 Gemmatimonadaceae bacterium
GATCATTTCTGCAGAGACCTGACCCAGCTGGCGGCTGACAATCAGCTCGATCCAACGATTGGTCGCGGCAAGGAAATCGAGCGTGTGATGGAGATCCTCACGCGTCGCAAAAAGAATAACCCCGTGTTAATCGGCGAACCTGGCGTCGGCAAGACAGCCATCGTCGAGGGACTTGCACAGCTAATCGCCAACGGCGAGTGCCCCGATTCTCTACGTGACAATCGCGTACTGTCGCTGGACATGGCGGCGGTAATCGCGGGCACCAAGTATCGCGGTCAGTTCGAGGAACGCCTCAAGGCGGTCATGAATGAGATCGCCCAGTACAAGAACATCATTCTGTTCATCGACGAGCTGCACACTCTGGTCGGCGCGGGCGCCGCTGAAGGCGCTATCGACGCCAGCAACATGCTCAAGCCCGCGCTGGCGCGCGGCGAGCTGCAGTGCGTCGGGGCTTCGACCCTGAACGAGTATCGCAAGTACATAGAGAAGGATGGCGCGCTCGAGCGTCGCTTCCAGACTGTTATCGTCGAGCCTCCTTCGGTCGACGAGACAGTCGAGATCCTCAAGGGGCTGCGCAAGAAATACGAAGAGCACCACAAGGTCACCATTCCGGATTCGACGCTGCTCGCAGCGGCGAAGATGTCGGAGCGCTACATCACCGACCGCTTCCTGCCCGACAAGGCGATTGACGTCATCGACGAGGCTGGCGCCAGAGCGCGTCTGGCCACACAGTCGCCGCCGCCGGCCGTCGCCGAGTTGAAGGGTCAGCTCGACGCGGTGAACGTCGACAAGGAGCAGGCTGTTCGCGACCAGAACTTCGAGCGCGCGGCGTCGCTGCGCGATCGCGAGCGTGAGCTGCAGGGTGATATCCGTCGCAAGCAGGAAGAATGGGAGAAGCACCGCCAGTCGCACCGGCCGGTGCTGGGCGAGGACGAAGTGTCGTTCATCGTCAGCCGCTGGACCGGCATCCCCGTGATGCGTCTGCAGGAAGCCGAGACGGCGAGACTGCTCCGGATGGAAGAGGAGCTGCACGCGTCAGTGGTCGCCCAGGAAGAGGCGATCAAGGCGCTGGCGCGGTCGATCCGTCGCAGCAGGGCAGGACTCAAGGATCCGAATCGTCCTATCGGGTCGTTCATTTTCTCCGGTCCCACCGGTGTCGGAAAGACCGAGGTGGCGCGGGCATTGGCAAAGTTCCTGTTCGCTGATCCGAGCGCGCTGATCCGCGTCGACATGAGCGAGTACATGGAGAAGTTCTCAGTTTCCAGGCTGATCGGCGCCCCTCCGGGCTACGTCGGCTACGAGGATTCTGGAACTCTGACCAAAGCGGTTCGCCGGAAGCCTTACAGCGTCGTCCTCCTCGACGAAATCGAGAAGGCGCACCCGGATGTGTTCAACATTCTGCTGCAAGTGCTGGATGAAGGACACCTCACCGACAACTACGGTCGCGTGATCGACTTCAAGAACACCGTCGTCATCATGACGTCCAACGTCGGCGCCCGGGACATTACCAAGGGCCGCGGGCTTGGCTTCCACGCACCGGATCTCAAGTCGAACTTCGACAGGATCGCCGAGAAGGTGAAGGAAGAGATGCAGCACACCTTCAACCCAGAATTCCTGAACAGACTCGACGACGTAATCGTGTTCCACCCGCTGTCGCAGGAGAACATCGGCGACATCGTCGGCATTCTGCTCAAGGATGTTCAGAAGAGACTCGGCGACGAGGAGCTTACCCTCAAGCTCACGGATGCAGCCTCTGCCTTCCTGGTTAAGAACGGCTACGACGAAAAGTTCGGCGCGCGTCCGCTGAAGAGAGCGATCCAGAAGTACATAGAGGATCCACTCTCGGAGAAGATTCTGCTCGCCGAGTTCTCGAAGGGTGATGAGATCGAGGTCGATCTGGCGCCCGCTGGCGAGAAGCTGGAGTTCCGCGTCCTGAGTGGTACGCCGAAGGCGTAGTTTGGGCGGGGTTTAGACCGAAAAAGGGCCGCTGGAGGAAACTCTCCGGCGGCCTTTTTGTCTAATCAAATACTCGCGCCCGCGAGGACCTCACCAAACCCACTAGTGTATATTTGTGTCATGCGGAAAATTGTTTCATTTGCACTGGCTCTCATAGCGGCCAGCGCAGCTTCGTCGTATGCGCAAGAAGGCGCGACGCAGGGCGCCCCGGGCGCGTGTGCGACGCCTGAATCCATAATTGTCACTGGTAACTCCCGCGTCGACACCGCCGCCATTCGAGGCACCAGTACGCTGGCCACGGGCACACAGCTAAACGTTCAGAATATCCAGGCAGCGATCAAGGCCTTGTACGCGACGGGCCAGTTCGACGACGTCCAGATCATCTGCCGTGTCACCGCCCCCGGTAAAGCGACACTCGCAATCCAGGTCAAGGAGCGTCCGACGCTCACCGACTACAAGATCATCGGAGCCGACAAGGTTGCGCCGAAGGACGTCAAGGAAAAGCTCGCCTTCGCAACCGGTACTCCGGTGGACCCGGGCAAGATTGCGAAGGCGATCGCCAGCGTCGACTCCCTCTATGAGAGCAAGGGATACTATCTGGCCAGCGTGAGGGCGGAGTCGACGATTACGAACGGTAACCTCTCGATCAAGTTCCAGGTCGATGAAGGCCGCCGTCTCGCTGTTTCCGGAATCCGAATCAACGGTAACGAGAAGGTCCCCGACGAGGACATCGTAGCCGCGATGAACACCAAACCGGAAGGATTCCTCTTCACCCACAGTGGCGAGCTGGACGACGCCAAGTATGCGCAGGATCTGAGTGAAAAGATTCCGCAGCTGTACGCGAGTCGCGGGTTCATTGACTTCCGCATTCTCAAGGACACACTGATTGTCGACCGCGCGCGCGGCAAAGGTCTCATCGACATCACCGTCAGTGAAGGGCCGCGCTACAAAGTCGGCAATTTCGAGGTTCTCGGAAACCGGCGGTTCAATACCCAGCAGATCAAGGCGTTCTATCCCTTCGGTGACAACAGCCAGGTGACCGTCGTGCAGAAAGCGACGAGTCTGATCCGGCGCAGCTATGTCAACCCGCCGAACACTTTCGACGCCGCAAGATGGGACGACGCGCAGAACAAGCTGCTCGAAGCGTACAACGACGAAGGCTACATCTACGCGAACATTCGACCGGTGACCGAGCGAGTTCCAGGCACTGGTCCCGACCGTCTCGTGAATCTTCGCTGGGAGATCGACGAAAGGTCACCGGCCATCGTGAACAGAATCGAGATTGCCGGCAACGATTACACCCATGAGTCGTGCATCAGAGAGCAGATCGTTCTGGCACCGGGTCAGGTCTTCAATCGCAACTATCTCATTCGCAGCTACCAGAACATCGGCAATCTCAACTTCTTCGAGACGCCGATGCCGGCGCCGGAGACCCGCCCGAGCGGCGATCAGGGCGACGTTGACATCGTCTTCAACGTCAAGGAAAAGCGCACGGGCAACATCAACTTCGGCGCGTCGATGGGTCAGGGCACCGGACTCGGCGGCTTCATTGGTCTGGATCAGCCCAACCTGCTGGGGCGCTGCAAACGAGCGCAGCTGCAGTGGCAGTTCGGCCGCTATATCAACGACTTTTCCGCTACATACAGCGATCCAAATATCCGGCAGTCCCGCGTATCGGGGAGCTTCACCGCCTACCATAGCAAGGCGCGCTTCCAGGTCGCGGAGCTCGGCTCCGCATTGAGAACCGGCGGCCAGGTGCAGCTTGGCTTCCCGGTGCCGCAGTCGATCTACACGCGCCTCTACATATCGTACGGCGGAGAGAAGGTGCGGTACGCCGCCGACGGTTTGCTCGGCACAGTACCCAATGGATGCGACAACTGCTTCCGCTCGACGCTTGGATTCACAGCCACCCACGATACGCGTACCGGCCTGCCATTCGCGGCCGACGGAGGCTTGCAGTCCTTCAACGCGCAGTTCAACGGCGGCCCCCTCGGTGGAACCGCGGCGTTCCAGAGGTACACGACTGAACTCCGCTCATATTCCCCGATCGGTCACATTGGCGGCAGCATTCTCGGCGGCGAGCCGATGATGTTTGTGGTCGGCCTCTCCGCGCGCGCCGGCGCCGTCTTCGGCGACACCGGTCCGTTCTTCTATTCCCAGGCCTTCTCGGTCGGCGGCACCCAGTATGGCGAGCCTCTGCGCGGATACGACGAATTTTCCATCACGCCAAGCGGCTACAACCCGACGGCCAGCGATACTCAGGCGCAAAGGGGGTCGTTCGGCAACGCGTTCTTCGTTGGCACCGGCGAGCTCGGACTGAGAGTGAATCAGTCGCTCTATCTGAACAGCTTCTTCGAAGGCGGAAACAACTGGGATAAGCCGCGCGAGTTCGATCCAACCCGCCTCTTCCGGAGCTTTGGCTTTGGCGTCAGCACCATCAGCCCATTGGGACCTTTGGGCGTAGACATCGGGTATGGGTTCGACAAAATTGATACACAGGGGCGCCCGGCACCCGGCTGGAAGCTCCACTTCAAACTCGGACAATTCTTCTAACACTGGAGTTATATAAATGCGAGCGCTAATCCGTGCGGGGTCAGTCGCACTAACAACGTCGCTGATGTTCGCGGGGATAGCAGGAGCCCAAAACACTGCGGCGTCGCCGACAAAGATCGGTTACATCAATTCCGCGGTGATTCTGCAACAGGCGCCTGGCCGCGCCGAGGCAGAGGCGCAGTTCGACCGGGAGGTCGGGGTTTACCGCCAACAGATTCAGCGGATGGACGACTCCCTCAAGACAATGATGGCGACGTTCGATCGCGACGCTCCAAAGCTGGATAGCGCGACGCGTCAGAGCCGGCGCACGACGATCGGTCAGCGCGAGATCGAGTATCAGGGGCGCGCCCGCGGTCTCGACTCGACGATGCAGGCCCGTCAGGCGCAGCTCGTCAAGCCGATCATGGAAAAGGTGCAGGCGGTCATCGAAACGATCCGTGCCGAGGATGGCTACGCAGTGATCCTCGACGTCGGCGCGCAGGTGAGCGTGGTCGTGGCGGCGGACAAGTCGCTCGATCTTACCGAGCGCGTGCTTGCCCGTCTCAAATCGGCAAGCCCTGCTCCTGTCACCAGCACCACCGTTCCCAAACCTGCGGGAGTGACTCGGCCGAAGCAGTGACCGGGATCCAGATAGCAAGGGATTCAACCAGCGGTGATGGTGCTCGCACTATCACCGCTGAGGCTATCGCGGCCCTGGTTTCCGGCGAGCTGGTTGGAGATGCCGGGGCCGAAGTAACGGGAGTCGCACCGCTGGATCGCGCGGATGCGAACGACCTGAGCATACTCTCGAGTGCCAGGTATGCGCCGATGATGGCAGCGACGAAGGCAGGGGTAGTTCTCGTCGACCCGGAATTTCGCGATGCGCCCGGTGATCCGCAGGCCCGCATCATCGTTGACAAGCCACTCGAAAAATTGCTCGGGCTGTTGCCGCGGCTTTATCCGGCGGAGGCGCCTACTCCGGGCGTTGCTGCAACGGCGCGCATCGGCCGTGGAGTGATGCTCGGAAAACGAGTGGCGATCGGCGAGCATGCGGTTATCGGGACCGGCTCGACGATTGGCGAGGATGCGGTGATAGGCGCGAATTGCGTCGTCGGCGACCGAGTGTCAGTCGGCGCCGGGTCACGCCTCTGGCCGTCGGTCACCATTTATCCGGGTGTGACAATCGGTGCTAGAGCGGTTGTGCACTCCGGGGCTCGCATTGGGTGCGATGGCTTCGGCTACGTCTTTCGCGATGGCGCGCACCAGAAGATTCCGCACGTCGGCCGCTGCATTATCGGGGACGATGTCGAGATCGGCGCCAATACGACCATCGATCGTGGCAGTATCGACGACACCGTGATCGGCAGCGGCACAAAGATCGACAACCTGGTGCACGTCGCCCACAACGTTCGCATTGGCGAGAAATGCCTGTTGATGGCGCAGGTAGGTGTTGCGGGGTCGGCGACTGTCGGAGATGGGGCGATCCTCGCTGGTCAGGCTGGGATCAGCGGTCATATCTCGATTGGCGCAGGGGCGCGGGTGGCCGCGCAGGCTGGAGTCTTCGGAAACATTCCGGCCGCAGAGACGTGGTCCGGCTATCCGGCGCGGCCGCACCGGGATTCGCTTCGGGCATCGGCCGCATTGTTTAAATTGGCCGGCATGATGCGCCGTCTCGAGAAATTACTCGAAGATCCCAAGCTTCGGTGAGTCGAACTACGCTGGCCCGTCCAGCTTCGCTGGAGGGGATCGGTCTACATCTCGGCGTCGGTTGCAGGATCACGTTTCAGCCGGCGGCGAAGAAACAGGGAATCGTATTTCGCCGGATTGATTGTCCCGGTGCACCAGTCATTCGCGCGCACGTCAATGAGGTGAGCGCCAGCGAGCGGCGCACGCAACTAGGCAAAGGCGCGCAGGCCGTTCATACCGTGGAGCATGTCCTGGCCGCCGTGGCGGGCATGGGAATCGATGACCTGACCATCGACATGGATGGTCCCGAGCCGCCAATTCTTGACGGCAGTGCCGCTCCGTTCTTTGCAGCCTTGTCTGAAGCGGGGCTTGCGTCAGTAGATGGGGAGCCGGAGTTTTTGGACCTGAGCGAGCCGGTGCGCATCATCGACGGCGCGTCGGTTTACGAGGCATATCCATCCCCGAATCTGGAGCTCGATGTAACGATCGAATTCCCGCACCCGAGGATCGGAAAGCAGTCGCGGCGGTTCATCGTCACCGAAGAATCCTTTGCGGAGGAACTTTCACGAGCGCGCACGTTCGGCTTCGTCCGGGAGGTCGACGAGCTTCGCTCGAAGGGACTCATAAAGGGAGCGTCGCTCGACAACACCATCGTGCTGGATGAGAGCGAGATTCTGAGTGGCGATCTGCGCTGGAATGACGAGTTCGTGCGGCACAAGGCGATGGACTGCATTGGAGATTTGGCTCTCGCCGGCGCGCGGATACGCGCGCGAATCGTTGCGGTAAAGCCGAGTCATCGCGGGACGGTGACGCTGGTACGTGAGATGGTAAAGGCCAGTCGAAAGGAGAAGGGAATGAGCACGATCGAAGACATCATGAAGGTTCTGCCTCACCGTTATCCATTCCTGCTGGTGGATCGGATTCTGGAGATCGAGGAGAAGAAGCGGATTGTGGGACTGAAGAACGTCACCATCAACGAGCCGTTCTTTCAGGGTCATTTTCCAGGGCACCCGATCATGCCGGGCGTTCTCATTATCGAGGCGATGGCCCAGGTGGGCGGGATGCTGCTGATGGGATCGGTCGGGGATCCGGAGAGCAAGGTGGTCTACTTCATGTCACTGGACAACGTGAAGTTTCGACGGCCGGTAAAGCCTGGAGATCAGATCATCTTCGAGCTCGAGATCATCCAGATTCGCGGCATGGTGTGCAAGATGCGCGGTATCGGCAAAGTCGATGGGGAGGTTGTGGCCGAAGCCGATATGGCCGCCATGGTGCGCGACCGATGACGCCGCGGATCCACCCGACCGCGCTGGTATCGCCCAATGCCGAGGTCGCGTCTGATGTCGAGGTAGGCGCCTATGCAATCATCGGCGACAACTGCACAGTGGCGGGCGGCTGCATCATCTCCGCCCGCGCGACTCTGGAGAGAAACGTCGTGCTCGCCGCGAACGTGCGGGTTGGCATGGGAACCATACTAGGCGGACCGCCACAGGATCTGAAATACGCGGGTGAGGAGACGACGGTCGAGATCGGTGAGGGCACCGTGATCCGCGAATACACCACGATAAATCGCGGCACCTCGCAATCGTTCAAGACCACCGTTGGCCGCGACTGTCTGCTGATGTCCTACGTGCACCTCGCCCACGATTGCCACATCGGCGACAACGTGATCCTGTCCAACGTCGTACAGCTGGCCGGCCACGTGACCGTCGAGGACAGGGCAATCATCTCCGGTTTGTCGGCGGCCCACCAATTTGTGCGAATCGGTCGTCAGAGCTTCATCGGCGGAATGTCACGGGTCTCGAAAGACATCCCACCATTTCTGAAGGCGGTCGGCAATCCGGTGAGACTATACGGATTGAACACCGTCGGCTTGCAGCGAAGCGGCATGGACGAGGCGACAATAAAAGAGCTCAAGCGAGCGTACCGGCTTCTTTTCCGCTCGGACCTCAACGTCACGCAGGCGATTGAGCGAGCGCAGGAAGAGATCGACAATTTGCCGGAAGTGCGCGAGCTCATACGCTTCGTCGGGGCAAGCGAGCGCGGAGTGGTGATTTGACGAAGCAACCGCGCGTCGGCGTAGTCGGCGCCGGCAGCCTCGGGTTTCACCACATACGAATTCTGCGGGACCTGCGAGGAATTCAGTTCAGCGGTTTCTTCGAGACGAGGACGGATCGCAGAAAGGAAGTAGAAAAGGAGCTGCGAGCGCGCAGCCACGCATCGGTCGAAGAGCTGCTCGAAGCGTCCGACGCAGTCGTCATTGTCGTTCCTACTTCGGGGCATTACTCGGCGGCAAGCGCTGCGATCGAGCGTGGGAAGCACGTCTTCATCGAAAAGCCAATTACGACGACACTCGAGGAAGCCGACGCGCTGCTGGAGCTCGCGCGCAAGAAAGGCGTGATGATCCAGATCGGGCATATCGAGCGCTTCAACCGCGCCGTGCGGGCCGCGTTGCCACATGTGAAGCGACCGAGGTTCATCGACAGCGAGCGGCTCGCGCCGTTCAGCCCGCGAGGCTCCGATGTCGCAGTGGTACTGGATCTCATGATACACGACATCGACCTGCTGCTGACGCTGGTCGGTTCCGAGGCGAGGGACATCGCCGCGGTGGGAGTCCCGGTGCTGACTCCAATGCTCGACATCGCCAACGCCCGCGTGACGTTCACCTCAGGAGCAGTGGCGAACATCACGGCGAGTCGTATCTCGCGCGAGAAAAAAAGGAAGATTCGAA
>JBJMOT010000015.1:0-25991 GCA_045803585.1 Gemmatimonadaceae bacterium
AGCGCGGCGCCGTCTCCTCGCTCGGCGAGCTCGCAGAACTCGTGGCCTGCTTTGTCGGTGCGTCTCCAAATGATCGAAGCGGATTTTTCGCTCACGTATACGTCCCGGTTTGACCGCGCTCACCCCCGCGCTGAGTCCTTGCAAACAGTGGGCACCAGCTCGGACACCCTCGCCACATTGGGGTTATCGGCGTCGCGGTTCTGCCGCTTCATCAAATTCACTGCCAGCTCTGTCAGCAATGGGCAATCGATCGACGGATTTTCGAGCAGAGCGGCGATAACGCTGCGGTCGTCGCTCTTCCTCGAGATGTCATGGAGGATTTCCCGGGGTGTCGACGGATTTCCGGCGAACCAGATCTCCAGGCCGGTGATCGTGCGAGGCCGTTCGTACAGCTCGCGGAGGATTTCCGGCGGCGTGTGATGGTGCGCGGCGAGCGCTTGAAAGAAATAATCCGGGTACGATTTGGTTCGGTAGACTCGGGTGAGAGTCTCGGCCTTCGCGGCCGGATTTCGCACAGCTTCGAGGGCGATGCCGAGGTCGGGTGAGTCAGCCAGCGTATCTAGAATCCCGGGTGAGATCGAGTCGTTGGGAAGCGCGGCGAGAACGAAAGCGCGGTCATTGATGTTCGCCTTGATACTGCTGTCGAGATACGCGCGTTCGCGGCCAGGATTCTGTTTCAGCGCGGCGCTGATAACCTCCCGGTCGCGCCCGATCTCAGCGGAATGCGCGGCCTGACGTTGATCGCTCACGCTATTCTTTTCGCGCGTTCGTACACCGGCAGACAAGTTGTATGCAATCAGCAGGAGTGCCAGCGATAGGCCAGTCCAGGCGACGACTTTTTGTCGCAGATCGGACGACGCCCTCCAGCGACCGAAGGCAAAGCCGAAAAACCCAGCGAGTGAACCAAGCAATGGAATGCCGAGCATTCCAATGCCGGCTGTCGAGGCGCGCGACTGCATGATTGCCCATACTCCAGTCGCGGCGGCACAGGCAAAGAAGAATAGACTGATGCCGAGTCCGGTCGGGTTCCTTCGGGCGGCCAGGATGACCATGATGATCAAATACAGGAGTGGAAGACCGAGAAATCCCAACGCGACCCTCACGATCCTTTCGCGCTCCACGCCTCGGAGACTTTGCGCCCCTTGTCAATGTCGTCGACGACGAGGATGAGCTGATTCTCGTGATCGCTGTACATGACTTCGATGTTGACGCCGGCGTCCGCCATTCTGCGCGCGATTTTCCCGAGCTGCCCCGGCACGTCCTGCTTCAGTTTCTGCACGAGGACTTCACGCTCAGCGAGCACGCGAAATCCAGCGCTCTCGAGAGCTTCACATGCGGCGGTGCCGTCGGTGAAGAGAAAATGCGCGACGGCCTTTCCCTCGAACAGCCAGCACCCGCCGCCCTCGACGCTCA
Organism: Gemmatimonadaceae bacterium; assembly: GCA_045803585.1. GTDB lineage: Bacteria > Gemmatimonadota > Gemmatimonadetes > Gemmatimonadales > Gemmatimonadaceae > UBA4720. The sequence goes on from JBJMOT010000015.1 coordinate 1,414, forward strand.
CGCCCGCCTCGCCGAGCGCGTCACCCATTTCGGCGAGCGCGCCGGGGCGGTTGTCGAGGGCGATCGCCAGATCTTTCATTGGGTCGAACCGCCGACCTGAACTGTACAGTGCCAGTCAAGATCGACGTGATCTGGTACACTGAACCAGAGCGCTGCTGTTTTTGATTGCAAACTCTTCAACTCTAGGCTCGCGATTCCATCTCCGTCGACTTCTGTGTCGACTTCGCTGCACCCTCGACTCGAATCACCGGCTCGTGAAGTACGGGCACTTTCACCGATGCCGCGATAAAGCAGAGGTCGTGCGCCTGCTCGTGGAGCTCCATGGCTCGCTTCTCGTCGCTGCCGGGCGCGAGCGTGACAACGGGTCTCAGCGTGATGCTCTCAAAGATTCCGCCACCGTCCGGTCGCAGTACTAACGTCCCAGTGGCGTTGTCCTCATAGGCTACGACGTTGATCTTGGTCCGCGCACAGAGTGCGAGATAGCTCAAAAGGTGACACGACGACAGCGCGGCGACGAAGAGATCTTCGGGATTGTAGATGTTGGCGTCGCCGCGGAACATCGGATCGGCGCTGCCGGTGAGGTCAGGCTTTCCATCTATTTGCAGTCGATACTTGCGGCCGTATCCGGTGTAGCTGGTGGTGCCGTTACCGAGATTCCCGTCCCAGATCAATCGAGCCTTGTAATCGTGCGCGTTCTTCCTGCCGGGCGTTGCGGACATGATGGACCTCAGCGTGGGTAGGAGACAACGGAGATACTATAGTAGTACGGTGACGCAGAACTGCAACAGAACGGGTGCAGCAGTGAGAGGTCAAGCAGCGAGCGGGTGAGCTCGCACCCGTTCGGTTGCAGTCAGTACTCATTAATGGCCCCATTGCGGATCTCAAGGCGGCGCAGCCGCATCAACCCCGGCGGAATGTCCGACTCCCGCGGAACAGCGAGTATCGCCTGGCCGACCCCACCTTTCTCCAGCAGCTCCAGAATTCTCGCGCTGCGCCGGGTATCGAGCTCAGCGAACGGATCGTCGAGCAGGAGAATCGGATCCGCGCCGGCGTGCCGCCGCAGTGTCGCCGCCTCCAGCATTCGCAGCGCGATCGCCGCCGTCCTTTGCTGACCCGCCGACCCGAACAAACGCAGCTCTCGCCCGTCGAGAGTGAGTTCGAGGTCGTCACGGTGGGGCCCGACATGAGTCAGTCCGCGCTTCATGTCGAGCCCGCGCTTCTCCTCGAATGCCGCGAGCAGGACATCGTGCCGCGCCTCCGATTCGGCGAACGGGCTCAGGTAGCGTATCGATGCCTGTCCCTGCTCGCCGATCATCTCGCTGAGTCGCGTGAACTCGGCAGCAGACTCTTCAACCCATCTCGCCCGCGCTTCGATGAGCACCGTCCCATGCTCGGCGAGGGCGGGTTCCCAGACCGAGACGCGTTCATCGGCTGAGCGTCCACCACGTCGCGCGGCATCGCGTAACGCCGCGTTCCGACGAACGAGATTGGCGCGGTAATGCTGAAGCGCGTTGAGATAGCGTCTGTCGGAGAGTGCCAGCACGAGATCGAGGTAGCGGCGACGCTCGGTCGGCGCGCCTCCCACCAGCTCGAGGTCGCGCGGCGAGAACATCACTGAGGGAAGTGAGCCGAGTGCGTCGCTGAGACGTCGGGGAACAGCGCCATCGACGGTGACTTTCTTTTTCTTGCTGGTGCGATCGAACCCAACTGCCAGTCGATGCTCGCTCGGCGTTTTGCTCATCGCGCTGATATGGAAACCAGCCGAGTCGAAGCGGGTGAGGTCCTGGTCGCGCGCGTCGCGCACCGATCTCAGGATCTGGAAATAGTAGATCGCCTCGAGAAAGTTGGTCTTGCCATGACCGTTGTCGCCGATGAGTGCGATGCCCTCAGCGGGGAGATCGAGATCTACGCGCTCGAGATTTCTGAAGTCACGGATGTCGATGTTCTGGAGCCAGACTCTCGAGCTGGTCAACGGTCTTCATTTCCCCTTGAAAGCGGGGCTGCGCTTGTCGAGGAACGCGCGCATTCCTTCGCGCATGTCCTCGGTGGCGGCGAGGAGGCCGAAGTGATTGGCCTCGAGAATCAGTCCTTCGTCGAGCGACATCTCCAGGCCGCGGTCGATGGCTTCGATGCATAAAGCGATGGCGAGCGGGCCGTTGGCCAGAATGGTCTTCATCATCTCACGCGCGCTATTCATGAGATCGGCAGCGGGCACGACTTTGTTGACGAGTCCGATCCGATATGCCTCGGCCGCGTCGATCATCTCGCCGGTCATGAGCAGCTGCATCGCACGTCCTTTGCCGACCAGCCGAGGGAGTCGCTGACTCCCTCCGTAGCCCGGCAGAATACCGAGCTTGCTCTCGGGCTGGCCGAATTTCGCGGCGTCGGATGCGATCCGGACGTGACACGCCATCGCCAGCTCGCAGCCGCCACCGAGCGCGAAGCCGTTGACCGCGGCGACGATCGGCTTGGGAGAGGTCTCGAAGCGACGGAACACATCCTGCCCTGCGCGTGCACGTGCTTTTCCGAGCACAGGCGTCTGGCCCGACAATTCCGAGATGTCCGCACCGGCGACGAAAGCGCGTCCAGCGCCGGTGAGAATCACTCCGCCGATGGAATCGTTGATGCGAATCTCATCGATGGCGTGGCCGAGTTCGGCGATGGTGGCGTCGTTCAGGGCGTTGAGCTTGTCGGGGCGATTGACCGTCAGCGTCGCGACGCGGTCGGCGATCTCCAGCGTCAGGAATTGAAAGGGCATCGTGATGTAATTGTCGGTAGATTCCGGCGGCCGGTGATTTGCGCGGCAATTGGCGAAATCTACCCAGAAAATTCTCTCTTGGGCCGCTGGCCGATATCCGCGGCGTGGAGTAAATGGCGCAGAAGTGGATCGTCCGCGAAGGCTCGAAGACGCGCGGATTTCGATATAAAGGACCCAGCGGCAATGCCGTAAAGGACAAGCGCGATCTGGAACGCATCGACGCGCTAAGGATCCCACCGGCGTGGCGCGACGTGCACGTCTCCACTAACCCGCGCGCCGCGATCCAGGTGTGGGGCTTCGACGACCGCGGCCGCAAGCAATACAAGTATCATCCGCGCGCCGTCGAGAAAGGCGAGCTGCGCAAATACTATCGCGTCCGTCAGATGGCGCGCGATCTCCCGACTTTGCGCGCACGTATCCAGCGCGATTTCCGAAAGAAGGGAATGACGCGAGAGAAGGTTTGCGCCGGGATCGTTCACCTGATCACGCACGGATTCTTCCGCGTCGGCAGCGAGAAGTACCAGAAGGAAAACAACACCTTTGGCATCACGACGATGCGGAAGTCCCACGTCACCATAGTTGGGGACACCGTTGAATTCGAGTACAAGGGCAAGAGATCGATCTCGCAGCGCAATGTGGTCGTGGGTAAGGATTTCGTGCGGTTTGTGTCCGCGCTGTTGAAGACTCCCGGACCTCGCCTCTTCCGTTATCTGGAGGATGGAAAGTGGTGCGACGTCGATTCGCACGATGTGAACGACTACATCGAGCGCATCGCTGGATTTCCGTACACGGCGAAGGATTTCCGGACCTGGGGAGGCACACTTCGCGCGGCGACGGTGCTCGCCGAGTTGGGGAAGGGAAAGAGCCAGACGGAGCGCAAGAAGAACGTGGTTACGGCGGTCAGGCTGGTAGCGTCGGAATTGGGCAACACCCCCACGATCTGCCGGAAATCTTATGTCCACCCGGTCGTCGTAATGAAGTACCTGCGGAGCGGAACTACGATCTCACTTCCCAAGCAGCTAACGCACGCGCAAAACGGCCTCGGGCATGCTCCAGAGGAGAGCGCGCTGATCGATTTTCTCGACGAGTACTTCCCGGAGCGACGTCGCGAGGTTCGTGTTGAATAAAGGTCTTCCGCGAGACACGCCGCCCCACTCGCTGAGCGGAGAAGGGCTCGTTTCCGAAGGCGCTGGCGTGGTGAAGCCATTCCGCCGCGGGGACACCGCGACGAAACACGTGTTGGCGATCGACCAGGGAACCACTGGAACGACGGCGCTAGTGATCGCCGCCGACGGCCGCGTTGCCGGTCGAGGATATCAGGAAATCACCCAGCATTACCCGCAGCCCGGCTGGGTAGAGCACGACGCCGAAGAAATCCTGGAGCGCACGCTATTGGCGGCACGCGAAGCCATCGCTAACAGTGGCGTCCGTCCCGATGTGCTCGGCATCACCAATCAGCGCGAGACCGTCGTGCTGTGGCATCGCGATACTGGCAAGCCGTTGGCGCGAGCGATCGTCTGGCAGGATCGCCGAACTACGGAGCGGTGCGCCCAGCTCCGCAGCAAGACCAGCTTCATCGCTCAGCGCACGGGTCTTCGCCCCGATCCTTACTTCTCGGCCACGAAAATAGAATGGCTACTCAAGAAACCTGAGATAGCCTTCGTCGCACGCAATGGAAGGTTGTTGGCAGGAACCATCGACAGCTGGTTGATCTGGAAGCTCACCGGTGGGCGCGTCCACGCCACCGATCCGACCAACGCGTCGCGCACTTTGCTGTTCGACATCACGCGTCTTCGCTGGAGCAAAGAGCTCTGCGAATTGTTCAACGTTCCCATCGAGATTCTTCCAGAGGTCCGTCCTTCGGCCGGAGATTTCGGGAAGACCAGCACGTCGTTCTTCGGCAAGTCGCTGCCGATAACCGGCGTCGCTGGCGATCAGCAAGCGGCGCTGTTCGGCCAGGGCTGTTGCAGCGCAGGGCAGGCGAAGAATACTTATGGAACCGGCGCGTTCCTGCTGCTCAATACCGGCAAGAAGATGCCGCGGCCCGGCGAAGGATTGTTGGCGACGGTAGCGTGCGACGAAAAGGGCGGTGCTGCCTACGCTCTGGAAGCGTCGATCTTTGTTGCGGGAGCGGCGCTTCAATGGCTGCGCGACGGACTCGGAATTTTGTTCAACGCCGCGGAGAGTGAGCGCCTCGCCCGATCGCTCGATTCAAATGATGGAGTTTATTTCGTCCCGGCGCTCGTCGGACTCGGCGCGCCGAACTGGGAGCCGAAGGCACGTGGCACCATCGTCGGAGTCACAGGCGGCACGACGCGCGCGCACTTCGCCCGTGCTGCGCTCGAGGCGATGGCGTACGGCTCGGCAGAGATGCTCGCCGCGATGTCCAAGCGCGGCCGGGTAAAGTTCGAGTCGCTCCGCGTGGATGGCGGCGCCTCGGCGAATAACTGGCTGCTGCAGTTCCAGGCCGACGTGCTTGGAATTCCCGTCGAGCGACCCGACATGATCGAGACGACCGCACTCGGTGCGGCGGGCTTGGCCGGAATCGGCGGTGGCGTGTGGCGCGACGCGGCGGAATTCATCGGCACCCGACAGTTCACCCGCTTCAACCCCGCGATGGAGAAAGAAGCCGCCGGCACTCTGGTAGCCGGATGGCAGCGCTCGGTGAGGACAGCCCTGACTTGGGCGCGCGACAAGGGAGACGATGCGCGTCCTCCGGTCAGCAAGAAGAAGCGGGCAGCCGTGAAATCTGCCCCGCCGCGCAGTAAGTCGACATCGAAGTCAGCGCGGAGGCGCTCGAAGTGAGCCAACTGGCTGGGTTCTTCATGGCGATCAATGTCGTCTTCGCCCAGGTCGCCGCGCCCCAACCACATACCGACCCGTGGTTCGGGATCGACAAGGTCAAACACTTCTTCATGTCGGCCTTTATCGAGAGTGTTTCCTACAGCCTGTTGCAGGCGTCTGGGGTTCATCACCGCCCGGCAATGGCCGGCGCGATCGGGATTACCCTCGGGTTCGGACTGGCTCGGGAGATCCACGACCAGCGCTCACCCGGAAACATTTTCAGCGTGCGCGACCTGACCTGGGACGCGATCGGCACGGGAGCGGGAGCGGTGCTGCTCTCACATACTATAAGGTAGGGTCGATGTCAGTTCGCCAGTTGATGACCGTGACGTTCGGCTTCGCCGCGATGGTCGTGTTACCCGCATTCGCCCTGTACTGGGCGCGTAAGCGCTGGCGGCCGTAGGCGGGAGGCGGGAGACGGGACGCCGGACGCGCTAGCGCTACCGGCAGAACGGAATCAGTCCAGCTACCATCAAATGCTGATCTGTTCGAGCATCGGCATTTGTCCTCCCTTGGTTGGCTGTCAGAAACCGTCCTGACGGCAGCGATTCAAAAATCGGGCTGCGACCCGTCCAGCCAAATACGTCAGCTTACGTAGTCGGCCATTCGCGCCGAGGTTGCGGCCCGCGTGCAGCAGACGCATCCTATCGCACTGCGTGGTGGAAAACGAAAAGGGCTGAATGACACCGATCACATTCACGAGGACGGACGAAGTTCCGGCCGTTGAGCCGGCGTGGCTGCCGGGTGAGCCGGCGCCGCCTCCTGTACCCGCTCCGGCCGTCAATCCGATTCTCGATCTCCGCCCCTCGTGGCTGCGCGGAGACAGCACCTTCGATGTGGACCTCGAGGTGCGCATGCATCCGCTCACCTTGCGCTTCGACGACAAGGATCTGGAGCGCGAGTTCGGAGAGGAATATTTCACCCGCACACTGAGCCAGGTACGGCTGGCGCTCGTGCTCGGCTTCGCACTGTACGCCGGTTATGGTCCCGTCGACTATTGGCTGGCTCGCGACCAGCTGCCGTGGATATGGGCGATTCGATACTTGATAGTCGGCCCAACTGTGCTCGGCTGCCTCTGGTTCAGTTACAGCAAACATTTTCGGCGGTATCGCGAGCTGGGCCTCAGCGTCGTAGTTGTAGTCGCGATGTTTGGCGTGATCGGAATGACATCGCTGATTCCTCAGCCGATCAGCAGCCTGTACGACGTCGGGCTGTTCATGGTGCTCGTCTACGCCTTTGCGCTCGTCCGGCTGAAGGTGCCCTATGCTCTCGCAATCTCCGCCCTCACTCTCGCTGCATATCCAGTGGCGGCGGTGCTCGTGCACGAGACTCCGCTGCCCGTCGTCAGCAGCAACTTCTTTTTCCTGCTCGGGATGGTGATCCTCGGATTCTTCTCGAACTATTCGATGGGTCGATATTCGCGCAGCCACTTTCTGCAGCGGAGACTGATCTCGTTGCGCACCGATGAGCTCGAGCGAAAAAACTCCGAGCTGATCATGAAGAATCAGCTGCTGGCAGAATCGCGCGCCGAGAACGTGAGGACCGCTCGTCGCACCGAGCAGATATTTGCCGCGCTGTCGGACGCGCTGCCGGGTCACGTCCTTGATGACAAGTATAGAATCGGTGTGAAGATCGGCTCCGGCGGTTTCGGAACTGTTTATCGTGGCGAGCACATCCTTCTGCACCATCCGGTCGCGATCAAAGTCTTCCGCCCGGCCGTCGGCAAAGAGGGCGTCGACAGCGTGGAGCGATTCCGGCTCGAGGGAATCTCAGCCTGCCGGGTCAATCATCCGAATGCGGTCACGGTTCTGGACTTCGATGTTTCAGCTGGCAGTCTGGCCTACCTGGTGATGGAGCTGCTCGAGGGCCATTCGCTCAGTCAGCAGCTGCGAACCGAAGGCAGGCTTCCCCAAACCCGCGCCATTGAGATCGCGTGTTGCGTGTGTGACGCGCTCGCCCAGGCGCATGCGGCCGGAATCGTCCACCGCGACATCAAGCCGAGCAATGTATTTCTGCACGGCACCAACGGCGACCAGGCGGTTAAGGTGATCGACTTCGGCATCGCCAAGCTCACCGATGAGTCACAGGCGCCCGACGCGCAGACGACCACGCTATCGGGGATGTTCCTCGGGACGCCGGCGTACATGGCGCCGGAGCGGGTGTTCAACCAGCCGTACGATGGGCGCGCCGACGTGTATTCCGTCGGTGTGATGATCTACGAGATGGTCGCGGGTCGTCTGCCGTTCGAGCGCATGGTGGGTGGACACGTGGCCCTCATGCGGATGCACGCCATGGAAAAACCTTTGCCCCTCACCAAGGTCGTCCCCGACGCGCATCCAAAGCTCGAGGTCGCGGTGATGAGCGCAATGCGCCGCGAGCCTGAGGAGCGCCCGACCGCCGCGCAGCTCGGCACAATGCTGCGCGAGCTGCTGGTGGATTTTCGCGGACCCAGTCGGAGCCGGCGGGCGACGGATCAGTATCGGGCCTAAGCGCGCTCACCGAGAGAGTGCGCGCGCTTCACTGACTACCGTCGTGGGATGGCGACGGGAACCCATGTCTCGGTGGGTCGAGCGCCCATGAACGCGCCCACCACCGCGCCCACAGCGCCAAGCAGCACACCGCCAGCGAAGGCGTCAAAGGAGCGCGAGTCGGGAACGAGGCAGAATTCGGTGGTACACTCCTGTTTTTGGTAAGTCGCGGCGCCCAGAATTGCTCCGGCGCCGGCGCCAATGAGAAAGCCAAGACCGGCGCCACGCGCTTTGTGGGTAGCTTGGCCGCGGGCGACTTCGAGCCGGACGATATTCGGAGTCGCTATGGAAATTGGGAACGCCTCGCGAGCCGTCGGCTGAAAGACGAGCGTATCCGCGGTGGCTGCGGCTACGTTCCCCTTCTGCAACCCGCGACCAAGCACGGGCGATTCGATCCTGACGTGTGTGCCGGCAGCAACCGGCCATTCCATAATGGCGGCGGACTGTGCGCTGGCAATCAGCGGACTGCACAGTGAGGCTACGATCAGAATTCGCGAGACGCTCATGGTTCCTCAGGACGGGGTGGGGTTGGAGAACAGCCAAAATACGTCGTCTGCCGTAGTCGCGGGATATATTCAAGCCATGAAAGCTCGGACCAAATTTCTGATAGGCGGGGCGCTGGTCATTGGGACCGCCGGCTACCTCGCGGCGAGTGCCATCAAGGACACCGGCGTCTACTATCTCACCCCCGGCGAGCTCTCGGCGAAAACCTCCGCTGATCCGACTTTCTATAACACCGGCGTCAAAGTCGGTGCGCGGGTCGTCAATGGTTCGATCGTGCGCGATCCAGGCGGTCGTGAGGTTTCCTTCAAGATGACCGACGGTGCCCGCACCTATAACGTCGTCTATCGCGGCATCACCCCTGATACGTTCACCGATGGCGTGGATGTCGTCGTCGAAGGTCGACTCGGCCGGGACAATACTTTCCACGCCACGACGTTGCTCGCCAAGTGCGCATCACGCTACGAAAACGCGCCCGACAAATACAAGCAGACGCCCGGGTACAAGCAGGCAGGACAGACGACGTGATTCTGGTTGGTGAGCTGTCGCTCTGGGTCGCACTCCTCATGGCGGCCTGGGCAGCTACGGTATCCTTCGCCGGCGGGCAGATGCGCCGCGGCGATCTCATAGAAAGCGGCGAGCGCGCGATTTACGCCACGCTGGCGATGGTCGTGCTCGCCTCCCTCGGTCTGTGGACCGCGCTCCTCACGCACGACTTCTCGATCAAGTACGTCGCGTCGTACACGAGCGCGAATCTGCCGAAGGTCTACACCATCACCGCGTTCTGGGGCGGTCAATCGGGATCGCTGCTGTTCTGGGCCCTGATCCTTTCGATTTATTCGGCGATAGCAGTCTGGAGCAACCGCACCCGTAATCGTGAGCTGATGCCGTACGTCTCGGGCACACTCGCGCTCGTCCTGGTTTTCTTTCTCGCCACGATCTGCCTCGGCTCCAACCCGTTCGAGCGGCTCGACTTCATCCCGATCGATGGCCGCGGAATGAATCCGCAGCTACAGAATCCGGGGATGGCGATTCACCCGCCCAATCTTTATCTGGGTTACGTCGGCACCACGATTCCTTTTGCCTTCGCCATCGCCGCGCTACTGACGCGGCGTCTCGATGCCGAATGGCTCGCCGCCGTCAGGCGTTGGGCGCTGCTCTCCTGGTTCTTCAATACTGTGGGAATCGTGCTCGGCATGTGGTGGGCGTACGTCGAGCTCGGCTGGGGCGGATACTGGGCATGGGACCCCGTCGAGAACGCGTCGCTGCTGCCATGGCTGGTGAACACCGCGTTCCTGCATTCGATCATGGTGCAGGAGAAACGCGGAATGCTGCGGAAGTGGAATGTTACTCTTGTAGTCAGCGCTTTTCTCCTTTCGATATTTGGTACGTTCATCACCCGTAGTGGCGTCATCTCGAGCGTGCATTCCTTTGCGCAGTCACCGGTCGGGAAATGGTTTGCTGCCTTCCTGATACTCGCAATCGTCGTAACAGCGTATCTCGTCTCGACGCGACTGAACGACCTGCGATCGCACGCCGAGCTCGAGAGCATGGTGAGCAGGGAAGCGGCGTTTCTCTACAACAATCTCGTTCTCGTTGGGATCGCGTTCTCGGTGCTGTGGGGGACGCTGTTCCCGATCATCAGCGAAGCGGTGCGTGGTAACAAGATCACCGTCGGGCCACCGTTCTTTAATACCGTCAACATCCCGCTCGGTCTCCTGCTGTTGCTGTTGACGGGCATCGGTCCGTTGATCGCCTGGCGCCGAGCGTCGGTCGCGAATCTCAAGAGGCAGTTTCTGATTCCGACGGCGACAGCCGCGACGATTGGAATTTTGTTCTTCGCTCTGGGCGTCCACGATCTCGCGGCGCTGCTGTCGTACTCCTTTGGAGCGCTGGTGATGGCGACCATCGTCCAGGAGTTCTGGAAGGGCGTCAACGCGCGTCATCGCATGTATGGCGAGTCGCGAATCGTCGCGCTGCCGCGGTTGGTCGCGCGCAATCGGCGGCGCTACGGCGGCTATATCGTCCACGCTGGAGTGGTGGTGGTGTTCGCTGCCTTCGCCGGACTCGCCTTCAAGCGCGAATTCGATCTCACGCTGAACGCTGGTGACACGAGGACTGTGACGGATGCATGGGGCCATCAATGGGCTTTTCTCAGTCAGGGGATTTCCCGCTACAACATCCTGAATCGCGAGGTCACGGCGATTGCGCTCGATGTCACGCGTGACGGGAAGCCTGCGGGCGTCATCACCAGCGAGAAGCGACAGCACGTCGATTCGCGCGGCGCGCCAACCTTCGAGCCGTCGACCGAGGTTGGAATTCAGGGATCCTTCAAGCAGGACGTGTACGTCGTGCTCGCCGGCGTACGCGGGCAGGACGACGCCGAGATCCGGGTGACGTTCAATCCGCTGGTGCGGTGGGTGTGGCTGGGCGGAGCTCTGATGGCGCTCGGTGGACTGGTGGTGATGTGGCCCGCGGCCGACAGGCAGCGAGTGCAGGCCGGATACGCGGCGGTGCTCAAGCCAAGGCCGATTGGAGAATTGGTCAGTGCTTAGTCGCAGAGAGTTTCTGTTGGCCGTGCCGGCGCTGGGGCTTAGCGCTGCTGCGTTTCCAAAGAGCCTCCCCGGTGCGCAGGCAGTGCAAACTTTCAATGGGCCGATGGCGGATGCGAACGACGTCTATCGCCCAGTGACCTTGCCGCCTAAGCCCAACGCCAGTGCATCGATGAACAACGCGCAGCGCGATGACCTCGAGCACAAGATTCATTGTCAGTGCGGCTGCAATCTCGATGTATACACCTGTCGCACAACCGACTTCGCCTGCAGCGTCTCGCCCGCTATGCACGCCGACGTCATGGGGCTCGTCTCGGGTGGTCACTCCGCGGACGAAATCCTGGCCGCGTTCAAGGCTGTCTATGGTGAGAAAGTTTTGATGGCCCCGGGAAAATCCGGCTTCAATCTGGTTGGCTACACGATGCCGTTTGTCGCGCTCGGCGCGGGAGCGGTAGTCATCAGCGCACTCCTCAAGCGATGGAAGTCGCAAACGCCCGTCGGCGCTCCTTTGGCGGTGAGCCACGTCGACGCGACCGATAGCGAGCTCGCCGCGCTCGACGCTGCGGTGAGACGCGACAATTGATCGCGCTCCTCGTAGGAACGGCGCTCGCGGTCGCATCTCTGCTCTACGTGCTCCTGCCTCTTCTCCGCGTGGAGCTCGCAACCGCACCGCGCCCGATGCGCACAAACATGAGAAGGCAGAGTCCGGCTGTGGATTCTTTGCGTGAGCTTGAGTTCGACCGCGAAACCGGCAAAATCTCCGACGCTGATTACGCACCGCTCAAGGCCCGGTATACGGAGCAGGCTCTCGCGGTTCTGCGCGCGGGAAACGCTCCGGTTTGCGAGGCCTGTGGTCCTCGGCCACAGCCCGAAGCCGAGTTCTGCTCGAACTGCGGAGCACCGGTAATCCGCTAGCAGGTTTGGGGTTACAAGGCCTTCGCCAAGCCCAAAAGTGTCACTTTTGTATCATTCAAGGTCACTTTTCTATCATTTCAGGCCGTACTCGGGCTTGACTGATCGGTCAGGGAAATCCACTATGTGGCAGGAGCCCTGACCGCCCGTTAACCAGCCACCGTACAATGCGCCACCATCCGACCCCGACCTTGGTTTGGAACACGTTTTTCTCTGCGCGCGTGTACGCTTTTCGCATTAGGAATACCCTCATAATGTCGCGAAAAGGGGGCCTCTGATGGCTGTTCGGGACTTCACCGACGAAAAGGGAATGAAGTGGAGGGTGTGGCCCGTCCTCCGCTCATCGATCCATCCGAAAACCGCCGCCGAAGATTATCTCGGAGACTACGGCGAAGGATGGCTTTGCTTCGAGTCGCAGCAGGAGCGCCGCCGGCTCGCGCGCTTCCCCGATGATTGGGACAGAATGAGCGAGGCAGATCTGTGCAGCCTTCTGAGCAAGGCGGCGCTGGTCCCGGTCCGCAACAGGCAGACCCCTCCCAAATCGGGCGATTCGATCAATCGCTAGATAAAAGGTTGCCGCGCCACTCGGCGGCGTATGGCGCCACTGCGCCGGCAACCTTCCGCATTATCATTGAGTCAAAGTACTAGTCGCTGATCGCAGCACCCGCGATCGGGCTCTGAAGAACTCCATCGATCTCAATGCGCCTCACTTCACTGGTTCGCGCGATCGTCGTCGGATCCCTGGCGTCGCTCGCTTTCGGTCATCCGCTCTCAGCGCAGCAACTCGACGTAATCCGCGGACAGGTGGTCGGCCCCGACGGCAAGCCGCTGGATGATGCGAAGGTCACCGCGACCTCGCTCTCGGGGAATGTCAACCGCACTGCGCGAACGGACAAGAGTGGTCGTTACACCATCACGTTCCCCGGTGGCGAAGGCGATTACTTCGTTGAGTTCTCCGCGCTCGGCTATGGCGCACGCCGGTTCGAGGTGAAGCGGACGGCAGATCAGGAGATTCTTGTCGCCGATGCGAAGCTGCTGCGCGCCGCCGGTGAGCTCGAGACTGTGAAGGTCACTGCCCAGCGCGATAAACCGGAGCGCAACGATCAATCGCCCGATATCGGTGGTAGCGAGCGCCCGGTGGACAACACCGTCGTGCCCGCCGATCAGCAGGGAGATATCGCCGCGATGGCCGCGTCGCTGCCGGGAGTTACTCTCGTGCCCGGCCAGGATGGAGATCCGTCCGGATTCTCCGTGCTGGGCCTCTCGCCCGATCAGAACAACACCACACTCAACGGGCTGAACTTCGGCGCGTCGAATCTTCCGCGCGACGCCGCCGTAACCAGCTCACTGGTGACGACTCCCTACGACGTCTCACGAGGTGGATTCAGCGGGGCGCAGTTCCAGATCCGCGGTCGGCCAGGCTCGAACTTCATCACGCGGACGATGAGTCTCAACATCGACGCGCCGCAGCTGCAGTGGACGGATCCGGCGGGCCGATCGCTCGGTCAGCAATACAGCAACGTCTCGATCGGCGGCCTCGTTGCCGGACCGATTCGGCCGGACGCATCATTCTATAACTTTGCCTACCAACTCGGTCGACGCGCCAACGATCTTCGCTCGCCTCTCAACACAGATGCGATTGGCCTCCAGACATCGGGAATCGCGCCGGACTCCGTGAGCAGATTGCTGGCGATCCTCCAACAGCTCGGAATTCCTCTCGTCACTGGCAGGGTTCCGACTGCGCGGCTTGGCGCGCAGGGCTCACTTTTCGGAAGCTTCGATTTCGCGCCGCAGTCGTCGTCGGGCGGGCAGTCGGTCACGCTTTCATATAATGGAAGCTGGAATGAGCAGACGCCGGCGTCATCGCTCACCAACGAGCTGCCCGCGCACAGCGGTAACCGCACCAGCTGGAACGGCGGCGTCCAGGCGCGCCACAGCGATTATTTCGGCATTGGGATTTTGAGCGAGACGTCGCTCGGTCTCAATCGCTCCCGCAATTACGGGGATCCGTACCTGTCGATGCCGAGCGGGACGGTGCTGATCACGTCGACGTTTGCGGACGGTTCGACGGGCATCAAGCCGATCTCGTTCGGCGGCAGCTCGAACATGAACACCAGCCAGACGGGCACCGGCACCGAGCTCACCAACCAGCTGTCGTGGTTCAGCAGCAGCAACAAGCATCGGATCAAGCTCACTACCGAGATGCGACGCGACGCATTCACGTCGAGTCAGCAGACCAATACCCTCGGCTCGTTCACCTACAATTCGCTCGCCGATCTTGAGACCCAGAAGCCGTCGTCGTTCAACAGAAGCCTCGAACCGAGAATCAGAAGCGGCAGCCAGTTCATCGGCGGCATGTCACTCGGAGATTCGTACAAGAAAAGCGATAATCTTCAGCTCCAGTATGGGCTCCGCGTGGACGGCAACCATTTCTCCTCGACACCGACGTATAACCCCGAGCTCGAGAGCGTCTTCGGCGTGCGGAACGATCACGCACCAAATCACGTCTATCTGAGCCCGCGACTGGGCTTCTCCTGGAGCTACGGCACCGCGCCGCAGGTGGCGGGATTTGCGGGCGCCATGCGGGGCCCGCGTGCCGTCATTCGTGGTGGAGTTGGACTCTTTCAGAATACGCCCAATACGACTTTGATCAGCGGCGCCATCGACAACACCGGTCTGGCCACCGCGCTGCAACAGGTCGCATGCGCCGGACCCGCCGCGCCGACTCCCGACTGGTCGAGCTACGCCAACAATCCGTCGAGCATTCCGACGCAGTGCGCGGATGGCAGCGTCTTCGCCAGCACGGTCCCGAACGTCACTTATTTCGCCGACGATTACGCAGCGCCGAGGAGTTTGAGATCGAATCTCAACTGGAGCGGACCGATCCTTGGCAACCGGCTGGGCGCGACCGTCGAAGGTACATACTCGCGGAACATGAATCAGGCCGGGGTCGTCGATATCAACTTCAGCCCAGTGGTTCAATTCACGCTGCCCGATGAGGACCATCGTCCGGTATTCGTCCAGACGACGAGCATTGTGCCGGGGAGCGGGACTATCGCCTCGCGTGACGCGCGCGTGAGCCAGGAGTTCTCGCGCGTCACCGAGCTGCGTTCGGACCTGATGTCCGAGAGCCGTCAACTGAGATTCGGGCTCTCGCCCCAGACGCCGAGCAGCAACTTCAGCTGGGGCGCGTCGTACGTGTACTCGAACCTGCGCGAGCGCGTGCGAGGATTCGGGAATACCGCCGGAAGCCCGCTCGATCTCGAATGGGCGCGCTCACCGTTCGACTCGCGGCATCAGATCCAGTACAACCTCGGCTACAACTTCTTCGACGCGGTGCGCGTGAACTGGTTCGGGAATTTCCGATCGGGCTCGCCGTACACGCCGATTGTCGCGGGCGACATCAACGGCGACGGCTATGCCAACGACCGCGCTTTCGTTTACGATCCAAGCCAGACTGCCGATCCGGCGCTGGCGTCGGCGATGCAGTCGTTGCTGGGGAATGCGACCGGCAACGCGCGTGATTGTCTCATGAGGCAGCTCGGAAGTCTCGCGCTGCGCAACAGCTGTCAGGGCCCGTGGACATCCACCGCGACCCTGTCGATGACTTTCAATCCGGTGAAGTTCCGGATGCCGCAGCGCTCTACGCTCTCACTGCAGATCGGCAATCCACTCGGTGCGGCCGATCTGATGGTGCACGGCAACAATCAGCTTCATGGATGGGGCCAGTTTGCTTTCCCAGATCCGACACTGCTCGCTGTGCGCGGATTCGATCCCGCTACGCAGCGGTATCGCTACGACGTAAACCAGAGATTCGGCTCGACCCTTCCCGCGCTCTCTGCTGTACGAGCGCCTGTCACTGTAACTGCGATGATGCGCTTCGACCTCGGACCGACGCGCGAGCGGCAGGCGCTCACCCAGCAGCTCGATCGCGGGAGAACGCTCAGGGGAAACAAGGCACCCGAGCCAATGCTCAAGGCCATTTATGGAAGCGGTGGAATTCCGAACCCGCTCTCCGCGATTCTGCGCCAGGCCGACACCCTCCAGCTGACAGGTCCGCAGGCGGACAGCGTAGCGACGATGAACAGACGCTACGTGGTGAGTCTCGATTCGATCTGGTCGCCGGTGGCGAAATATCTGGCTGCGCTTCCTGATAACTACAACAAGGGCGAAGCCTACGGTCACTATCAGAGAGCGCGTGAGGCTTCGGTGGACCTGTTGATCAGATTGGTGCCAAAGTTGAATACGCTCCTCACTGGCGAGCAGCGCCGGAGGCTTCCGGCGTTCATCTCCAGTTATCTCGACACCCGTTATCTGGCTTCCATCAGATCGGGAACTGCGGGCGCGGGCAACGGCCCGATGATGTTTCCCGGCAGTGGAATCTTCACCGCTCCCGCCGGCGGCGGCGGGGCTGGCGGTGGCGGTGGTCAGGTCATCATCATCCGCAACTAACCAAGTGAACACCCAACGGTATCTCTCATGAAGGCAATATCGATCGCTCTAGCGCTGACATCGGTCGGCGCCTCTGTCTGCGGAGCGCAGTCACTTGCGTCGGTCCGTCAGCTCGGTCCAGTAACCGCAGTCGCCAAAGAGCCACTTGGCGCAGTAACTACGGTGCGGCATCTGCCCGACGGGCGGGTGCTCGTGAATGACATCGTTGGTAGACGAGTAGTGATGTTCGATTCGGCGCTCGCGGGTGTCACCGTGATTGCCGACACTACCAGTGCAACGGCGAATGCCTACGGTGTGCAGCCGGGCGGGCTGATTCCTTATCGGGGTGACTCGACGCTGTTCGTCGATCCGGCATCGCTGTCGATGCTGCTCATCGATCCCAGCGGGAAGATTGCGCGCGTGATGTCGGCGCCTCGAGCGCAGGACATCCGCTTTCTGATCGGTGGACCATTCGGGAATCCGGGATTCGATCCGAACGGAAAGCTGGTGTACCGGGCGCCGTTCAACTTCGGCGGCGGACTTGGACCGCGTCTCGCGGCAGGCGGCGGCGGGGCGCCACAAATCCCAACGCCTCCTGATTCTGCTGCGATCGTTCGCTTTGATCTCGCGACGCGCAAGGTAGATACTGCCGCGTTCTTCAAGACACCGAAGATCAATCTCGAGGTGACTCAGTCGCCTGACGGCGGAGTGCGAGTGATGTCGAGGATGAATCCACTTCCGCAGGGCGACGATTGGGCTTTGCTCCCCGATGGGACTATTGCGCTGGTTCGTGCGAAAGACTTTCACATCGACTGGATCGCGGCGGACGGACACGTCGTCAGCACTCCCAAGATTCCCTTCAACTGGGAGCGTCTCACCGACGAAGGGAAGGTCGCGTTCATCGATTCGGCGAAGGTCGCAATCGAGAAAGCGCGAGCGAGTGGCCAGCTCGGCGGCGGACTCGGCGGTGGCCAGTTCGTGTTTCGCGCCGATGGTGGCGGCGCGGGTGGCGCACCGCGTCGAGATGGCGCCGGTGCCGGCGCAGGTGCGGGTGGCAACGTCACCACTTCGGTCGGTCCCGCAGCCGCTGGCGGAGGTAATCTTCCCCCTCTGACGATGGTCGCGCCGACCGATCTACCAGACTACAAGCCGGCTTTCGCGCCCGGCTCGACGCGCGCCGACACGGACGGCAATCTCTGGATCCGCACCAGCCAGAACGTCGACGCCCGTCCGGTCTACGATGTCGTCAATCGAAAGGGCGAGCTGATCGACAGAGTCCAGCTTCCCGCGAACAGAACTCTCGCCGGCTTCGGTGACAACGGCGTCGTATACCTGGCCGTTCGAGATGGCGCCACTGCGCATCTGGAAAAAGCGCGCGTCAAATAAGACCCATCATGTGATTCCTTTCGCTACATGCCGCGCCAGCGCCATGATGGTGATCATCGGGTTCACGCCCGACGAAGCAGGGAAGAGGCTCGCGTCAGCGACGTACGCCCCGGCCAATCCGAACACCGCTCCGTTCTCATCGCACACTGCGGACGCGCTGTCAGAGCCCATCCTGCACGTTCCCATCTGATGCGCGCTGAACAGCGGCAAA
Source organism: Gemmatimonadaceae bacterium (assembly GCA_045803585.1). Classification (GTDB taxonomy): domain Bacteria; phylum Gemmatimonadota; class Gemmatimonadetes; order Gemmatimonadales; family Gemmatimonadaceae; genus UBA4720. The sequence goes on from JBJMOT010000015.1 coordinate 19,537, forward strand.
CGATTCGGCGCAGTCGAGGCAGCGTCGATTTCCTTACAATAACTGTCGATCGACACACCTGACGCGCGGTTCCAGGCGACACGTGCGGCGTGCAAAGTCATAATTTGCGCCGCGCCGGCGGCGTGATGGATTCGGGCTACTCGTGCCATCCCGTGCTTTAATCGTTTTTTCTCCTCGCCGCCAAGCCGGTACTCGAAATAAGGAAGACCCGTGACGTCGAATCGTACACGTCCGGTGTTCGCGTCCCGACTCAGCACGATCATCGAAGCGGCGTACCTCACGCGTTGCATATCCCGGCGGTGTTCGCGCGCGTTTGTCCACGGAATGGCTACGGACATCAGGCCGGGATGCACCGGCGCGGCCTCGATCCTGTAGCCGTATCCGTCCGACAGATCGCTGAACTCGTCGCACAGCACGGTCTGCGGTGCTCCTTTCCATGACTCGATGGGCGAGTCGTAAAGTCCGGTGAGCCCGACGGTCGGATGCAGAAAGAGGTGCTGGCCCAGGTGGAGCGATTTGTATCCCGACCGGTGGAGAATTGCCGGTGTTTCCAGCGCGCCCGCGGCGAGCACCACCCGAGATGCCTGGATTTTCGCGGTCCGGCTTTCACCCTCCGGCGTGGTATAGCGTCCTTCGACGCCGGTGACGTTGGATTTGCTCTGCGCGATTCTCGTCGCCGCGAACGGTGCGATGACCCGCGCACCCGATCGGATGGCGTCGAGCAGGTAGGTCGTCGACGCGCTCTGTTTGCCGCCCACCCTGCACCCGTACATGCAGCTGCCGCACTGCGAGAGGTCGCACCCGAGTGAATTGCGCGCGATCATGTTCCAGCGGTAGCCGAGCGATTGCGCGCCGCGCCTGAGGGCAGAGTTGTTCTCGTTGATCTCGCTTTCGTCGGTAGATGCGCCGATGCGACGCCAGACGGCATCGAGGCATTCGCTGAAAGATTCTCCGCTGAAGAAACTGCAACCCGAGAGATCCGCCCATTCTTCGCGGACGTCATCGGGTGTGCGGAAGCACGACTGCCAATTCACAGTAGTCCCGCCGCCGATCGCCGAGCCGGCGAGGAGCGACATACTCAGGTCGCGCGTCCCGGAGAGGCCGCCTTCGCGAAAGAGGCGCTGCATTCCCGTCAGCTCGTGCTGATCGAAATCCGATCCGCTCCAGGTGCCGCCCGCCTCGACGACTACGACGTCGCGTCCAGCGCCTGCCAGCTCTGCCGCAACGACACTTCCCGCCGCACCGGAGCCGACGACGCACACGTCGCATTCGATCTTCGAGTCGTCTCCAACTGTGGTGACCGGAACGTGCGGTGCCGTCGAGCGAGCATTTACTGGTGCGTCGTAACCAATGGCGTTGAGCAGCGCGTCGGACTCCGGTGTTCCATTGGCCGCGTAGGTGTGCAGCATCACCAGGCTTCTCGCTCCCTGGTACGCCGTGCGTAACTGGGGGACGGCGCTGCCGGCGAGACGCTGCAGCACCCGCTCACGTTTCGCTTGCGTGAGCTGCGCGAATCGCGACGCGCTGCGCGAAACGCTGGCCATGAAAAGAGGATTGTCGAGCAGACGCAGAAAAAATCTGAACGCGTCTGCCTTCGCCGGCTCAATGCGATCGAGCGCCGCGGCCACCCTCGCGCTCACACCCAGATCACCGGCGGACATGCTGAAGAGCACCGGGTCTTCGTCGTTCCCAAATGGGAGCGAAGGCACAAAAGTGTCGCAAAGGGAGTCGAGCGCTTCAGTCTCGCGATGGGTGAGGTTCATACGTATCCCCTCTGCGTCTGCCCCAGTTAACTCGCTCTAATGCGTCCCGCGCTGAGTAAAAGTTGCAGAGAAATCCCGAAGCTTGCGATATCTGCTCCGGATCGGAATCTTAGGGCCAGAACGAGGAGGTTTTTCTGGCCGGTTACGATTTTACCAGCAGAGTGCGCAGTGCGCTGATCAAGGCGCGCGAAGAGGCCCATCGTCGGAGCCACGAGTATGTCGGACCCGAGCACCTGCTCCTTGGCCTGCTCGCCGAAGACGACACTCTAGTTATGGACGTTCTCCACAACCTCGGCGCCAGCCCGATGCGCGTCCAGGAAGCTGTGGACCGGATGGTCGGGACCGGGAAAGCGATCGCCCGCTCGCGCATCCCTGATTTGCCGTACAGCTCCCGCGCCAGGGTTGTGCTCGACCAGGCGATCAGCGTCGCCCACGAATTCGGTGACGGATACGTGGGGACGCAGCATCTCCTTCTCGGACTGATTCGCGAGCGTCACGGTATCGCCGCGCAGGCGCTGGCGCTACAGGGCCTGACCGAGGCCTCGCTGCGTCGGGAAATCGTGCGGCTGCTTCAGGGTGAAGGCGTCGCCGCCGCTCTGGACATAGACGTTCCGGCGCGGCCGGAGGAAGTCCAGGTGCCGCTCAGCATTGCCGTCGAGCTACGCTACGAGGACGGCACCCTCGCCAAGAAGATTTTTACTTCTCAGGACGAGGCGATAGGATTTCTGCGCGAGAGAGCCGCGAAGTAGCTATCGCTCCAGCTCTCTCATCCGCCTCACGGCAATCCGGATCGGCACAAACGTCGCCGCCAGCGAGATCAGCGTCGCTCCACCAAATCCAAGCCACATCTCCGAAGGATCCGGATCGGTCTTGAGCATCCGCGCGCCGACGTACTCGTAGACGGGGCGCGCCTCCAGAACGATCACCAGTCCGATCAATACGACCGACGCCATCATCAGCATCAGCCCGCCAAAGGAAGTTGGAATCTGGGCGGCGTTCTCGGTATTGAATTTCGGGAATAGCGCGCCAAACCCCAGTGCGAGTCCCGCGATGGCGAAGGTCATCATGGTGATGGTGAAAATCGAGACGGCCATCATGAAACCGCTCACCTGGAGGAGGACGTCCGTCGCGAACACCAACACCAGCGCCAACGCCAACAGCGGAATCGTCCCCACCCAGAACTTGGACCAGAGCAGCTGACGCATTTCCAGCGGACTCGAGCGCAGCAGCCAGAGTGTCCGTCCCTCGAGGCTGATGCCGGGAAAGATGAATCGCGCTGCGATCGACGCTAGCACAAACCCGGCGAGTATGAGATTCACGAATGGAATTACGTTGGCGAGAAAGAAAGTGACGCCTTCGCCTCGCAGCGGCAGAAACTTGATGTTGAAGACGTATACGACGACGAGCACCGTCAGCAGGATGAGCTGCGACCATTGGGTGGTGTCGCGGAAGAAGAGACGCATCTCCTTGAGAACCAGCTCCCGTCGCATCACTCCCCACGGAGACAGAGCGCGTCCGACGTATTTACCGAGCACGCCCTGGCGTACCCATCTCTCGCCGCTCTCCTGCGACTTGCTGAACCCGCGATCGTAAAGCCAGCGATGGAGCAGAGCGCCGAACACGATGGTCGCCGCCGCCGTCGAGACCAGCAGGTAGAAGGGAAGTAGCTCCGGCTCCCCGCGCAGCCACGTCATGATTCCTTGCGCCGCCCACTCGCTCGGCAGCCAGGGTGAGGTCGGCCCGCGCAGCAATGAGATGAACTCAACCAGTGAGCGGAAGCCTTCGGGGCGCGCCAGTCGCTCCGGACGCACCAGTCTGAAGAGCAGCACCACACCCGCGGCGGCGAGAACTGCAATCACGCTCAGGATATCGCGCGTTCTGCGAGCCGGAAAAATGTTGACGAGGAGTAGCGTGATCGCGCTCCCGATTGCCGCCGGAATGAGAAGGAACGGAATGACAGCGCCAATCGCCACCAACGGATAAAGAAATCCGCCTTTGTAGGTGAAGCCGTACGCCGTAAGGACCGGAGTCGCCACGAGCATCACCATCCAGCTCGAATGCGCGGTCGTCTCCAGAAGCTTCGCGCCGTAGAGTCGCAGCCAATCCACCGGCCCTGCCACCAGCAGGTCGAGATCTTTCGCCAGGAAAAAGCTGGACAGCGCCGTGACGACATTGGACAGAATCAGGATTCCGAAGAGGCTGATGAACATCAGTCCAAGCAGCTTCGCGGCGAGGAGCGCGCCGATCTCGGGAATTCCCCGGAAATATTTCAGCAGCCGGTACAGCAGCCCGAACACGAAGACCCAGAACACTGCGCCAATCACAACGAACGCGATCAGCCTGCCCGATTTGTTCTCCGTCTTTCCGAGCGGCCGTGCCTTCGCGGAAATGAATTTCGGCGACAGCAGGTGAAACAACCCCGGCGACGGCAGCGGCTCCCCCCTGTCACCCGATCGCGGCATCGGTAACGCGAAAGGCTCCGAAGCGCGGCTAGGCATCAAGCACATCCATCGTTTCGCGCGCTGCTCGCTCACCGGTGAGCTTCAGGAAAATCTCCTCGAGACCACCGCCGCCCGTCGCCTGCTCGCGCAGGTCCTCGATCGTCCCCACCGCGCGAATCTTTCCCTGCTGGATGATCGCGATCCTGTCGCACAAAGTCTCGGCGACCTCGAGCGTGTGCGTCGACATCATGATGGTGTGACCGCGCCGCACGTACTCGCGGAACAGATCCTTGAGAATTCTCGCCGCCTTGGGATCCAGCCCGACCATCGGCTCATCGACCACGATTACCTCGGGGCGGTGAATGAACGCGCTGGAGATGATCAGCTTCTGCCGCATGCCGTGGCTGTAGCTCTCGACGAGCTCGTCCGCCCATTCCTCGAGATCGAACAGGGCCATCAGCTCGCGTCCGCGATGCTCGATCTTGTCACCGTCCTGCCCGTACAGCCCTGCGACGAAACGGAGAAACTCCGACCCGGTGAGCTTCTCATAGATGAACGGCCGGTCGGGAATGAATCCCAGCTTCGCCTTCGCCGCCAACGGATCCACAGCGAGGTCGATGCCGGCAAGATGAATCGAGCCGGACGTGGGCTGCAGAATCCCGGCGATCATGCGCAGAGTGGTCGTCTTTCCTGCGCCATTAGGGCCGAGAAAGCCGAACAGCTCGCCGTCGGGGACGGTGAGGTCGATGGAATCGACCGCGGTAAACGATCCGTAATTCTTTTTTAGCTGACGAAGTTCGATCATTGTTTCCTGGAATTCTTTCGTTGTTTGCGGCGCGCGAGAAGCGTGTCGCTCGACGCCTTGAAGTTCTTGAAGGCGATCTCGAATGCCGTGCGAATGATCGAGATGTCGCCGGCCTGTGATGCGACCAACCGGCCCTCTCCATCCACCCACGTCGTCAGGCCTCGGGACGAGTCGTCGATCCGCCACGCCCGCACGGTGTCGCGGTGCGCCGCCACCCACTTTCCTTCGGCAGCCGCCGACGCGCTGTCTATGACTGTGAAGAGTGACTCGGCGCGGATCTGCAGCTCTGGCCTGGTGACGATGCGAGTCGTCGGGTCGAACACCGACATCGTCTGCTTTCGTCCGATCGTCGGCGGCCCGCCAAGCATGAATGCCACTGGCGCCAGAGATGGAGTGAACAGAGGTGGTACGAACGTATAGCGCGCCGGGGGATGCCCGCCGGTTCTCTTCGTCCCCGCTATGAAGAGCGAGGTGTCTTCCTGGACCGACGCATTGATCGAGAACGGCCGGGTAGGACGCGCGATGTCGATGCTGAGATCGACGAAGCGGAACCCGCGAGTGAGCTTGGTCTGCCAGCGCGCGGATGTTCTCTCCACGCCGGCGCGCGTTGGAAAGTCGCCGACAAAATACTCTTCGCTGACAAGAGTGTTCGTGGTCGTGTCGAGCGACGATGACGCGCCGCCTATCTGCTGGCCGTTGCGCTCGACGACGTAGTAGAAAGTCGCGGGCTGGACCCTAAGCGCGACTTCCGAGAGGCGCTGTGCTTCGCTGCGGTTTGCGTTGCGGCGGAACATCATCGCCATGCCGCTCACCCACAACGCAATTGTGAGGACGGCGATGGCGGCACGACTGTATTTCACTGGGCCTGCCGCGCGCCACCGGAGCGGCTATAAAAACTCGATCGGGGATTCACCCCTATCAGACGATTTGCAGGCTCGTTTCGCTATTAATCCAGCCCAGATAACGCTCCAGACCGCCCGTTACCGGGACGGCGAGCAGCTCGGGGACCTTATAGGGGTGCAGCTCCTTGAAGGCCTTCTCCAGACCGTGGATCGCGCCCGATCGGGTTTTCAGCATCACCACCACCTCGGTCTCGTCGGCGAGCTTGTCTTCCCAGCGGTATAGCGACCGCGCCGCGGGCAGTATGGTCCCGCATGCGACCAGGCGGCGATCGAGCAGCGCTCGCACGAATTTCACCGCTTCGTCAGTATTGGCGAGCGTCGTCAGCACAACAACCGCGTCCGTATGGCCCAATTCTCGTATCCCGGGGGTATGAGTTAGGGGAATTTAATCTCACATTTGTATCTGTCGCCATTGAATTGCGATTCCCTTTAGTGGATCTCAGCTCCAGGTAATGCGTCTCGACCCATCTCTTTACATCAATCGCGAACTTAGCTGGCTCGAGTTCAACGCCCGTGTTCTTCACGAGGCGTTCGACCCGCGCAA
>JBJMOT010000138.1:0-7658 GCA_045803585.1 Gemmatimonadaceae bacterium
CCGAAAGATTGCGCCACCCTGTTCGCCGTTCTCGGCCCGTACTCGCCCGTGGTGTCGCTCGACGATCGATTGCACGATCGGCAGCCCCAACCCGAGACCTTCTGCCTTGGTGGTGAAGAATGACTCGAAAAGGTGCTCCTGAACTTCGCCCGCCAACCCGGCACCGTTGTCGCGGACGGCAATCTCGACCTCCTCATCGCGCGCGACCGTGCTGACGACGACATGCGGATCCGGCGTCCCCGCGGCTGCATCAAGCGCGTTCGATATGAGATTCAGCACGACCTGCTGAAACTGAACGGGATCTCCGGTGACCACCGGCAATTGTGGGTCGAGCGACAACGTGATCTCCGCGCGGCGGTTCCGAGCGTCGTACTGTAGTACGCGTGCCGATGCGCGACACATTTCATTCAGGTCCACCAGCTGCTGTGGCAATTCCTCCCTTCGCACCATCGCGCGAACCCGCGAGATGATGTCAGACGCAAGCGCATCGTCAGCGATGATCGCGCTGAAGATCTCGGCACACAACTCCCGTTCGTCCGCGACAAGCTGCCCGGTGTTGCGCTTCACGACCCTGGCGCCGGCTTCAGCGTTGTTGAGGATTGCGGCGAGCGGCTGACGAAGCTCGTGTGACATCGTCGCCGAGAGCTCGCCGACAAGGGTGACGCGCCCGTCGCGGGTGATCTGGCGCCGCGTCTCGTCGGTCCGGTCTTGCTCCTCCTCCGCCGCGATTTGCGCGCGGCGGCGTCGGCGCCGTTCGAGGAGCAAAGCTCCTATGAGCAGCAACTCCGCAGCGATGATGCCGAGCGTCAGAAGAACCACGGTCCGGTACCGCTGCCAAAGCGTGGGCTCGCGGAACATGACCTCAGTGTTTGGCGGCAGCATCGCCTCGGATAGTCCCCACCGTCGAAGTTGGCGCGAGTCGGCGACGAACTTCTTGGCGATTGGCTCGACAGGCGGCATCGGCTCGCCAGGCCGGCGTCGAAGAACGCGCACGACGAGCTGACCGGTGAGGAAGCCTTCGTCGTCGAACCGCACGACTGAACCGCCGACCACGCCTTCACTGATGTAGCTCCACAACTGGGTGTACATTGGACCGGGCGCCGCGCGTGCGATGCTCCCAACGATGTCCGATGGCTCGAACGTCTGTCCCTTCCCGTCCTGCCGGTAGTTCGCGAAGACAAAAATCGAGTGACGAGAAAGCTGGCGGAGCCTCGGAAGCAACACATCCAGCGGCAGCCCTTCGAGAACGGTGAGCGCAAGTGAATCCCTCAACGTCGCTACCGCGCTCACCGCAGCGGAGACCGAGGCGGAATCAGTCGCTCCCGCCCCGCCGATCACAACGATTTGCTGTGCGTTCGGCTGGAGACGCCGGGCCATCAACAGTGTGGGCGTGAAGCGCGAAGGTGAAGCGATGCGTCCCGTGACGTTGCCCGGCTGTGCCGCTGGATCCGTTTGCGGCGCCGCGCACAGCGCGAACACGATCGGAACGTTGGGCAGTACCTCCGCCAACCGGTCGACCGCGAATTTCAACGCGCGTCCACCGACCGGGACGACGACATCGATGCCGAAACGACGATACTTGTCGTCGAAGTAACGGGCCAGCGAGGTTGATTGTTCGCGACCGGTAAAGCGGTCGAAGTCGAGGGCCTCCTGGTAGAATTCGACCGGGGTCCCCAACTCGTTGCTGATCGTCGCGCGGAGTCGGTGCGCGAATTCGAGCATCGGCTGTGTCTCAGCCTGTTGCTGGTACAGCACGAGCACGCGAGTCGGACGTCCCCCACGCTGACCATTCGCCTTCGGAGCCGACGCGCAAAGCAAAAGAGATAGCGCGGCGAGCATCGCTGTCCGGTAGGCGGGTCCGTTTAACATTTCATTAGAAGTTGTAGCGGACCGCGACCTGAAGCTGATAATACGTGTCGAGATTCTCGTAGCTGTATCGTTGCATGCTCGAATCGAAGCGGTAAATCGGCTGTGCTCCGGGGCCTTGTGTTTCGCCGACCTGTGACAGCAATGCGATCTGGTTTGTGCTCGCCAGCGCCGACCCGGTGGGAAATGCAATCCTTCCCCAACGCGGGTTCAGCAAATTGAGAACGTTGAAGACCTGCAGCTCGAACACGAGGGAATGATCCCGTATGCTCGGCACTGACTGGCGTACCGCGAGGTTGGTGAGATTCATCCAGGGCGAGCGGCAACTATTCCGCGCCATGATCCGCCCTTCCTGGGTGTGAAGGCAGCTCTCGCCGTCGATGAAGCGCTCGAATGCGGTCTGCTGGGTTTGAACCTCGGCTGCCGATCCGGCGAATCTGATCTCGGCTGTGTCGAATGCGGCGCGCGGAATGTAAATGGGATCGTTGCCGACTGCGCCGTCCGCGTTTAGATCGCCACGGCCCGCCGTCCCGCCAGTGACGTATGTGTAGGGAAATCCCGAGCCGCCAACGTAAAAGAACGACACGTCCGTCGAAAACCGCCGCCAGGGTGAGCGGAGCGTACCGGATGCGCGCACCTGAAAAGTCTGATCGAAATCAGACGTCCCGACCGCGAAATCATCCTGGCGACCAGCAACGGGACGCGCGAACCTCCAATTGTCGATCAGGAGAGCACTCACCGGCCGCGGGCTCTGCACATCACGAGCGCGCCCCAGGCTGAACGAGCCGGTGAGATCCGCGAGACGACTCTCCTTTCGCAGCTCACCAACGATGTTATAGGCGTAATCGCCCGAATGGTTGGTGATCGTGATGACATCGCCCAGACTGGAGGCGATTCGCACCGGCGTCGCGACGCCCGTGGCGCTGATTGTCCCGTACATCACCCGGCCGTGACGGTCGGCGGCCACCGGGTCGCCGAGATTGATTGGAGCAAAAAAGGTCGCCCGCGTTGCTCGCGTATACAGTCCTTCGATGGTTCCGAGGAGACCGCCCGCCAGGTGCGCGTCCACCGCAAGTGTTACGCGCATTGTCTGTGGAAGGGCCAGACGCTGATCGATGACGTCAATCTCTCCGGTCGTCGCGCCACCGAATGTCTGACCGCCCGCGCAAGCGAGCGGCGGGTTTCGAATGTCAGCACTGAACATGGGAGGCGGACCGACATCGCCTGGAAGCGATCCGCACTGGAGAGTTCGCATCGCAAGTCCATAAGCTGAGAACCCACCGAACAACCAGAACAACGGCGGCCGGCCCGTGAACAGGCCGGCGCCGCCACGCACCTGCGCCGGCGGTGATTGATCGCCCGTGAGGCGATAGTTGAAACCGAGCCGCGGCGACCACGCGATCGTTCCCGCAGGCACCGCGTCAGTACGGACGTGGAACATCGAGTCGACGGCGGCGACGTACGGTGGATGGGCCGAAAGCAGTGACCGATCGCCTCTGATTCCAAACGTGAGAGACAGCCGGTGCGAAGCCTCCCATTCATCCCCCACGTACAACGCCTGATACGCGCCTGATGCCGCAGTCACGCTGCCTGTATCGCGCGTCACGCGATAGCGCGAGGCGGTCCCCGTCTGCAGCGAGTCCAGGCTCCCAAACTCCCAGATACCGTAAGAGCCGCGCAACTGGAACGCGTGCAGGTCAGCCCGCTCCGCGGAGAAACCCATAGTGATGCGGTGCGCTCCGGCGGAGATCGAAAGATTATCCGTGATCTCCGCGGTTCGGTTGGTGTTGCTCTGTCCAGTCGCGATTTCGTGCGTTCCAGCCTGTAGGACGGCCGGCGCGCCGCTCGTTCCTGCCACGGTGACAAGTATGAGCGGCTCTTTGACGGATGGACGGAAGCCAGAATTGATGCCGTCGTAACCAATGTGCAGCTCGTTGTATGCACCGCCGCTAAAGTTTGAAATGAACTGGATGGCGATCGATCGCTTGTCCACCCAACGCGAGTGCTGAAGTGACGACAGTGGAAAGCACGCGCTCGTAGAACAGTTCGCCGGTGCCAGGACGGTTGGTCGAGCGAAGATCGAGCTGTCTGCGTGCCCGTAGTTTCCGCGCACAGTTATACGACTGTTCCAGAGGGGGATTGGCGCGTCGAGCCGCAGGAAAGTGCTCGAGGACGGATTGGCGTTGGTCACGGCTCCAGCAGAACCGCCGTCCAGCGCATAACCGCTCAGCAGCTGCTGAAAGCGCGCAATGTCCGGCGCACTGACGGGAATCTCGCTCTGGCCGGTGAGAGGCTGCCCGAGATATGGGCCGATCGCCGGAATCCTGCGCCGTTGCAGCTCCGACGATAAGAAAAAGAGGATCCGATCACGAACGATCGGCCCGCCGAGGGAAACGCCGAATTGCTGTTTGTCATAACGGGCGCTGCGAATGAAAGGCACATCTCGGCCGAGACGCTCATTGGTGCCGTAGGCGTAGAGGCTTCCGTGAAGATCATTGGTGCCGCTGCGTGTTACGACGTTGATGCTCGCCCCGGCGAATCCCCCCTGCCTCACATCGAATGGTGAGAACAAGACCTGGTATTCCTTCACCGCCTCCAGCGGTATCACCTTTCCGCCGTACAGCTGACCGGCCGCGAGATTGCTCGATGGCACCTGATCGCTAACGCCGTCGATGCGGATGCTGTTCACACGCGTCCCGGCTCCCGACGGGGCGAGCATGAACCACGTCGACATTTGAGGTACGAGTCGGACGAGGTCGTAGAGATCGCGATTGATGACGGGCATCCGATGGATCACGGAATCGGACAGAAATGTCTCGGTGCCCATGTGCGCGCGCGAAAACAACCTGGTTTGCGCTTGAGTCTGGACGGCTTCGAGTCTGACTGGCTCTCTGTCGAACGCGACATCCACCTGCAGCCGTTGTCCGACAGTCAGGAAGAGTCCTGTTCGGGCCTGCACCGGTGAGCCGATTCGCCGTGCAGTCACGGAGTACGGCCCACCGACTTCGAGCCCGCCCATCAAATACCGTCCATCGGTTTTAGAGACGCCGCGCGTAGAGACTCCCGTCGCGTGGTTCGTCACCGTCACGTCCACGCCTGATAATCCGCGGCCCTGTTCGTCAAGAATACGTCCCGCAATCGCGGCGGACGTCGTCCCCTGAGCGCACGCGGCGCCGCGGATTCCGTCGAGCATGCAAAGCAGCAGGACCCAAATGACCGCGCGGGTTACGGGCTCAGACATTAAACCAGCTGATGGGGGTCGCCTATGACGACCGATGCTGATTAACCCGAAGGGTGCGGTCTGGCCAGACTAGACCTTTGTCCAGTGGACCAGAGGTGGGATAAACGTCGCGACATCGTCGCTTGTTGACGCTTTTTCACTTACCTAGAGCGGGCGACCGGACTCGAACCGGCGACGTCCAGCTTGGGAAGCTGGCATTCTACCAACTGAATTACGCCCGCATAACGACACAACTTAGTGTCGCCGCAACGCAGTGAAAAGGTCACCGCACTTCACACGACTTCCAACAAAAAACAAATCCCGCGTTTCCGCGGGATTTGTGCGTTCGTCGAATGGCTTCTGCGCAGCCGATGCTCAGCTCGCAGGCCTGGTTCCAGTAGTGACCCAACTTGCCAGTGATTGGAACGAGTTGATGACAAGCGCCGTCGGAAAGTTGCAGTGACCGTAGTTCGGGACCGCGCGCTGCAGCAGATTCGCCGAGCTGCCGGCTGTTGAAACCGTACTCGCCAGCATGCCCTCGTGGAAGAATGGAACCAGCGGGTCCCAAAGATTATGGACACTTACCACTGGTATCTGAAGATTGCCGGTGGGCGTGTAGTTCCTGTCCAGATAGTTCTGTGCATCAGGAGGCGAATCATAGCGGGTGACCCCGGCGTTTGACGCGGCGATCATTGAGCCGATGAGCGGCGCCAGACCCGCGAAGGGAAGTGCCGGCGTTCCCATCGTATAAGTGCTGGTGCGATTGTCGTACGGCGAATGGCCGTGAGTGCGGTTGACTACATCGTCAGTCCCGACCTGCTGATAGTACAGGGCTGTGATCAGCGAGCCGACCAGGCTCTGAAAGGCGGTGCTCGACGGATCGCCGAGACTACCTACGGGCGCATATGCAAGCTGGGTTTGTGCCGTACTCGCGATAGCGTAAAGGCCGAGCGTCGCTCGCGGATTGGCAGCTGTCGGCGTGATGGCCGCGATCACGCGTGCCTGAATTTCCGGAATCGTCAGTGGGGGACTCGGCACCGTTATCACGTTGCCGGGCATGACCCCGGGATAATAGAAATCGAACAGCGCCCGGACATCTCCGACGTACTGCAGCTCTGACGGCGTTCCACCAACCATGCCGCACATCGTCAGCACGCCATCGTACTGCGACGGGAAGCTCTCCCCGAGTTCCAGGGCGACAAGTCCACCGAGCGAATAACCGGCTGCATAGCTGTGCGCGGGCGCGCTGGGCAGCTGCGAGGTCAGGAGACCGCGCAACTGGTGCGTGCGCTGAACACCGTCTTTTACCGAGAGACCATTTTCCGAAAAACTGGAATAGGCAAACGCGTAGCCAAGCGCCCCGAGTTGGTCGCGTACCTGAAAGAAGTTGTCCTGATCGTTGAGCGTTATTGGATCAGAAGGCGGCCGAATACCATGTGCGTAGTAGATCGCATCCCCATTCCAGTTTTGGGGGATGTATAGCGCGTAGAGCGAACCCGGTCCGGTCTCGCCTTCCACCACCCGGGCCCACGGGCCTGTCCCCGGCGTCGTGACTTTGGAGTTGGCCACCGCGGGGTCAATAGACGGGGCGAGTGGTGATCGGTCGGTGCAGGAAACGGCGGCCAGAATGGTTCCGGCCAGGAGAGGGAGTGTTGCGTATCGCATGGTTGGCCTCGAGGGAAGGAGTAGCGAAGCTTTTCGAGGACAAAGCCTACCGGGGTCGAGCCGCTCGGGATGACGTAATGTTTACGTAGCGCGAAGCGAAAATGACGTACCGGGATGACGTAGAGACATAAAAAAGAGCGCACGGTCGCCACGGCGCCGCGCGCTCTCTCCAACATCAGATCTTCTAGTCAGAGCCACAGGTGAGAATTGAACTCACGACCGCCCGATTACGAATCGGGTGCTCTACCCCTGAGCTACTGTGGCAAGTTCTTGCAAATGGCCCGTCCACGGGCGGCGTGGCGGTGAAAGCTCCTCCCTGTGCAACACTTTACAGTCAAAGGCACTGGCATCTGAAAAGACGCGCAGTGCCTCGAGTGCCCTGGAGCGGACTCGAACCGCTATGCCTTTCGGCACCACCCCCTCAAGATGGCGTGTCTACCAATTTCACCACCAGGGCATTTGCTGCTGCTCGCGTTACTGACTGCGAACCAGTCCAAAAAACAACGGGGCCGACGGGGCTCGAACCCGCGACCTCTCGAGTGACAGTCGAGTGCTCTAACCAAACTGAGCTACGGCCCCAACTACTGAAGTCAGGGTCGAGACCCCTTCCTCACAACACACCTGCTTTCCTAACCGGACGGGTTGTCAGCCAGTCCGTTCCAGCCATTCACGCACGCGTCAAGCGTTCAGACGCATCCCGCATCCCTCATCCCGCCATAGCCCCAAGGGGAATCGAACCCCTCTCTGCACCGTGAAAGGGTGCCGTCCTAACCGATAGACGATGGGGCCGATCGATCCTCATCATAGCGCTAACGGGATTCGAACCCGTGTTTGGGCCTTGAGAGGGCCCCGTCCTAGTCCCCTAGACGATAGCGCCGCAACTTCACGACTTGTCCCAGCGAGCCAC